>JBBIQJ010000078.1:0-11082 GCA_037442385.1 Armatimonadota bacterium
AACGACAGTACCAGACTACTGAACATCCCAAGCCGACGCCGCAGGCGGTTGCCGCGTCCAGGTCTGCCGCATCGCAAGAGGAACCCGCCTCCAGAGCGTCGCCCGCCCCGTCCGCTCCTGACACCCTCAACCGCCTACTGGAAGCCAAAAAGCGTAAGCCATAGGAATGGCTTACGCCTTCACCTGCTCCGCCAGCTTCTGGGCTTCGTTGGGGTCTACCTTGAAGCCCGGTCCCATCGTGCTGGCAAGGGTAATTTTCTGCAGGTAGCGCCCTTTGGAGGCGGCGGGTTTCGCCTTCAGCAGGGCATTCAGCGCGACGGCGAAGTTTTCCAACAGCTGCTCCTCGCTGTAGGAGGCGCGCCCGATAGGCATATGCACAATGCCTGCCTTGTCAACGCGGTACTCCACACGCGAGGCTTTCTTGATGTCTTCCACCACTTTGGCAGGGTTGGGCGAGACTGTTCCCGATTTCGGGTTTGGCATGCGCGCCTTCAGGATACCGCCAATGCGACTGATAATGGGCATCATGTCCTGCCCTGCCACTATCAGGTCGAAGTTTTTCCAGCCCTTCCAGCCCTTCTGGATTTGCTCCACGAGGTCTTCTGCGCCCACCAGGTCGGCGCCCGCGGCGCGCGCGGCTTCCGCCTGCTCGCCTTTGGCGAACACCAGCACGCGCTGTTTCTTGCCCGTGCCGTGCGGCAGGTTGACCACGCCGCGCACCATCTGGTCGCTCTTGCGCGGGTCCACGCCCAGGTTCACCGCCATATCCACCGACTCATCAAATTTGGCGGTGGCGGTCTCTTTGACCTTGCGAATCGCCTCCAGCGGCGTGTAGAGTGCGTCCTTCTCAATGTTCCGTACCAGACTCAGATAACGGTTGCTGTGCGGCTGTTTTTTCTGCTTCTTCTGTCCTCTCATGGTGTGCCTCCTTGTGGTTCGAACGGAGCGCTGGCTCCTCCCACGCTGATGGGTCAGTCGACAATTTCAACGCCCATCGAGCGGGCAGTGCCGGCGATGATTCGCATCGCCGCTTCGATATCGTTGGCGTTCAGGTCGGGCATTTTGCGCTCCGCAATCTGGCGCAGTTGCTCGCGGGTGATGCGTCCCACTTTCTTGCGGAGCGGGTTATCGGAACCCGTTTCGATGCCCGCTGCCTGCTTAATCAGGTCTGAAGCCAGCGGCTGCTTGACCACAAAAGTGAACGAACGGTCTTTGTAGACCGTAATCTCCACAGGCAATACGGAGCCGCGCTGGTTGGCAGTGGCTTCGTTGAACTTTTTCACGAACTCCATGATGTTGACCCCTGCCTGTCCCAGGGCAGGTCCCACGGGGGGCGCGGGGGTCGCCGCGCCGGCAGGCAGGTTCAACTTAATCACCGTCATAATCTCCTTAGCCATCGTTTTTTCCCTCCTAACTTACTTTCTCGACCTGATCGACTTCAAGTTCCACGGGCGTTTCGCGCCCGAAGATGGTGATAAGCACTTTGACTTTGTTGCGTTCGGCGTCGACGCTTTCCACCTTGCCCGTGAACTCGGCGAAGGGACCTTCGTTGACGCGCACGGTATCGCCGGGCGAGAAGAAGATGCGCGGGCGCTCTTTGCTCTCCACGATGGAGCGCTGGATCTCCTCCACCTCTTCAGGCGACAGGGGCACAGGCTTGCCGCCCGATTCCACGAACCCTGTTACGCTTGGCGTTGTGCGCACAAGCGTCCAGGTCTCGTCATCCAGAATCATCTCCACCAGCACATAGCCCGGGAAAACTTTTCGGGTAACAGTTTGCTTTTGCCCGCCTTTTGTGCGCACTTCCTGCTCGGTGGGGATGAGTACCTGAAAGATGCGGTCGGTCATCCCCGCCGCCTGCGCCCGCTTCTCGATGGCGGTTTTTACCTGATTTTCCTTACCTACCAGGGTTCGTACGACATACCACGCCCTGCGCATTGTTCTTATCTCCCTAAGCCCTGCATCCATGCGTCAATGCGGTGCGTAATCTGATAGAGCAGCACATCCCAGAATGCGAACCACAGCCCGACGATAATCACAAAACCGACAACGACAAGCATCATCTGTGTCGTCTCTTCGGGTGTGGGTTTGACGACACGCCGCAGCTCCGCCATGATGTCGCGCCACCATGTGCGGACGCGGGCGATCAATCCCGTAGAACCGCTTTCCGTTTTGACCGAAGCCATCGCTGTTTGCCTCGCTGATTAATCTCAGCCCCAAAGTATACCCTATCGAGCGCCCAAAACGCATGGGGTGCCCTACAACACGCTCTCCACGAAGTAGCTGCAGACCTCCCGTCCATCGGGCAGGCGCAGGCGGAGCCGAAAATCGGGTTCCACCGCAACGGCGATTCCCACCACCCCGTCGTAATCCATCACCCGGTAGGCGCGCCCTGCGGTGCTGTCTCGGCGGACCCAGCTTTCGTAAAGTGCCCGGGGCGATTCACGGCGTATCGCCTCCCAGCGCTGGAGGGCATCCCACAGGCGTGCCACCCAGTCCGCTCGCGAAGCCGCGAACTGCGAGGCGTCGGGCGCCCCGACCGCCTGATAGAGCGAAATCGCCTTTTCCTCCAGCTCAGGGGGGAACGCCGATTGCGCCACATTCACTCCAATTCCCACAATCGGAACCCCCTGCACAATCTCCACCAGCACGCCCGCCAGTTTACGCTGGTCTAACAGCACATCGTTGGGATATTTGAGGGCGAGGCGTTCTGACGGGACGCCGATGCTCTCCAGAAAGCCCGACGCCACCTCCACCACGGCAAGCGCCGCGACGAGACCCAGCACGCCCACAGGGTTGGGCAAGGGCGTGTCCCACAAAACCAGCGAGACCAGCAGGCAGGTATCGGGTTCGTCGTACCAGGTCGCTCCTTTGCGCCCGCGCCCTGCCGTCTGGTGGCGGGCACAAACCGCGTGATAGCGCCGATCCCTGCGCGTCGCCAGTTCCCCCGCCACACGCTGCGTGCTGTCCACACTCTCCAGCCAGAGGACTGCAGGTATCATTCTCGTGAGAGACTATTCAGGGATTTGATACAAAGTCGACCGCCGTCGGCTCTTTGGCTGCGTATCCTGGGAACGGGTTCACCCGTCCCCGATAATCGCGCAGTACGTTCTTTGGTGTTCATCTTCCCAAATCGCTCCTCAGCAGGAATCGGCGGAAGTATACCAGAATTAAAGGCAAGTGAGAGAAAATGATGCGCTGGACTCTGGCGACGGTGCTTTTGAGCGGGCTACTGCTGTGGGCAGGGTATCAGAGCGAGACCGTGTCCATCACAACGCTCCAGTGGCGCGATTTGAATGGCAAAAGCTGGCAGTGGCAGGCGCTCGAATCAAAGAAGGCGGTGGTGTTTGTTACGCTTTCCTCGCGCTGTCCTGCGGTGCCGCGTTATGCGCCGCGTCTCAACACGCTCTACAAGAGTTTTCAGGCGCGTGGGTCGCCTTCTTCGGCATTTTACCCCGAAGCAGATGAGACCGACGAGAGTGTCCGCGAGCATGCGCAACGGATGGGGTTCCAGTTCCCTGTGGTACGGGAGGGCGCGGCGGCGCTTGCCAGAGCACTGGGAGCCACCCATGTACCACAGGCGTTTGTGCTGAACCTGCGGGGACAGACGCTTTACAGCGGCGCCATCGATAGCGTGACCAAACGCGAAGTGGGGCAACATGCCTACCTGCGCGACGCCCTGAACGCCGTTGTGAACGGCAAGCGCCATGGCGCGCACGCCCGTGGTGGGCTGCTTCCTCACGCTGAAAGAGGAAACAAGCGCTCCTGCCAAAGCGCATGCCGTAACCTTTGCCGAACATATCGCCCCGATTCTCTATGCCAAATGCACGCCGTGCCATCGCCCGGGCGACATCGGCCCGTTCCCCTTAGAGGCCTACAACGACGCGAAGCGGTGGGCGAAGGAAATTCAATACTACACGGAGCGGCGCCTGATGCCCCCATGGAAGGCGGCGCCGGGGTACGGCGAGTTCAAGAATACGACTGCGCTGAGCGAGGAAGAGATTCAACTGATTGCCCGCTGGGTGGAGTCGGGCACGCCTGCAGGCGACCTTGCGAAAGCACCCCGCCCTCCCAAATTCAAAGAGGGCTGGTTCTTTGGGGAGCCTGACCTGGTTGTGGAGGCGCCCGAATATGAGCTGGACGGCACAGGCGGCGACGAGTATCGCTACTTCGTAATCCCCGTGGAGCTGCCCGAAAATAAGGTCATCGTCGCGATCGACATCCAGCCGGGCAACCGCGAAGTGGTGCATCACGCAAATATGTTCGTGGATGTTTCAGGGCAGGCGCGCAAGCAAGACGAGGCAGACCCCAAACCGGGCTACGCCAACTTCGGCGGTACGGGGTTCATCCCACTGATGATGCTGGGCGGCTGGGTGCCTGGTCAGCGCCCCATTAAACTGGATGAGCCGTTTGCGGTGGTGCTGCCGCGCAAGTTTGACCTGGTGATGCAGGCTCACTACTTCAAGCGTGGCAAGCGCGAGAAAGACCGCACGCGCGTCGGGCTGTACCTCGCCGATTACAAACCTGAGCATAAGCCTGTGCAGCTGCTGGTGCTGGGTAATCGGAACATTCGGATTCCACCGGGAGAGAGCAACTATCGCATCCGTGCGCAGTGGAAAACGCCCAGCGATCGCCCCATCTATGCGGTAGCCATTCTGGCGCATATGCACCTCATCGCGCGCGGCTGTGAGGTCAAGGCGCGCACGCCCGACGGGCGCGTCATCCCGCTGCTGCGAATCGAGGACTACGACTTCAACTGGCAGCAGACCTACTACTACAAAGAACCCGTGGAACTGCCGCCCGGTACCGTAATTGAGGCGGAGGGTTGGTACGACAACTCGTCCAACAACCCCAATAACCCCAGCAACCCGCCACGCGAGGTACACTACGGCGAGGGAACCTACGATGAGATGTTCTACATCTTTCTCGGGGTTCACGACCCGAAAGCGAAAAACTCGTACTTGATTCCGGCTTCGCTGTAAACCTAACCCTCTCCCCAATAAGGGGAGAGGGGTTTCTTGGTTGGAGATTCCCCTGCGTCCTGTGGAAGAATCCCCCCAGAGGTGGCGTATGGGAGCCAGCACAGCAACGCAGGCAATCCGAGTTTCGGTACGCTTGCCCAACACACAGACATGTTATGAGGGCACCCTCCTGAACGCTTCTCGCGAGGGGCTGATGGTGCGCCTGGACACAGGAGAAGCGCTTCGCACCCTTCGCGAAGGAGCCTCCCTGCTGGTTACAATCAACTCTGCAGAAGCCGCCTACGAACTCATGACCCAAGTGCGTTATATCAATGGGACTACTTTGAACCTGCTAATCGCTTCGCCCCCCAAACGTCTGGATCGGCGACGGAACAAACGCTATCCTGTCAATCTGCCTGTGGCTCTGACCCCCATCACATCAGCAGAGTCCGCCGACTCCGACGAACCAGAGGTACTGCAGGTGCGGGGTGTGGACATCAGTCGAAGCGGGATGCGCCTGATTGTGCCGAAGGTGTTCCCTGTGGGAGATGTGGTGGAACTCTCGTTTTCGCTATTGAATGCGGAGCAGCCTGTGCGGGCGAAGGCAGAGGTGCGCTACGTACGAGAGTTAAACGAGGGGCAGTGGGCAATCGGCGTGCGTTTCACGGAGATGGCGCGCACCGACGCCCACTGGCTTGTAAGGTTATTTCCCTGAATTTGAAGGAGCAGGCGCGGTAGCTCCACCCCCTCCGGGAGGCGCTCCACCACCGGGCGGACCCATGCGCTGGCTCTTAGGAAGCATCGGTCCTTCGTAGTAGCCGGGCGCCGTAGGGGGCGGCGGCTGCGTCGCACGGTAGCGCATAAAGAGCGCCACGGCAATCAAGACGATACCCAGAACGAGAAGAACCATCAATCCACGCTGTGTGTTTTCCATCGCTTTTGAGTCCCCCCAAAAAAACACCCCCTGTGCGATTGCACAGGGGGTGTTTAGAGACTTATTGGCCACCTGTTTGCTGTCCCGGAACACCTTGGCGCTCGCTCTTAGGAGTCATGGGACCTTCGTAGTATTCGCCTGACTTCGTTTCGGTCTCCTCTTTGGAGCCGCACGCTGCCAGTCCAAGGCTCCCAATCAGCAGCGCGCAGATGCCCAGAACCAACCCCAATTTCCGCAACAGCCTTGCTGTTCGCATCGCTTACTCCATCGAGAAGGTGTAGTAGCGCATGAACCAGACGGTCTGATTGTTCTCGGTCGTGCTCTGCAGGTAGCGCTCGGAGTTGCGGGAGACATACTTGGAGTGCCCATCCAGGAAGACGAAGTTGCTACCCTCCTGGTGGATGAACTGCGACTCGCATCCCAGCGAGATGACTACATAGGTCGGACCGCGGTCCAGCATCGTGATGCCGTCTCCCATCAGGATCGTCTCCGCGGGGCGGCGAATCTCAGCCAGGTAGCGAGTCAAGCCGCCGTTTGCAGGCGGGTAGACAAGGCTTCCTGCATAGTGATAGTATGGGTTCTGCTGAGTGCCAGCGCCGCCACGCTGTGCCATCTGGAAGACCATGCCGTAGTGCGAGAAGATTTCGGTAGGTGGCATATACGGATCCAAAGCGCCAGGGTAGCAGTCGGGCATGTTCGCACCGCGCAGATAGTTAGACAGACTCCAGGAGGGGCATGAATACACGCCCTTCGGGGTTCCACCCGCCACCCAGCGCTGTCCTGCCGGCGGGCGGTTCACTTCGCCCTTCACATAGGGCTGGAGCATTCCAATCCAGAAGCGCTCCCACAGAGGCTGACCCGCATATTCGGTAACCTTGAACCAGCCCACGATGGCTTCGTCATAGTCCTGCGCGTACATGAGAATCGCCTTGCCTAGCTGGTTGCCGTTAGACAGACACTGGGTCTTGCGGGCGCTCTCACGCGCCTGCGCAAACACTGGGAACAGGATCGCCGCCAGAATGGCGATGATCGCAATAACGACCAGCAACTCGATAAGTGTAAATCCGTGCCGCTTCATCATAGGACCTCCTTACGGGTTGGTATGATTCTCTATTATACCCCACTTTGCACGCGCATGCAAGGGGGTACGCCGGGAAAACCGCTATTTTTGCCTGAATTGAGGCTGAATTTCACAGGGATCGTCCCATCACTTCCGCCAGCGGGCGGAGCGAGCGCATCAGCTCGCGGAACCCCTCCAGCGTGAGCGATTGGGCGCCGTCCTTGAGGGCGCGCGCAGGAGTCGGATGCACTTCCACTATCATGCCGTCGGCGCCTGCTGCCACTGCGGCAAGAGTCGCGGCGGATACCAGCGACGCGCGCCCCGTGCCATGACTGGGATCCACCACAATCGGCAGATGCGACAGCTCTTTGATGGCGGGTACGGCATTAATGTCCAGCGTGTTGCGGGTGTAGGTTTCAAAGGTGCGGATTCCGCGCTCGCAGAGGAGAATCTGCTCGTTACCGCCGAGCCAGATGTATTCGGCTGCCTGCAGCCACTCTTCATAGGTCGCCCACATGCCGCGCTTGAGCATAACGGGCTTGCGTACCTGTCCCACTTCGCGTAGCAGGTCGTAGTTTTGCATATTGCGTGTGCCGATCTGCAGGATGTCGGCGTACTGGCACACCAGTTCCACATTGCGCGGGTCCATCACTTCGGTGATGATGGGCATGCCGGTCAGTTCGCGGGCGCGCACCAGCAGTTCCAGCCCTTCGCGCCCCAGCCCGTGGAAGGAGTAGGGGCTGGTGCTGGGTTTGTAGGCGCCGCCGCGCAGGATGTGCGCCCCTGCTTGCTGAACCGCCTGCGCGGTTTTGAAGAGCTGCTCTTCGTTTTCCACCGTGCAGGGACCCGCCATCACGGCGAAATGGGCGCCGCCGATTTCCACCCCACCAACCTTTACAATCGTCTGCTCCCGAAACTTTTTGGAGACGAACTTGTAGGGCTTTAAGACGAGCGTTACCTGCTCCACATAGGGGAGCGATTCGAGTTGCTCTTTGGCTTCGTTTCGGTCCAGTTCAGGCGCGCCGACGGCGGCAATCACCGTGCGCTCCACGCCGTAGATGGGGTGGATATCGAAACCAAACTGGCGGATACGCTCTTCCACATCCCGAATCTGTTCGGGGGTTGCCCCCGACTGCATAACAACAATCATCTGGGTGAACCTCCTTTATTAGAGGAGCGCCATAAAGCGCTCCACTTCGCGGGTATAAAGCCCAAAGGGGTCGCGCATGTCGACCTGGCGGTTGCGGTCTACATACACAATGTCCCAGTCGATGTAGTAGCGGTTGTAGCGGCGTTCCGCAAGGCGCTTGATGATGGCGCCGCGCGCATGGGCGCGGGTGTCGGCGGGCGGGGTCGTTACGCCGTTCTCGATTTGCACATCGTCCACCAGGCGCTTCACCTCGCCCATCTGCTGGAGCGCGTAGTAAAGCCCCTGGTCGGGGTTGATGTTATGGTATTCCAGATCGATGGAATGGAGCGCGTCATCGCCCCAGGCGACACCTGTCTCTTCCATGTAAGTGCGCAGTATCTTGAGTTTGATAAGCCAATCGATACGGTCTTCCAGCTGTTCGGGGTCACTTTCGAGTTTGTCCAGCACAAATTCCCACTCCTGAAGCACCCAGTCGGTTTCGGGGTCGCGTCCTGCAAAGCGTTTCTGGGCGAGCTGGAGGTAGACGCGCTGGAGGTCAATCGCGGAGAGGGTGCTGCCGTCAATCATGGTTACAATCCACTTGCGGGTGGGGTCGCGCGAGACGCTTTTGAGGGTGTGGAGGGCGTCTTGCAGGCGGAGCCAGTTAGGCAGGGCGCGCGCCTCGGCAAGGTCTAACACCAGGCAGGTGGTGCCGATTTTGAGGGCGGTGGCGTACTCGCTCATGTTGCCTTCCCCGAACAGCAGGTGCAGGCGCTGATAGTTCTGATAGCCATAGACGCTATCCCACTTGGGGTTGATGATGGCACGATTGAAGCGCACGCGGGAGGCGTTCTCGCGCACGATATGGTCGGCACGCTGGGACAGCTGATATTGCACCGTGGGGTCGGGTTCCACATTGTAGACATTGGAGACCCAGATGAAATCGATGGGGTGGTCGGCAACTTCGGAGAGGGAGGGGCGGAAGCCTGCGTGTTCGAGTCGGTGTCCGCCGACGCGCCCTGCGCCGGCGAAAATCTGGCGTGTCGTCAAAAACGGCAGCACCAGTTTGTGCCAGTCGGTGGGTAGTCGGTCGTCGGTGCGGATAAGGTAGTTTTCGTGGCAGCCGAAGGTGTGTCCCGCGAAGTGGTCTACATTGTTGTTGTGGAAGCTCACGCGCTCATCCCAGCCCATTTCACGCAGGGTGTTGACGACGATGTGTTGCCCTGCTTTTTCGTGGATGACGATATCGAACAGGCTGGCGCATTCGGGGGTGGCATATTCAAGGTGGCTGCCGACCGCATCGATGTAGAGGCGTCCTCCGTTGATGAGGAAGCCGCCGCTTCGGGCAGGTTCGAAGGCTTCATCGCGGGCGGTGAGGTCGATCAGTCCGAGGCGCGCTTTGTGGAACACATAGTTTTTGACGGCTTCCACGACGGTTTCCGAGGTGCCCAGCCGTTCATCACGGACGAAGCACCCGAATTCGGTTTCGATTCCGAAGACTCGACGCCCAATCATGGTAAACGCCCCCTGAAGGTATGCATGGCATGATTATACACCAAGTGGCTTTTAAAAAGCGAAACGCCCGCCTTGTGGGCGGGCGCAGGCTTCAACCCGGGCATCGTCCTATCTTCCCACTCCGTTGCCAGAGCAGTATTTTCGGCGCTGGAGGGCTTAACGGCCGTGTTCGGGATGGGAACGGGTGTTTCCCCTCCGCTATGGACACCCGAGTTGACATCTCACCTCTTGAGAGGGGTGGTTCCCTCTCAGGAGGTGAGTGAGAGTGAGCATGACAATTGGAACTGGAGTTTCACCGAGAGTGCGTCCATAGGCAAGCCCTCGGTCGATTAGTACGGCTCGGCTCAACGCATTACTGCGCTTACACCTGCCGCCTATCAACCCGGTCATCTACCGGGGACCTTACTCCGTTGACCGGATGGGAGACCTTATCTTGGGGTGGGCTTGGCGCTTAGATGCTTTCAGCGCTTATCCCTTCCCGACGTAGCTACCCAGCGGCTGCCCCTGTCGGGACAACTGGTACACCAGAGGTCGGTCCAGCCCGGTCCTCTCGTACTAGGGCCAGCTCCCCTCAAGTCTCCTCCGCCTGCGGTGGATAGGGACCGAACTGTCTCACGCACATGCCTCCCTTGTTTCCAAGGGTGTAGACTATACCTCCATCCTCCCGAAGGACCAGGAGGAGCCGGCGTGTGATGGACGCCATAGATTTGCCCCTTTTCAGGGGCAGGACGCCCATCTCAGGCGTAGAGCCTTCAGTCGTTACGGGGAACGGAAGCTTGCACCGCATCACTGGCACAATGTAGGGTTCCACAATCTGGGCGAAAACGCGCGCCTGAGCCACTGGCAGGTAAAGCCAGTGCGCATTGCGTTTCAGGCTGCGGTGAATGCGCGCTTCCAGCCCGAAATTGGCGCTCAAGGCTTCACACAGGCGCTCCAGTTCCTGAACAGTAAAGCACTGTGTTTCCAGCTTGAGCGAACCCTGTCGTTTGTCGCATGTGCCATCGTCCATGAACCAGACTGCGAGCGATTTCGGCGAAGTGAGCAGATGGCGAATCTCAGGTGGGATTCGTTTCCTGCGTCCTTCGTAGAAGAGCGCTCGCAGCTCTGCAAGGAGCAGATGGCACCGTGTAACGAAGCGCCAGTACGGGTAGCCTCTGTTGGTCTGGTAGTGGAGCGGGGACGGACGGAGCGCTTGAAGCTCGCGATGTTTCCACTCAACATACGCTTTATGTCGAGCGGCATGGAGGACTTGCAAGCGCACACCGCGTCCGTGCGGCTCCAGATACCCATCGCCCCGCATCAGTCCAATCAGAGTGTCCTTCATCTTCAGCTCCCGTTCTTCCCTCGGTATTGCCCGCTGCAGCGTTCGGTGGACTGCAGGAGGGGTCTACCGATATGAGCCGGAGAGCACCGTCGGATTGCTCCGACGGGACGCCACGCCCTTTTGGGCTAACGTTCTGAACCCAGCTCGCGTGCCGCTTTA
>JBBIQJ010000079.1:0-10904 GCA_037442385.1 Armatimonadota bacterium
GCCGCGTAGGGGCGCGGTCGCCGCGCCCCTACGCGCTCCTGTACGGATGCGGTTCCCGCGTCCCTGTTTACCCAGTCTCCGTTAGCCGATTCACCCATTTCGCCCAACACCGATTTTTCGAACACCCTCTCGTGGGGGTTGAAATCCCTCCCCCCGATGGGGTATACTGGGGGCGCTTTGCGACCGAGGTCGCAGGGCACGAGAAACCACACCAAGGAGGGACGCTATGGAGTATACAATCCGTATAGGGCTGAGCGCCCTACTCGTGAGCCTGATTGTCGCAGCCTCGGCGCAGCAGACAATAAACTACACTGTCAAAAAGGGTGATAGCCTTTATACTATCGCCCACCGACACGGATTGCGACTTCCAGACCTGCTAAAGGTCAACAACATGCGCAATCCCCATGCCCTTCAGCCCGGACAGGTCATCAAAATCCCTGTCAAGGGTAATGCAAGCGCTAATTCGGCTTCTGGCAAAACTCGAACCGCTTCTGCCCCCGCCACAGGCTGGGCAGAAATCAACAAAGACCGCATCAACATCCGTCAGAAGCCGAGCGTGAACTCGCCCCGCATTACGATTGTAGATCGCTGGACGAAAGTCAAAGTTCTGGAACGGCAGGGCGAATGGAGCCGTGTGCAGCTGACCAACGGGCGCACGGGCTGGGTGAAATCTACCTACCTCTCCCCGACCAAACCTCCCAGCACCGCGTCCGCGACCAACTCCAGCACCTCTCGCAAAGCCGCGTCGGCAAGCCGTCGCTTCCCACAACGGCAAGTTCCCGCCGCTCAGGCAGACAACGAGCGCACACGCCAGCTCCTCCAGAAAGCGATGGCATATCTTGGCTCACCTTACCGACGAGGTGGCAGTTCCTCTCGTGGGTTCGATTGCTCTGGATTCACAAGCTACATCTTTCGTCACGCAGGGGTCAATCTACCCCACCACTCGGCTGCGCAGGCACGGGTGGGCAAACCTGTACCCCGCAACCAGCTGCAACCGGGCGATCTGGTCTTTTTCCGCACACGGGGCAATCGCATCTCTCATGTAGGGATTTACGTCGGCAACGGCAAGTTCATCCACGCTTCCACTGCGCGCGGGCGCGTGCGTATCGACTCGCTGAATAGCGGGTATTATAGTAAACGATACGCGGGCGCACGGCGCGTGCCCCACTAAGCACGGACGCCAAAAGGCTGCGACAACGAAGCCCCCACGCGCTCGCGTCGGGGGCTGTTCGTCAAAATGGGGGTTTCTATGATCCGACTCTTCGATGCAACCGGTTGGCAAGGCGCCCCGGAGTCGCTTTACGAGGAGGTGCAATTTCCTGCGCCGCCTCCCCATCGCCCCTATATCTTCACCAACACGGTTACCACACTGGACGGGAAGCTGATTCTGGGGGACCTCGGTTCATCCGCGAAGGGGTTGGGCAGCCCCGTAGACCAGAAACTGATGCACCGCCTGGAACGCCACGCCGACGCCATCCTGATTGGTAGCGGCACTCTACGAGCAGACTCGCACCTGAACTACCCTGAACATGTGCTGCGTGCGGTGGGCACCACCAGCGGCGACCTGCCCACCGAGCATTCCTTCTTCCAAGCGGGACGCGCCCTGATTTTCGCTCCTACCCATCTGCCCCCTGACCGCCAGCTGGCGTTGGAAAAGGTCGCAACGCTCCATCTGGTCGGCGACACGCGCGTGGATATCACACAGGTCGTCCATATCCTGCATACACATTACGCAGTGCGCTATCTGCTGGTGGAAGGGGGCGGCACGCTGAACTTCTACTTCTTCGACGCCGATATGGTGGACGAAATCTTTCTCACGCTCGCTCCGAAAATCAAAGGGGGCGCACACCTGCCCACGATGGTGGACGGCGCAGGATTGCCACGCGAGCGTGTGCCCCAGTATACGCTCCTCTCCGCCTATCTGGAAGGGAGCGAACTCTTTTTGCGCTACAGGAGGCAACTATGACTCTGCGCGAGTTTGTGCGAAGCCAGATGCAGGCTGTTTTTGAGGCGCTCCAGCAGCGCCAGCCCCCGCCTGTGGGGGAATACGACGAGCAAACCCTCAAAGAGTGCTTCCGCCGCGCAACCGTCCAAACAGGCACCACCCATTATCGCCCTGACAGTATCATTCTGGAGTTCATCTTTCTGGAGCCTAGCCTCGGTCCCGCAATCCTCTGCGTGCGCATCCCCGCGCCTGAGCCGATTGTGTATATGCCCGTGCCCGACTGGGTGATTCAGGATGTCTGGCAAGGCGAGGTAACAGGTTCCTTCCGATTCGCCTCGGAAGCCGAAGCCCTGCTGAAAAAGTTCCATAACCAGGTCTTCAGCGAAACCAACGCGCTCCATTTCGACGAGCGCCCTCAACTCAAACACCGTGAATAAGGAGGTTCACAATGAGAATCCACGACGCAACGATACCTTACAAGGAATACACCCTGAATAACGGGCTACGAGTCGTCCTGTCGCCCCACAAAGCAGCGCCTGTGGTTGCTGTGCTGATGATGTATCAAGTGGGTTCGTGCAACGAGCGTCCCGGCAAAACGGGGTTCGCCCATCTGTTTGAACATATGATGTTTCAGGGTTCCGAAAATGTGCCTCGCGAGATGCACTTCAAGTATGTAGAATCCAACGGCGGCGTGCTGAACGGCTTCACCTCGTACGATTTGACAACCTACTTTGAGCTGCTGCCCACCTCGAAGCTCCCCCTGGGACTGTGGCTGGAGTCGGATCGGATGCGTTCTTTAGTAGTTTCTCAGGAAAACTTAGACAATCAGCGTGCGGTGGTCAAAGAGGAGCGCCGCCTTTCTGTGGACAATCAGCCCTACGCGCGAGCGATGGAGCGATTCCGCGAAATCGCTTACGACAACTTCGCCAATCAGCACTCGATCATTGGCTCGATGGAGGACCTGGACAACGCCACCCTGGAAGATGCGCAGGAATTCTTCAGAATCTACTACGCACCGAACAACGCCGTGCTGGTGATTGCAGGCGATTACGACGGGCGGCGCGTGATGCGCGAGGTCAGAACCTATTTCGAGGACATTCCGCCGCAGCCTGCGCCGCCGCCTGTAGACTGCTCCGAACCTGACCGCGAGGAGCGACGCGAAATTTTCCACGACCCGTTAGCCAGCGTGCCTGCGCTCGCGATTGCGTGGAAAATCCCCCGACGCAACACGCTGGAAAACGACGCCCTGCAGATTGCGGGCGAGATTCTGGTGGGGGGGCGCGCCTCGCGCCTCTATCAGCGGCTTGTCAAGGAGGAGGCGGTGGCGGTGAGCGTGTCAGGCGGTGCGGAGGCGCGCCCTGCACCCAGCCTGTTCCGAATCTTCACGCTCTATCACCCCACTGTCTCGCCAGAACGGGTGGAAGCACTCATCTATGAAGAGGTGGAACGCATGGCGCAGGAAGGGATTACCGAAGTAGAGCTGGAGCGGGTGCGCTCGCAGATTCTGGCTCAGCGCTGGAGCGACAATCTCTACTACGGCATGCAAAGCCCGCTTGGGCGTGCGCTGAGCCTCGCCTACTGTGCCCTTTTCGAAGGCGACCCGGGCGAAGTGAATACGATGCTTCAGCGCCTGATGCGCATCACCCCAGAACAGGTGCGTGAGGCGGTGAAGCATTATCTCGCCACTTCCCGCAACCGTACGGTGATGACCGTCTTGCCAGCCTCATCGCAAGGAGGTGCCGCATGAACCGACGCACACCCCCACCCGACCACCCGATGGGCGCTCTTCATCTGCCTTCGCCTGAGAAAACCACGCTTTCCAACGGCGTTAACGTATGGCTACTCCCCAATAAACGCGCCCCTGTGGTGGAGTTTCGGCTTGTTTTGCCAACAGGGGGGCGCGCTTTTGACGCCCCCGAATGGCTGGGTGTCGCGGCAGCAACCGCCCGCCTGATGACCGCAGGAACCCCCCGTCGCACCAGCCTGCAAATTGCCGACGAGGCGGAACGCTATGGCGGCAGCCTCGGTTTCACCGCGAATACCGAAACCGCCACGATGTATGCCCATTGCCTCGCGGCGTTCACCGAACCGATGCTGGAACTGATTGCCGATGTGCTGCTGAACCCCGCCTTCCCGGAGAACGAAATCGAGATAGACCGCACCAACACACTCCAGAGGCTGGCGCTACAACGAACTCAGCCGGAGTTTCTTGCGGAAGAGCGATTCCGTAAGGCGCTGTTTGGGGCGCACCCCTACCATTACCTCGCGCCCGATGAGGAGGCTGTGAAACACTGGAACGCTGAACATCTCCATCGATTCTATCGCCAGCATTACTGCCCGCAGGGCGCCACCCTGATTGTTGTCGGCGACTTTTCGCCCAGACGCCTGCTCAAGCAGCTCGAGGCGCAATTGGGCGCGTGGCAGGGGATTTTGAATCAGGATAAACTCCCCTCACCTAACGCGGAGCCTGCCGAGACAGGTATCCACCTCGTTCCGCGCCCGAACTCGGTTCAGAGCGTGATTCACATGGGCACGCTCTGTCCATCGCGCCACAGCCCTGACTACTGGGGGCTGCTCCTGGGCGTCAGCGTGCTGGGTGCAGGCGCCAGTTCGCGCCTGTTCCTCACTGTGCGTGAACAGTATGGCTACGCCTACAGCGTGGGAGCGCATCTGGATTACTATCGCCGCATCAGCACGTTTGTTGCCTCCGCTCAAACCGCCACCGAAAACACTTCTGACGCTATCCGCCAGATCCAGGCGGAAATAGACAGACTCCTGAACGAACCCGTGCCCTCCGACGAGCTGCAGGCTGTGCGCAACTATCTGATTGGACGCCATATGCTCAGTTGGGTAACGCTGGGGTCTATCGCGAATCTGTTTATGCAGATTGCGATTCACGGCTTGCCAGTGGACTATTGGCACCAGTATCCCGAACAGGTGCGCACGGTCTCGCGCGAAGCGATTCAGCATGCGTGCGCGCGCTATCTCCGCCCCGAACGGATGAGTATTGTGGTGGTTGGCGAAGAGAGCCCGCAACACGACCTGGGAGCCACTTAAGGCAGGAACCCGCCTCCTCGAACCGAATAGGGCTTTTTATGAGCCTCGTAATCGCGGATCGGGGTCGGGCGCGGATGCCCATCCTCTCTCAGGAGGGCGCAACCCCTGCGGAGGGGTATGCCAGCGAAGAACTGGCGCACTGGCTCCAGCAGATGACAGGCGCCTCGTTCGAGCGTATCGTTGCCTCGCCCGAATCGGTTCCCCCCACGGGGATGGTGGTCGGTCCGGGGAGTGTTGCTCGCAAACTGTTTCCCGAAGTGCCATTTGACCGTCTGGGCGCCGAAGAGATAGTAATTCTCTCAAAAGGGCGCTACCTGTTGCTCGCAGGAGGGCGTCCACGCGGCACGCTCTACGCCGTCTATCAGTTCCTCCAGCGCTATGGGGGAATTCGCTGGTTCGCCCCGTGGGCAACGCATGTGCCAAAACGGCGTACTTTTCGGCTGAACCCGATTCGCGTGCAGGAGTCGCCCGCCTTCGAATATCGCGAGCCGTTCTGGTATCCCGCTTTCGACGGCGATTGGGCGGCGCGCAACTGCGTGAACGGGCACCGTCCCAGCCTCACCGAGAAACACGGCGGAAAAGTGGAATATGTGGGATTCGTGCATACCTTCTACTGGCTGGTGCCCCCAGAGCAATACTTTGAGAAGCATCCCGAATGGTACAGCCTGATCGACGGCAAGCGCCAGTGGGAGCGGGCGCAGCTATGCTGTACCAACCCGCAGTTACGCGAGTTTCTTGTGGAGCGCGTGCGCCAGATTCTGCGCGAGAACCCTCAGGCGCAGATTATCTCGATTTCTCAAAACGACTGGACGGGAGCGTGCCAGTGTGATGCGTGTCGCGCGATCGACGAGCGCGAGGGCACACCCTGCGGTTCGGTGCTGGATATGGTCAACTACATCGCCGAGCGCCTGGAGAAAGAGTTCCCGCATGTGGCGTTTGACACGCTGGCGTACTGGTACACCCGCAAGCCGACACGCACGCTACGCCCACGCCCGAATGTGATTATCCGGCTCTGTAGCATCGAGTGTAGTTTCGCTCAACCGCTGGAACACCCGATGAACAAAGACTTCGCCGACGATATCCGCGGTTGGAGCGAACGCAGCCAGCGCCTCTATGTGTGGGACTACACCACCAATTTCCACCATTACATCCTGCCACACCCGAACTACTTCGTGCTGGGCGCGAATGTGCGCTTCTTCCACCGGCACGGCGTGCGAGGGCTGTTCGAACAAGGCGCGTACCAATCGCATGGGGCGGAAATGGCAGAACTGCGGGCGTGGGTGCTGGCGCAATTGATGTGGAACCCCTACCAAGACGATGGTAAGTTGATAGACGAATTCCTGAAGGGCTACTATGGCGCGGCGGCGCCCCCTATCAAGCGGGCGATGATGCACTTCGCCGAACGCGCCAGAGAGTTCAAAATGGGCTGCTTTACCCAACCCAAAGATGCGCCCTATCTGGATCTGGAGACGCTCACTTATGCAGAACAGCTCTGGGAACGCGCAGAGCAGATGGTGCGGCACGACCCCGAACGGCTCTGGCGCGTACAAATCGGCAGGTTGCCCATCTGGTACGCATGGCTGGTGAACTGGGAGCGTCTTCAGGAGGAGTCGCGCCAGAAAGGCAAGAGCTGGACGCCTGCGCCTTCCCGCAAAGCGCTCGCCCAGCGCTGGCTGGAGCGCGCCCTCGCCCCCGGACCTCAGGGCTGGTTGCCCATCACCCATGTCAACGAGTGGGGTACAACCCCCCAGAAGTTTGCGGAATCCCTCGAAGTCCAGTAGGCTCTGGGGTATCCTTGTGATACTATGAGATGGCTCGGTTTGATGGTGGCGCTCACAGGCGTCGTTCTGGCGACCGCAACCCAGAAGGAGGCAACTCGCATGGAAACAGGCAAAAAGCGACTTCTCGTGGTGACTCATACGGCGGGTTTCCGTCATAGCGACTCAATTGAGGTCGGTGAAAAGATTCTGCAGCAGCTGGCGGAGCGCTCTGGCGAATTCACGGTGGACTACTGCCGCGATGCCAGCGAAGTGCAAAAGATGCTCACGCCCGAATTTCTGCGTGAACACCGCTATGACGGCGTTATTTTCCTCAACACGACGGGCGATATCGGCATCCCCGACCTGAACGCCTTCCTGGGCTGGCTCAAAGAGGGCAAAGCGTTTATCGGGATTCATGCCGCGACCGACACCTATCACAACCGCCCCGAATATCTGGAGATGATTCAGGGCGAGTTCGCCTATCACGGTCAGCAGACGAAGGTTACGGCAAAAGTGGAGCAACCCGACCACCCTGCGGTGGCGCATCTCGGCAAGGAGTGGACCGTGTTTGACGAGATTTATATCTTCAAGCAAAACAATCGGCAGAATGTTAGCGTGCTGCTCTCGTTAGACCACCATCCCGACGATGGCACGCCGAACGCTGGCAAGCCGGGCGACCACCTGCTGGCGTGGTGTCGTGAATATGGCAAAGGGCGCGTATTCTACACCGCGCTGGGGCACCGTGTGGATGTGTGGTTGAACGAAGCGTACCAGCGCCACCTGCTGGGCGGCATCAAGTGGGCGTTGCGCCAGCAAGAGCGGGGCGCCGTCAAGTGGTGAGCTTTGCCCGCTCCAGCACCGCCTGCGCCTGAAGCGAGACTTCGGGATTCAACACGCCTTCAGGCACACGGCTCTCTCGAACACAGCGCAGGAAATATTCGGCGGGGTTGCGCTCTCCCCCAGGAAGCGGCTCAGGCTCTTCCAGAACGGGCGCCTCGCCCCGCCGATGGACGCGAAGCTTGCCCTCCAGTACGCCTGCAGTGGCTTCCGTGCCGTAGATAATCGGATTGGGCGCGCCGTCAGTCCCTACCTGCGCCCATGTTGCCTCCAGCACTGCCACGGCTCTGGGGTAGCGCAGTACCATCACGGCGTGGTCGTCGCTGATGGCGTACGGCTTGGTCAAGTTGCCGCGCGTCGCCAGCACCGCCTCAGGCATGCCCAGCAGGTCAATCGCCATCACCGCGCCGTAGCCGCCGAAGTCAATCAGCGCCCCCCCACCGTTAAGATTCGCATCGTAGAGCCACTCCACAAAATAAGGGTCGCACCCAATCTCGCGCGGCCCCGCATGACCAATCCGAAACCGGAACTCAACAATCTGCCCGAACTCCCCTGCTCTGGCGCGACGGGACAGAGCCTGATAGGCAGGATTCCAGCGCGTGGGCCAGTTCACCATCAGCAGGCGTCCCGTGCGCTGGGTGGTTTCCCACATTGCCTGGGCATCCGCCAGGTCCGCCGCCATCGGTTTCTCCACCATCACATGGGCGCCTGCTTCCATGCTGGTGATGGCAATTTGGGCGCTGGTGCGGTTATCGGCGCACGCCAACACAATATCGGGCTGTTCTGCCTGAAGCATCGTGCGCCAGTCGTCATAGGCACGCCGGAAACGAGGGCGCGCTTTTTCCAACAGGGGCGTGCTGTCGGCGACAGCGGTCAACTCCACCTCGGGTTGCGACGCCCATGTTTCGATTAATCCCCACACATGTCCGTGTGTTAAGCCCGCGACACAGAGTTTGTAGCTCATCAGTTTTCCCCGTAACCGATTCGGGTACGCCACGCCAGTTTCACGGCGTCCCAGTGTAAGCGCAGAAGCTGGCGAATCAGCCGAATGCCCTCTTCGCATTCCTGTTGGGAGAGGGCGCGCACCGCCGCGCCGCAGAAGTAGGCGAGGCACTGCATGGGGCGCAGTTCGTTCGGGATGCGGCAGCCCCTGCAGGTCAACTCGTTGCAGGCGTTGGGCGCAGGAGGCGCATCGGCGTGAAGGAGCCGCTTCTCAGCACGCGCCTGCACCAGCGCAATCATTTCGCCTTCCCGACGCCGCGCGTGAAGGTGGGGCGTGCTGGGGTCTTGCAGAATGCGGTCCAAAAAGGCGTCGCGTTCCCGCGTGCCCTGACAGCAATGCCCGCACTGGGCGCACACATGGGCATGGCTGCGGCTGATGCGCCCCAGTTCACGCTGAATCGCCATTCGCCTGAGGTTCAGTCGCGCCCATTCCTTTTGAAACCGCGGCAGGGCGCGCCGCTCTTTGTGAATCAGCAGGCGCGCTAAGTGATTACAGATAATCTCCCACGCGCGAAACACGGGGCGCGCGTAGAACAGAAAGCACAGGCGCGTGCCCAGTCGCGCAGGCGCTTCTGCCGAAACTTGCGCTGGCATGTCTTGCAGGTTCGCGCCCCATGAACATCTTCCTGCTATTCGCCCGTCGCGCCGAAGTTAAATAGCACAATCAGCAGTTCGGCGTCGTCCACATAGCCATCGCCCGTGAGGTCGTAGTCGAGGTTGTATTCGCCGTAGAGCATCAGCACCATCAACAGGTCCGCATCATCGACCACATTATCGCCGTTGAGGTCGCCGTTGCCCAGAATGACGCGGATTTCGGGGGCTTCATCCTCTTCGAGACGGACCTCAGGCACCGTTTTGGTCAGCGAGCGATGGACGCGCACCTTGATGTCGTGAACGCCGACGGGAGTGTTTTCCAGGGTGAAGCGCCCCTCGCTGTCAAGGGTGGTCTGCATCTCATATTTCAGTTCGCCGTCCTGGTAGAACTGCACGACGGCAGGTAGCCCCGCATAGTCTCCTTCCCAACCCTCGATACCCGCACCGCCCATTAAGAATCCACTCAAAGGACCGAAGGCGTAGAGGCGCGATGACGACTCTAAAACATAGAGCGTGCCATCCGCACCGATAGCGGGCGCGCTATAGGGTGAGGAGCGTCGGAGATTGTAAGACCAGCGTGTTAAGCCATTTGTGGGCACAATCGCATAGACACGCCCGCCCGTGTTTGCGACAAGGTAGACCACCCCGTCCGCACCGACAGCAGGAATAGATGCTCGCGTTCCTATAGAGGCGCGCCACTGCAGAACACCTGAAGTGGTGTACTTTCGCAACTCTCCACTCCACGAGGTTAGATAAAGGTTGCTCCCATCAACAGCGCACCCACTTTCGATGATGTTATTAACCAGAGCTTGCCAAACAAGCTGCCCACTTGTTGAAACCGCACGAAACAGTGAGTCCCAAGCCCCAAAATAGATGCGGTTGTCCACGCGTACTATCGTCCCTTGCACAGGATAGTACACAGGATAGCGCCACAGAATGGTGCCGCTGGGCGAAACGGCGTTCAGGTAATTGGCTGATCCAACATAGAGCGTTCCGTCTGCACCAAAGCAGGGGGTGCTGTTAACATCTGTGTCTAGAAAAACACGCCAACGCACTGTCCCATTAGGGTGAATACAATAAAGATAGCCCCCCGGAATCGAACCGTTGGTCACATAAATGAACCCATCGGGACCAATAACAGGCGAGGACCACACATTCGTGCCGCCCAGATAGAGGCTCCACTTGAGCGTTCCGTTGGGGTTGACCGCTATAAGCTGGGCATCCTGCGGGTTCGCAATTGTGTAAATGGTACCGTCTGCTCCAATGGCAGGGGTGGCATACGCCATCGAAAGACCATTGACGAACAACCACCGCCGTGTGCCGTTTGGGCGAATCGCATATAATCCGACGGTAGTGCCATAATAGATGGTTCCATCAGCTGCCACAACAGGAGAACCGTAGGTTACCCCTGAGCCTTCTACATATTGCCACCGTATGCTTCCATTCGTGGGTGCCCCCTGGGTAGCCTTGCGTGTGTTCTGGTAATCCCTCCCCAGCGAGGGCCAAGGCGCGCCAGGCTGGAGCTGCCCCCAGCTCCACAGAGCGCACAGAACGCCGACACTCACTCCGAAAAACCGTGCGTATCGCATAGTAAGCTCCTTTCCGTGTCTCAATTATACATCAATATCCGCCTCGAAGCGGTACGGTGGAATTCGGGGTTTTGCTGTAGGGTACAATAGGGGCGTGGAAAAAGTGCTGCTGGCAGCGCC
>JBBIQJ010000080.1:0-10639 GCA_037442385.1 Armatimonadota bacterium
TTCATCTTGACCCCGTTGACCTCGATGATGTCATCGGCTTTGACAGGTTTCCCTGTGTTCGGATCGAGCATTTCGAACGGGGTGAACTTAATCGGGGTTCGGGGGCGAAGCTGCCAGTCGAAGTCGATGTTCGGGGCGTCCTTCTCCTCAACACGGATTAGCGGGACTACTTCCGTAGACTGGACAGGGCGCTCTTTCTGGGCGTAAACGCACAACGGCAGCACGCTCAGTGCTCCAACTACTGCATACACTGCGAATTTGCTCCGCATCATCAGTCCTCCCTTAAGAGTTTTCGAGGCGTTTTCATACGCCCCTAATATTAATAGCACATCTCCCCCGAAATGTCAAGGGGGAAAGTCCTAAAAGGCGGAAATTTCCCCCCAATTGGGGGCAAATTTACCCACCAGTTGGAAAAAAGAATGAATTGTCGCTCGGAGTTGTTTCACTGTGGGATGGCAGGCGATTCCCACTGAAAGGCGAACAGGCTTTTACAGGTGATTCCGGAATGGCGAAAACGGCGTCGTTAGCACAGACCTGGCTCCGTGATTGGGGGCGTTATGTGGTCGGGATTTTTACGCAGGTATGGGGCAATCCGGTGGTGGGGCGCGAGGCACGGGTGCGCGTGCGCCTGAGCCGCAGCTACCTCTTGCAGAGCCTCTATCTGGGCTTTATGATCCTGATTGTCATGCTGGTATACCAGAATGTGGTCTCCGACGAGGTGGTACGCAACCCTTTTACAGCGCAGCAGAGCCTGCAGGCGTTCCATGCGACGGTGATGGGCGCGCTGACTGCCCTGATTGTGTTGATTGCCCCTGCGCTCACGGCGAACGCGATTACTCTGGAGCGCGAGCGACGCACGATGGACCTGCTGGCGGCGACCCCCTTAACCGCGCGCCAGCTGCTGACGGGCAAACTGCTTGGCTCGTTGGGGTTTGTGCTGTTGCTACTCGCGTTGACCATGCCGGTGAGCGCGGTGAGCTTGCTGATGGGTGGGGCAACGATTCGAGAAATGCTGGAAACCTATCTGCTGATTGCCGCCAGCGCGATGGTGTTATGTGCGGTGGCGCTGTTCAGCTCTGCCTATGCACGCTCTTCCACAACCGCTGTGTTCTGGAGCTACCTGAGGGTGGGGCTGCTGGTGGGGGTGCTGGGAATTTTGACAATTGCGCAGGCGGCGATGCGGTTTTCTGCGCCACCTGGCGCGACAGGGCGCGAACTGCTGATGCCTCTTTCTGCGCTGAGTCCCTTCTCGGCTCCCTATGTGGCGGATACTGTGTTCAACGCCTTTGGCGTGGAGATTCCGGGCGTGATGGTGGGGGTGCTGGTGTGTTTGCTGGCGACCCGCATGCTCCTCACGGGCGCCGCGCCGAAGGTGGGACTGTATGACAAAGACACACTTCCCTCCTTGAGACGCCAGATGCTGCTGGGGGCATTCCTCGCCTCATGGCTGACTTTTACACCAGCAATCCAGTTTCTCATCGCGCCTGGCGTAGGCGGAGCCAGAATAGGCGACCTGCTGACCGTGCTGGGTTTCCTGCTGGCGATGCCTATGACGCTGCTCATTCTGTTTATTGCCCCTTACGGCGGTCAGGAAGAGCATAGGGTGTTCTGGGACAGACGGGTTCGTGTGAGCGATCTGTTCACGGGCAAGCCATCGGGTTCTCTCCCGTTCATTCTGGCGTTATGGTTTGCCGCAATAGCAGGGCTGGTTCTCGCGGCGCAACCCTTTCTGGGGCACCTTGCGCCAGAAGATTGGGCTTATGCCATCACGCTTGCGTTTTACTACACGGGCTTATGGGTGTTTTTATGGGCATGCGCGCAGATTTGCTCGGTGTTTCTACGGGGGCGCTCCGTGGCAGCGGCGCGCTGGCTCACGCTCGGATGCTATGCCGTGCTATTCCTGCTCCCCTTGATTTTGCACTGGATACTCTTCTCCGATGTGAGTGTCATCGAGTCGCCTGCCCTCTACTTTTCTGTAATGTATCCCGTGTGGGTCATAATGGACAAGCCCTTCCAGAAGTTCTGGGAGACGGCGCCATTGTTCTATCTGTACGGCGCCGTGCTGTGGCTCCTCTCGCTTCTTTTGTATGCACTCCACCCGCTCCATACGAATCAGGAGCGCGATGTGTCATAATTAAGGACGCTTCGGAAGAGGATTGAGACGATGATGGAGACCACCGTGCTTTCGCCGCAGGATAGGCTGGCTTTGGATTACCTGGCGCGTCAGGTGCTGCTTGGTTTCATGCAGGGCACGCCGGTGCCGCTGCGCACGAACGAGGTGCGCGATCGGGTGCAGGCGCTGGGATTGACCTCCGCTGAGGTACGCGCGCTACTTTATAACCAGCCAGAGAAGTTTCTTCAGGAAGAGCGCCGCTGGATGCCGCTGTTTCGGAAAGTATCGAGCCGTTCCCCGATTGTGGCGTTTGCCGAGCGGATTGTGCGTGCTGTCGGGGCACCGGTAGCCCGCGACGCGGTGGCGCTGGAACTGGGCGCTCGCTACCGCCGCAGCCACGAATATTTTGAGACTATCCTGCCCCAGTTATGTCAGAGCTCGCAGAATCTGTTCATCACGCCTAGCAATATGATTGGGCTTCGCGAATGGCTCTTCCGCCCCGAATGGATTGAGCCTATCGCCTACCTCTGGGAAGAGCCAGAAGAGCGCGAGCGCGCCGTTCACGACGCCCTCTTTTACAACGACCTCACATGGAAAGAGGTGGAACCCCATCTCAAAAAGGCGCGCAAGATGAAACTGGATTTTACCAATCCCGAATGGGTGGTAGCCTATCTACAGCAGGCAGAGGAGCCAATTCCCAATCGCCTGCTGGGCTTTATGCACTGGTACTTCAACCTGGACCCCGACCCCCGCTGGGTCTTCCCCTATGATGGGGTTGCGCTGTTCGAAGCAGTCCTGTCTTCGGGTGCATATGCGTGGGGTTCCGACGGCGCATGGTATCCCAGATCGGTGGAGTCGGAATGGCTAGAGCGGGGGCGTGTTATTGTGCGCCAGTGGCTCTCCGAAATGCCCCCCGAAGAGACCCAGCCGCTGGAACTCCGCCCCGATGAGGTGGATCAGATTGTGAGCCAGCTGCTCCAGCGTCCTGGGATTGCTCGCGCCTCGCAACTGCTGGAAGAGATGTTTGAGGTCTCGCCTCAGAGCCGCACCTTCCGCGAAGACCTCGATACCCTGATTTCCGCGCTCTGGAGCGATGGGCGCCTGACATGGTACGGCTATGACCGATTCGGGCGCGATGAGGACATGCCCGAATATGTACGCACCGTGCCTGCCATCCTCATGTTCCCGCCGCTTCCGCAAATCCTGAACGAGCAGGGCGAGCCGTACGATGTGGTGTTAGACCCCGAAGCCTACCCCCGATCCCTGCGCGAGGAGGTGCGCGACCCCCGCGCCCAGGATGTGGAAGACGAAGAAACACCCATCATGCCGCCTGAAGTACCCCAGAATGTGCGAATCGTGCTGCGTCCGCCGCATAAGGACCTCGGCACCATCCCGATGTGTCAGATTCCGCTCGGCTTTTTTGCGGACCAGCCCACGATTCAGCAGGTAACTTTCATCGACGAGAACGAGCAGACACACGAGGTGTGGCTGAACCACGAAACACGCCTGGTGTATGGGCTGTTTGATAAATTCGCCGAGCTGGACATCCTCTCAGGCGCGATTTTCGAACTGGAGCGCACCGACCAGCCCGATGTGTTCTACTTCCGCTTCACGGGCGAAACCGATCCGCTGCTAGCCGTTTCCTATGCGCGCTACGAGAAGCTTCTGGAGCTTCAGGAGCGCGCTGACCAGCTCTCCACTTACCACATCATGGTGGAGCTGATGCGCGGACACCCTCGTGGCGCCGACTATCTGACCCTTCACAACGAGGTCAATATCGTGCGGCGCACGCGGCGCGAGATTACAGCCTCCATCCTCAGTGCCTACCCCTGCTTCGAACTCCACAAAGGCTCGCCCGTGTGGCACCTGAAGGAAGACGAAATCGGCAAACCCATCACCAAGAAAGCGCGTCAGTACCTGATAGGGGGGTAGGACGCCGATGCACCCGCAGATGCGCCTTCTGAATCGGCTTCAGCAGCTGGATGACGAGCTGGATAAGCTTCACCAGTTGCTGGAACGCCTCGATCCGGGCGAACACCTGCGCCAGCGACTCAACGAATCGCGCCGACGCATGGAAGAAATCAAGCAACGCTATCGCGAACTGCAGGCCCTGGCTCAAGACCAGCAACTCAAACTGCAAAGCACCGAGGAGCGCATTCGCCAGGCAGAAGCGGAACTCTATTCCGGGCGCATTCGCAACCCTCGTGAACTGGAAGCACTCCAGCACGATATAGACGCCATGCGCCGCGCCCACGACCAGATGGAACTCGAACTGCTCCGCCTCTGGGAAGAGATGGAAACTCAGGGACAAGAGATTGAAGAAACCGAAGCCGACCTGCACCAGATCGAGGCGATGCTCGAGGAGCACCAGCGGCGCTATCAGGAACAGAAGGCGCGCATCGAGGCGGAAATCGCAAAGCGCGAAGCCGCGCGTACCCAGCTCGTGGCACAGATAGAACCCGCCCTCGTCCAGCGCTATGAAACCATGCGCCCCCGACTGGCACGCAAAGCCGTCGCCCCCGTTGAAGACGAAGTCTGCGCCGCATGTCGCACCAGGCTCACGCCCTACCTCGTCAACCGACTCAAGGAATCCCGCGACCCCGTGACCTGCGAAAGCTGCGGACGCATGCTCTACTGGGCGGCGTTAGACCCCCCTGAGACCCCATCCTGATGCGCAAGGAAGGTTTCTGCGCCTACGGGGCGTCGCGAATCCGGGCGACTCTGACGCAAGCGCAACCGCTGATTCGCCAATTTGACGGGACGCCCGATGCGCTGGAGACGCTCCGGGAGAGGCTTTTTACCCTTCAGGTATGCCTGCGCGTGTTCCAGCCCTGTTTTCCGCCCACTCGGATTGCCTTCTGGAAGCGTCGCTTGCGGCGTGTGCTGCGGGCGCTTCATCAGCTGGAGTTGAATCAGTGGCTTCTGGAGTGGATCGAGCGCATGGATGCCCCACCTGCGGCTCATGCAGGGATTGAGCGCGTGCGCCTGCGCTTGCGCCAACAACAAGAAGCCCACTTCCAGCGACTTCGCGCGGCGCTCCAGAGGCTCCAACGCGACCACGTGCTGGAAGAGATGGGGGGACTCGCGCGTCGCTGGGGCGAGTCGTTCGCTCAGGAGTCACCCTGCCCCGATTATGCCCACCGCCAGTGGCAGGCATGCCTGCGCGAACACCGCCCTGCCCTCGATAGCCCCGCGCTGGCTCTGGAGTTGCGCTGGGGGCGTCTGCGCGCCCTGCTCAAAGCAAGCGAACTGCTCCAGCCCTTGCTGGATGAACCGCTTGCCCCACCCGAATGGCACGCTCTTTACCACCAGCTCGACAACGCCCGCTTCCTCCATCACGCTCGCCAGCAGATTGCGCAACTGATAGAGGCGGAAAAAACGCTCACGGAACAATACTACGGTCATACACGCCCTCTCGCCCGGCTGGTGCCCGGGTTTCAGTACCTGCTCCAGAGGCTGGAAGGGAACGAAACTCTTACAGCGCTCTGATCCACGTGCAAATTTGTGCTATAATCTATTCATCCAGTGAACAGCGGGGTAAACGACGATGTTCACGATTGCAACAAAAACAGAAATTGGGGTGCAGGCGTGCGTTCGTATGGTAGCAATCGGTGTTGCGACCTTCCGGCTCACCGCGTTGGGGCTGGCGCAGAACCGACCTGATATTGTGTGGATGCAGGGTGGACACGGCTGGGCGTCCCTGTCTTTGGCTTTCTCCCCAGACGGTCACTACCTGGTGAGTTCAGGAGACGACGGCACGATAAAACTCTGGCGTTTCCGAGAAGGCATAGTGGTGCGCACCCTTAGAGAGGTTGCCTCGTGCGTGGTGTTCTCCCCCGATGGACAGTATCTGGCAGGAGGGGGTTCGGGAGAGGTCAAAATCTGGCGATCAAGCGACGGCTCACTCGTCCGTACTATTAGCGCGCATTCGGGTTCTATCCTGCAAATTGCTTTCTCACCCAACGGTGAATATCTGGCGAGCTTGGGGGGCGATGGCACAGCCAAGCTGTGGCGCGTGAGCGACGGCTCGCTGGTTCATTTTCCCCCATAGTAGGGGTGCTATCCAATTCCCCCCCGATGGACAACTCCTGGCAACGGGCAGCAGCCAGCAAGCGGGAGCCGTCAATATATGGCGCGTGGGGAACGGCAGTCTGGAGCGTACTCTCGTAGGGCACCCGACCTGGGTTAGCTCGGTAGCGTTCTCATCAGACGGTCAATTTCTGGCGAGCGGAGACCTTGACGGAGCGATAAAGCTCTGGCAGTTGAGCAACAGCACCGTGATACGCACGCTCACTGGACACTCCAGCGCCGTAAGTTCTGTGCTGTTCTCACCCGATGGCAGGTATCTCGCCAGCTCCAGTTGGGGAGAAGATTATGTGCGCATCTGGAATATCAACACAGGGACCACACTCCACCTTCTGCAACGAGGTCAGGGCGCAGTCACTTCGATTGCCTTTTCGCCAGATGGTTCGTTTTTAGTGAGTGCGGGGAGGTTCGGAATCCTGCAGTGGCGCGTCGCCAACGGTGCTTTTGAACGCACGCTCAGCAAGCACACCTCGCGCGTTACTTCTGTGGCGTTCTCCCCCGACGGGCAGCACTTGGCAAGCGCCGACGAGGACAATAAACTATGGATATGGGATACAAGTGACGGCACGCCCGCGCGCCTGATCGAGCCACCAATGTATTATATCTTCTCCTCAGTCACGTTCTCGCCTGATGGGCAGTATCTGGCGGCAGGGCAATCAGGTACCACTGAGATTGGATTGTGGCGCGTTTCTGATGGCTCCCTCGTCCGAACCTTTCGCGATGGAGGGTGCCCTGTCACTTTCACGCCAGATGGTCAGTATGTGGTCAGCGCAGGACTCTGGACTAACGCCATAGTTTTTTGGCGTGTCCAGGATGGCATCTTGGCGCGCTCGTTCGTGGGACACACAGCTCGAGTTTCGTCCCTGGCGATTTCCCCAGACGGGCTCTATCTGGCAAGTGCCAGCGAATTTCCTGAAAACGCGGTCAGGCTATGGCGTCTCAGCGATGGCACCCCAATCCACATTCTCACAGGGCACACCTACAGCGTCAACTGCGTGGTGTTTTCTCCTGATGGAAATTACTTAGCCACTGGCAGTAACGACAAAACAGTTAAGCTGTGGCGAACCTCGGATGGTAGCCTTGTCTACACGCTTTCAGGGTTCGCCAGAGAGGTCGTTGCTGTGGCATTTTCGCCTGATGGGCAACATCTGGCAACGGGCGAAATAGACTTTTTCGGTTCGACCCGGCTCAAGATATGGCATGTGGCAAGCAGCACCCTTGTGGCGACCTACGAGCAGGAAGCCGAGACAGGGGTTCTCAGTATTCAATTCTCACCAGACGGACGCTATATGGCATATGGGCGTAGCGACGCAACAGTGGTCATGGCACGCAACCCGTTCTGGCCCGATGTCAACGGCGACGGCTGCGTGGATGACACCGATCTGCTCGCAATCCTGGTCGCATTCGGGCAAACGGGCACGCGCTCCGAAGATGTAAACATGGACGGTGTGGTGGACGACACCGATTTGCTGAGTGTGCTGTTCCACTTCGGCAGTGGATGTTAGGGGCGACCCCACCAACAGCTTGGTTGCAAGGATGTTCGCCCCACCAGGCCGGAACGTTCAGCATGCGGCGTCCTCTCCCAAACGGACGCGGTTACCAAGCCCTACTTCTCGGATTTGGCGTACTTCGTAAGGAGGTGTCTCAAGGTTTCGCTCTATGAAGCTCTCTTTCCCACTCCTTGGAAGGCACATTCCAAAATATTGTGGAGTCGCGAATTCGCTCCACTACCGATTGGAAAAATCAAGCAAAAGCGCGTAAAAACCCAGAAAAACTTGCGATAGCGCGAAAAAGTGTCATGAAGGCGTTATATGGCTTTCTTTAGCCCGCAAACGCCTCTGAAATGCTGGGAGCAATTGCAGGATTCGAGGAGGGGATGTGCTATCCTATATGCCACCCTCTGGCGAGAGCAGGGAGGCAGTATGCGACGCAAGGACGAGAGCATAGACCAGTTGCGGCTAGGGGAGAGTCTCGATAGCGCCCGGTTGCGCCGTGCGTGGCGCGAGGCGCTGCGCCAGCTGCTCCCCAAAGCTTCGGTTACCAGCCGTCGGTTCCTCGAGGCAATTGAGCCAGTCGGGATCCAGGACGACTGCGTTACCTTGCGTCTGGATAGTGCGTTCGGCAGGCAGTGGGTGGTACATCACCACCGTCATGAGATTAGTGTTTTGTTGAGTGAATATCTGGGGCGTGAGGTGCGCGTGGAGCTGGTGGGCGAGGAAGCGAGCCGCAACCTCGCCTCGTTAGAAGAGGTTGCTATCGCCATGCCCGCGGCGACTGTCGCGGCGCCTTCAGCACCCCCTTTGCCTGCTCCGCAGTTCAACCCCCAGCTCACCTTTGAGACGCTGATTGTGGGACAGAGCAACCGCCTTGCCGTTGCCGCAGGTCAGGCAGTGGTCGAAGCGCCTGGCAAGCGCTATAATCCTCTGTTTCTTTATGGCGCACCAGGATTGGGCAAAACCCATCTCCTGCACGCGATTGGGCAGGCGTTCCTCTTGCGCCACGCAGGGGCGCGCGTGGTCTACATGAGCGCGGAAGCGTTTGTGCGCGACTACGTGCAGGTAATCCGCAACGGATGTATCGATGAGTTCCGCGCACGTTACCGAAGTGTAGACCTCTGGTTGATGGACGATGTGCAGTTCCTTGCAGGCAAGGAGCGCTCGCAGGAAGAGTTCTTCCACCTTTATAACACCCTCTACAGCGCAGGGCGCGCGCTGGTGATGTCCAGCGATAAACCCCCTCGCGATTTGAACGGCATCGAGGAGCGCCTGCGCTCTCGATTCGAGCAGGGCTTGTGCGCCGATATCGCCCCGCCCGACTATGAGATGCGCATCGCCATTCTCTGCACCAAAGCGGAGCGGGAAGGGGTCGCCCTGCCGATTGAGGTCGCCGAGTATATCGCTGATAAAGTTCACTCGAATGTACGCGCTCTGGAAGGCGTGCTGACTCGCCTAATTGCCCACAGCTCGCTCTATGAAACGCCCATCAGTCTGGAGCTGGCTCGCGAGGCGCTCCGCGACTACCTCATCGACGCGTCGCCGTCCCCTCCCCTGACTCTTGCCAGCGTGATCGAGGCAGTCTGCGAGGAATTCGCTATCAGCGAGTACGAGTTAACGGATAAAAGCCGCCGCGGTGATATTGTGCCCATTCGTCAGGTGGCAGCCTATATGGCGCGGGAACTGACAGGCGAGTCGTGGACACGCATCGCCCAGGCGCTTCAACGCAATGATCACACGACTGTCATGCACGCGTATCGTCAGATTGCCCAGCGTCTGCCACGCGACCCCCAGCTCCGCGAAACTGTCCAGCGAATCCGCTCCCGAATCCAGCGCCGCCAGCGTCGCCTCTAAAAAATTGGAAACTCCCTGCCGATAATTCTAACAGTCTCGCAGCGATGCGAGGTTTCGGGGAAGGCGCTTGGCGGCACGGTAAAAGCCCTTGACTTTCCCTGTCCAAATCGGGTATTATGGTTAACGGAAGCAAAACGATACCGAACAGGTACCCCAAAGACCTCTTGGGCAAGGATGCCGCCAGCAAATGCTTCGCCATCAGGAACGCCTGAGTCTTACTCAGGAGCGTCGAAGAAGCCTTGAGTTCCTGCTTTCGACGGGTGGCAAATCGAAAGCGTAAAAATCACGATTTTTGCCACGCTTGTCACTTTCTCTAAGAAAGTGATGTTCACTATAGGGAGGTGATTTTGGATGTCTCGAAAGAGCAATGGCATCGATATGCGTCCAGAGGTCGCGTTTGTCAGCACCTATCCGCCCACGGAGTGCGGATTGGCGACCTTCACGCAAGATGTGTTGAACGCCGTCGAGCGGCACGGCTGGCACGGTCTGGTTGTTTCAGCCGACCACGAAGATTATATTGACCATCCCGACCCGCGCGTGATTTACCAGATTCGAAGGGAGGTGATGGGAGATTATGTGGAGGCGGCGGAACTGCTGAACCGTTCGCAGGTACGGGTGGTGAGCCTCCAGCACGAGTATGGGATCTTCGGAGGCGAGATGGGTGAGTATATCATTCCGTTCCTGCGCCGTCTGGAAGTACCCGTGGTAACCACCCTGCATACGGTGGTGCCTCGCCCTACCGATGTGATGCGCGATATTCTGCGCAAGGTGGTGCTGCACTCAGACGCGGTTGTGGTGATGGCAGCCACAGCGGTTCACCTGCTCCGTGAAGTGTATGAGGTGCCGACCGACAATGTGTATGTGATACCGCACGGCGCCCCAGCTCCCCTGCCGATTGCCCAGCAAGAGGCCAAGGCGCTCATCGGCTTCAGCGGGCGCACGGTGTTGAGTACCTTCGGGCTGGTGAGCCGCGGCAAAGGGCTGGAATATGTGATTCGCGCCCTGCCCGAGGTGGTCAAACAGTTCCCGAATGTGATCTACCTGATTCTGGGCGAGACACACCCCAAAGTGCGTGCCCGCGAGGGAGAAGAGT
>JBBIQJ010000081.1:0-10630 GCA_037442385.1 Armatimonadota bacterium
ATGTAGAGGATGGCGTTGAGGATGTCGCGTGGGTGGTGTTTGGGCTTGGTTCCGTAGACGCGCTTGGGTAGGAGTGGCTCGATGAGTTGCCACTGTTGGTCGGTCAGACAGAACTCGTAGTGTTGTGTGCTGTATTCATAGGGAGTTTTTTCCACATTTTTACTTCCCGTATACGCTCTGAACTGTCCCCTAACACCCAGCAGGAAATCGCCCGACGCCTGCGAATCTTCTATGTAGTCATGTCAGTCTATGCACAAGGAGCGACCGAACTGCTGTTAGCCTTAGCGACGCCGACGCCCAAAGGCTACTGGGGCGTGCCTGTGTTGGTGTGGGGACGTCCGGGCACGGGCAAGTCGACCTTTATCGAGAGCCTGGGGCGCAACGGCTTCCCCGTGTTCACGATGATTGCCAGCCTGCACGACCCCACCGACTTCAGCGGGCTGCCTGTGTTGCACGATGGGCGCATGCGTTTTGCCCCGCCCGACTGGATGGAGGTGTTTGAGCAGTCGGGGCGGGCATTCTGTTTCTGGACGAGTTGACCACCGCGCCTCCGACGGTGCAGGCGGCGCTGCTGCGCAGGTGCTGGAGCGCAAGGTCGGCGCCCATAGCCTGCCGCCTGCCGTGCGCATCGCTGATGCCGCGAACCCGCCCGAAATCGCCGCCGTCGGATGGGAACTCAGCCCGCCGCTGGCAAACCGCTTTGTGCATATTCAGTGGAACCTGGACGGCGAGCATTACCGCCACGCACTGGAAAACGGCTTCGCCAACGCGACCCTGCCCCACACAGACGACAAACGCCATCGCGAGCGTAGCGTCTTCTGGCGCAACCTTGTGGCGGGCTTTCTCAAGCGCAATCCCGCCCTGGCGCATACCGAACCCGCCGAAGACGAATACGCCTTCGCCTCGCCCCGCAGCTGGGACTTCGCGATTGCGCTGATGGCGACCTGCGACCTGCACGGCTACGCGCCTACGCCCGGTCAACCCGCCCCCAGAAACCCGCAGCCTTTCATCAACCTCGTCAGGGGCGCTATCGGCTCTGGCGAGGCAACCAGTTTCCTCAACTACCTGCGCACACTCCACATCCCCGACCCCGAAGAGGTGCTGGATGGAAAAGCGCAGGTAGACCCCAGCCTGCGCGAGGACGAGCTGCTCGTGTTGTTCAACAGCATGAAAAACTTGCTGACGACCACAGGAGCCAGCAACCCGCGCCTGTCCGAGCGCACAAAGCGGTTTCTGGAAGGCGCACGGAAGGTCGCCGACGCCCGCAAAGGCGACAGCATCTACACCTGCTTGCGCGACCTTATCAAAAGCGGCTGGCTGCAGGGACGCGCGGCGGCAGACCCCAGCATCGTCTCGATTTTGAAGCGGCTGAGCCAGCATTTCGAGGAACTGACCCAGATACTGGAGGCGCAATAGCGATGAAGTGGCAGGGTGTTGAGATTGAACTGACAGTCCCCTGCGCGGAGGGCAAAAAGCATCCCGTGCGCCTGCGGATTACAGGCTGGAGCGAGTACGAGGTGGCGTACAACCCCTGCGCGGAGCTGCTGGGCGAGGCGCTGGCACGAATGGCGCCCTGCACGCACTACCTTCAGGAACGCAAGTGGTGGACATACGATGGAAACCTGAGAAAGCGAGTGGTGGCGGCGCTGTCGCAAACAGGATCGCCTGCGGTACCAGCTCTTATTCAGGCGCTGGGGGATTGGGATAAGGCGGTTCGTTTGGCGGCGTGTGCGGCGTTGGGGCAGATAGGCGATGCGTCTGCCGTGCCCGCGCTGGAAAGAGTATTTCGTCGGGAATTAGGATCTGTTCTACTTCAACCCGCGCTGGGTCGCCCGCCTCTACCAGCAGGCAGGACAGAATAAGCAAAACTTAGTGCAACAGCTGGGGTTTCTCTGGTATCACGAGGTGATGCACTGGTTGCGTCAGCGCGAGGCGCGCGCAGAAGACCTCCACGCCCAACCGATGGTGTGGAACCTCGCCTGCGATATGGAGATTAACGATTACCTGCCTGAGGGACTGGCGTATCCCGACTTTGGCGGGGCGTTTAAGGGGGTGTTTCCGTGGGATTACGGCTTCGAGGAGGGACACACGGCGGAGTGGTACTATCGGCGCCTGTTGGAGCAGGCACAATCGCAAGAGCAAGAGCCGTCAGGCGAGGGCGACACAGGCGAGAATGAGCCAAGCGCAGGAGCGACGAACGGCGTCTGGGACGAGGGCAGCGGGGTACACGGGCAGCCGCGCCCGTGGGAGCTGCCCGCAGAAAGCGACGAGACCCCCGCGCTTAGCGAGTTCGACCGTCAGGCGGTCGAGGAAACCGTCCCTCGCAACATTCTGGAGCATCAGAAAAATCGGGGTACGCTCCCTGCCAGGATGGTGCGCTGGGAGAGGAGGTGCTGAAGCCGAAGGTCAACTGGCGCGAGCAGCTCAAGCGCGTGGTGCGCGGGGCGATTAGCGAGGGCTTCGGGCAACGGCTGGACTACAGCCTGCGCCGCCCGAACCGCCGTATCAGCATCTATCACCCGATCTATCTGCCATCGTTGCAGGGGGAGTACCGCCCGCGCGTGGCGTGCGTGGTGGACACTTCGGGTTCCATCAGCGGCCGCGAGCTGGTGCAGGCGCTGGCGGAGGTGCGGGCGGTGCTGGAGCAGTTGCATCGGCCTATCACGGTCATCCCGTGCGACGCGGTGCCCTACGAGGCGATTCAGGTGATGCGCGGCTCCGACTGGCTGAAGGTGCGCGAGGGCTTGCACGGGGGCAGGGGCACGGATATGGTGGCAGGTCTGAACGCCGCGCGGGAGTTGCAGCCGAAGCCCGACGCGGTGATTGTGCTGACAGACGGCTATACGCCGTTCCCGATGGAGCGCCCGAAGGAGACGGTGGTCATCTGGGCGTTGTGGCAGTATGGGGACGCCGAGCCGCCCCAGCCTCCGATGCCCCCCTGGCGTCTGCGCGATGTGGTGGTGATTCCGATTGGGTGAGGGGGAACCTCACCCATACTTCGGATAACAGCACTTCTTATATTTCTTCCCGCTACCGCAGGGGCATGGATCGTTGCGCCCGACCTTGCCCGACGCCTGTGGGATGGGTTCGCCGTCGTCGTTCAGGCGCTGGACGGCGGGGCGTGCGGCGGGCGAAGCGGTGGCGGGGTTCGGGCTGCCGTCGTGAATGCGCACCACCGGCTGCGGCTGCTGGGGCACCACCTGCGCGTGGAAGAGCGCCATCACCACATCGTTGCGGATGCCCGCCAGCGTTTCGGCGAACACCTTCGCCGCCTCCTGCTTGTAGGCGACCAGGGGGTCAATCTGTCCGTAGCCGCGCAAGCCAATCCCCTCACGCAGGTAGTCCATCGACGCCAGATGCTCCACCCAGCGGCGCGTGATAATCTGGAGCATGAAGTAGCGCTCCAGCTCGCGCATAATTTCGGGCGTGAGCTGCTCCTCGCGCCACTGATAGGCTTGCTCCGCCCACTCCAGAATCTGCTCCACCATCAGGTCGTGGCGGTTGAAGTGGAAGTCGTCGGGCTTGATATAAAACTCCAGTGGGAAGATAGTGTTGAGCCGCTGATAGAGTCCTTGCATATCCCACTCAGTGGGGGGCAGGTTGCGCGGCGCGTACTCGTTGATGATCTCTTCCACCATCTCGCGGATGAACCTGAGCGCCTTCTCGCGCGTGTCGACGCCGAACAGGATTTCGCGCCGCATGCGATAGATGAGCTGACGCTGGTTGTTCAGCACATCGTCGTATTGCAGCACATACTTGCGCATCGAGAAGTTATGGAGCTCCACACGCTTCTGGGCGTTCTCGATGGCTTTGGAGAGCATTTTGGCTTCGAGGGGTTCGTCTTCGGGCCAGCCTTTGAGAAGCGGGCTGTTGCGCAGGTTCTCGCCGAAGAGGCGCACCAGCTCGTCGTCCAGCGAGAGGAAGAACCGCGATTCGCCGGGGTCGCCCTGGCGTCCTGCGCGTCCGCGCAGCTGGTTATCGATGCGTCGGCTCTCGTGGCGTTCCGTACCCAGCACATAGAGTCCGCCGAGCTTGCGCACTTCTTCTGCGGCTTTGGAGCGTTCCTGTTCGGAGAGGGGCAAGGGCGGTGCGGCGCGCTCTTTGCCGCCGCGTCGGAAGGAGAGCAGTTCCGCCTCCTGCGCCTGCGCTTCGGCTTCTGCCTGCTCCGAATCGTTTTCGTCGGTTTTGACGATGGAGCCGCCCAGCAGGATGTCCACACCGCGCCCCGCCATGTTCGTGGCGATGGTGACGGCGCCCTTGCGCCCCGCTTCGGCGATAATGCGCGCCTCTTTCTCGTGATACTTTGCGTTCAGCACATTGTGGGGGATGCCATGCTCCATCGCCTCGATGAAATACTGGGCGTTCTCTTCAGGCAGCTCCCAATGTTCCAGAAACCACTTAACATGTGCGGGGTCGGTGGGGCTAGTGGGCAGGTTCAGCGCTCGCAGGATGGGCGTAATCTGGCGCATCGAGAGCGCGTTCAACGGCATCAGGAGCGTCTTGCGCCAGTCTTCACGCTGTTTCTTGTCAATATCTTTGGCTTCCTCTAGCGCGCGGCGCGCCCGCTCAATCAGCGCCAGCATCTGCAGCTTGTCGAAGGTCAGGCGCGACGAGACGACCTCCGACATCTCAATCGAGCGCGTGCCGACCAGCACGGGCTGTTGCTTGGTGTAAAGGCGCAGAATCTCCAGCGCAATCCCCCGTAGCTTCGCCTCCAGAGTTTTATAAACCACATCGGGGTGATCGATGCGAATCATCGGGCGATGCGTGGGGATGCACACCACATCCATGCCATAGATTTTGCGGAACTCTTCCTCTTCGGTTTTGGCGGTGCCCGTCATACCCGCCAGTTTCTGATAGAGTCGGAAGTAGTTCTGGAAGGTCACGACGGCAATCGTTTGGCTCTCTTGCTTGATGGGCACGCCCTCTTTGGCTTCCAGCGCCTGGTGGATGCCGTCGCTAAAGCGGCGTCCGTGCATCAGGCGCCCCGTGAACTCGTCCACGATAATAATTTCGCCGTTGCGCACCACGTAGTGGACATCTTTTTTGAAGTAGCCGTGCGCCTTGAGAGCGGCGTTGATGTAGGGCATTAGCTCCACCTCTTCGGCGAGGTTGTTCACGCCCATCATCTGCTCCAGACGCTCGATGCCCTCCTCGGTGAGAGTCACGGCATGGTGTTTCTCATCCACCACATAGTCGCGTCCGGGTTGGAGCCGACGCACATACGAGTCGATTCGCTGATAGATGGAGAGGTCTTCCTGAATCTGCCCTGAAATGATGTGGGGCGTTCGAGCCTCGTCAATCAGGATGCTGTCCACCTCGTCGATAATCGCGTAGTAGAGTTCGCGTTGCACGAGGTCATCCACCGAGAAGACCATGTTGTCGCGCAGGTAGTCGAAGGCGAACTCGTGGTTGGTGCCGTAAGTGATATCGGCGGCGTAGGCTTCTTTGCGCGTGACCTCGCGCAGGTGCAGGTAGCGAGGGTCGGGGTGGACATAGCCCGGCTCATAGAGGTACGAGCCGCCGCGTTCGTCGTGTTCCGCGCTCTGCCCCTGAATCACGCCGACGCTCAGCCCCAGCAGGTGATAGATGGGACCCATCCACACGGCGTCGCGGCGGGCAAGGTAATCGTTGACTGTAACCAAATGCACGCCTTTGCCCAGCAGTGCATTCAGATAAAGCGGGAGCGTGGCGACGAGCGTTTTCCCTTCACCGGTTTTCATTTCGGCGATGCGCCCCTGATGAAGCACCATCCCGCCCAGCAACTGCACATCGAAGTGGCGCATATTGAGCGTGCGGCGCGCCGCCTCGCGCACCACCGCGAACGCCTCTGGCAGAATATCGTCCAGCGTCTCGCCATCTTGGAGGCGCTTCTTAAATTCGTCTGTTTTCGCTCGTAGCTGTTCGTTGGTCAGTTTCTGAATTTCAGGTTCTAACGCATTGATTTTATGCACTACAGGCCAGAGCCGTTTGACTTCGCGCTCCGTCGGGTCCAGCAGTTTCTTAAGCCATTCGCGTACGATCATCATTCCCTCCACATGCAGGGCTATACCATATGATACCCGTTTGCGACAGGGCTTTTTGCAGAAGCGTCCTGTTGCCGTCAGGGCGCTTACGGTTGAATGCCTCTTTCCCGCAAGAGCTGTTTGAGCCTCTGTAGTTCGGCTTCGGCTTGTTCGGCACGCTGGCGCTCCTGAGCGACCAGTTCTTCTTTCGTGGGCACGAGGCTGCCGTCGGCACGATAGAGGCGCACCCATCGATACCGCCGCCCGTTGTATTCACCCTCCCAGACGCCCCAACATGCTTCCAGCACCGCGCTCCAGAGCCAGCCGCGTTCATTCGGCTCTATCGGCTCATAAGCACCCCGAGCCACATCGAGCCGAAAACCGCGCAACTCGTCCGCAAGGGGGTCGTACCAGAAATATTCGGGCACGCGCAATACCTGCGCATAGAACTGTAGGTTTTCCTGATTGTCTTTGTGAGCCGTCTTGCGCGACACCAGCTCAAACACCAGATCGGGATAGCGCCCGCCTTCGTTCCATGCGACCCATCACACGCGCGGTTTGCACCCATCCACGCCGCGCACCAGAAAGAAATCGGGACCCTTGAAAGACGCACGGTTCTCGCGTACCACATCGGCTTGTTCGGTGCTGTAATAAATGAACATGTTGCCGCCACAGAAGGAGTTATCAGGTTCGCCCAGGTGCTGACGCACGATTTCGTCCATCAGATGAATCTGTTTCACATGTCAGCCGCTTTCCAAAGGCTCGCCATCCCCCTCTATCAGTTCGATGTTGCGCAGGCGTTCGAGCATCTCGTCTAGATCGGGGTCGTAGGGGAAGGTCTCCGCGACTGCCGTTTTGGGCGGACGGGTTCGCGGTCTGGATGTTCGGGCTTCCTTGGGCAGGGTCTTGCCTGACATGTCATCAAAAAGTATACCATGCGCTGAAAGGCGCATGGGGCACAGGCGCTACACCCAGATTGCCGATTGCCCGATAATTGAGAGCGGAATGGAAAATTTACGGGTGCGACTTGCGGAGCTGGCGCTGGCGAATCTCCCGTGCGGGCACTGGGAACCGATTCGGGTGCTGGATTTGGGCTGTGAGCGGGGCGAGAGCACGCGCGTCCTTCAGCATCATTTGCCCTATGCAACGGTTCGCGGCACAGATGAAACGCGCTGGCTGGGGTATGCACGACAAGTGATTGGGCAGGCGTTTTTGCCCCCAGGACTGGTACGCCCTGAATACGAGCTGGTGGTGGTGCTGGGCACAGACGAGACCGTTCACGAGCGTATCAGCGAGGCGCGACAGTTGACAACACGCTGGGTGGTTGCCGTCGCCCCGCTAAGAGCGGTTCGGGAATCTGAGTGGCGCAAATGGGGCTTTCAAGCGCATCGCGAGTTCGGGATTATGCCCGAAGAGGGAGTCTGGTGGGTGGGAGTTTATGACCGTCAGCGGGCAGCGGCGCCGTGCGAGCGTGTGCTGATCGCCGCTCCCGTGCGTCAGCACCCAGAGATTCTGCAGGCGTTCCTGAATGCACAACGCCAGCTGGATATCACAGGGCTGGAGGTCGCCTACCTGTTTGTGGACAACAACGATGACCCACGTGCCACGCAGATTCTGCAAGAGTTCGCAGAATGCGCGAAGCATCCAGTAATACTCTGGCACGCCACGCCCAGTGAAGGCTACCGACGCACTGAACACACCCATCACTGGGAAGTGGGCATCGTGTGGCGACTCGCCGCGCTCAAAGACCGTATCCTCCGCTATGCTCTTGAGGCAGGCTATGACGCTCTCTGGATTCTGGACAGCGATCTGGTGGTCGCCCCGAATCATCTGAAGCATCTCGTTGCACAGGAAGCGCCGATAGTTGTCTCCGTGTTCTGGACGAACTGGCTGCCCAATAACCCGCCCCTGCCGAATGTATGGATGGGACATCCCTATCAGTTTTATCGCCCTGTTCGGGGGCGAGAATTAACAGAGGCAGAAGCACATCGGCACAGCCTGCACTTTATCGAGTCGCTGGTGCGTGCGCCTGGTCTGTATCGGATCTACGGAGGCGGCGCCTGCACGCTGATACGGCGTGAGGCGCTTGAGCGGGGCGTCTCGTTCGCGGAAGTGAAGGGCGTTCCGTACAAGGGGGAAGACGCCCACTTCTGCCTCCGTGCCGAATCGCTGGGAGTCCCGATTTTTGCTGAGAGCCGTTTGCCCCCCCTCCATCTTTACCGCATGAGCGATCTGGAGTGGGTGGAAGACTACTTCCAGCTGGCGGCGCGGCTGGGAGATGGCGACGCGCTAACAGAGGCGGTTTATCAGAGGGTGTTGCAACGCTCGTCGCTCCAGCGGGCAGGGTAAGGTATAATCCCTGCCGTGAGGAGTGAACGGCGATGACAGTTCCATTCCCGGAGAACCCTGAGGCTTTCACCGAGCAGATTGCCGATTTGACTGAGCGCCACCTGAACCCCGGCTTAGCCAGAGTGCTACGCTTTGCGGGGCTGGGTGTGGAATGGTATGCGGAAGGGTGCTACATTTACGACGCGCAGGGGCGAAAATTTCTGGATTGTCTTGGCGGGTACGGCATGTTTGCGCTGGGGCATCGCCATCCGAAGGTGGTGGAGGCGGTCAAGCACCAGCTGGATCAGATGCCCATGCCGAGCAAAATCATGTTCAACGCGCCCCAGGCGAAGCTCGCCGAAAAGCTCGCCCAGATTCTGCCCGGAGATATGCAATACAGCTTCTTCTGCAACTCTGGCACGGAGGCGGTGGAGGGCGCCATCAAGCTGGCACGCAAAGCCACAGGGCGCGTGAAGATGATCAGCACCATCGGTAGCTATCACGGTAAGACGATGGGGAGCCTCTCCGCCAGCGGGCGCGAGGTCTACCGCAAGCCGTTTGACCCCCTGCTGCCTGGTTTCGTGCATGTGCCGTTCGGCGACGCCGATGCGGTGGCGCAACACATGGACGACCAGACAGCAGGCGTGATTGTGGAGCCGATACAGGGCGAGGGCGGTATCCGGATCCCACCCGACGACTATCTCCCGCGCCTGCGTGAACTGTGCGACCAGCACGGCGCTCTGCTGATTATCGATGAGGTTCAAACGGGCTTGGGGCGCACGGGCAAAATGTGGGGCGTGGAGCATTCGGGCGTGAAACCCGATATCGTGACGCTCGCCAAGTCGCTGGGCGGCGGCGTGCTGCCAATAGGCTCCTTCTCCTCCAACGCTCAGATATGGGAAGAGATGTTCGGCGAGAACCCTCTGCTCCACACCAGCACCTTCGGGGGGAATGAGCTGGCGTGCGCGGCAGGTCTCGCGACGCTTCAGGTGATTGAAGAGGAGGGGCTGGTGGAGAACGCACGCGAGATGGGCGAGTACCTGCTTCAGGGCTTGCGCCAGATTCAGGCGGAGTACCCCGACTTCGTGCAGGAAGTGCGCGGGCGCGGGCTGATGATTGGCGTGGAGTTCCACGAGGCGGACTTCGGCGAGCTGACCATTACCAACATGATTCAGCGCGGAGTAATTGCCGCCTACACGCTGAACAACCCGAAGGTGATTCGCATGGAGCCGCCGCTGATTATGACCCGCGAGCAGGCGGAGACCGCGTTGCAGGTGTTCGCCGAGTCGGTGGTCGCCGCGCGCGAGCTGGTGCAGATGGTGCTTAGCTGAGCGTGGCGCGATAGAGGGCGTTCGTTTCGGTCTCGGTAACGAACAGCCACTGTCGGCGCGCGCCGCCGAACTCCAGGTTAGTAATGCCTTTACCCGGCAGGGTGTAGAGCGCAACTTCCTTGCCAGAGGGGTCTAACTGCACCACGCCGCGCCCGTAGTGTGCCACCCAGAGATGCCCCTTTGAATCAAAGCGCATCCCATCGGGACCGACGGCGCCCTTTGTCAGCTCAGCGAACACTTCGGGCGTCCTGGAAGCAACTTTGCCGTTTTTCAGTGCCCAGCGCAAGATGCGATTGCGGCGGGTCTCCGCCACATAGAGAAACCGTTCCTGCGGGTCTATCGCGATGCCGTTCGGGAAGTGTAGTCCCTCGGCAATCCGCTCCAGCGTGCCATCTCTGTCCAGCCGATACACGGCGCCAATCGGCTCATCCCAGCTATCGCGCGGGTCGGTGAAAAACAGGTTGCCCGCCCGGTCAAAGCACAGGTCGTTGGGGCCGCGCAAGGATTGATTCTGATAACGTTCTACCACCACTTCCACGCGATTCGGGGCAGGCACTTTTAGAATCGCTTTGCGCTCATAGTCAGCCACATAGAGCGTGCCATCGGGATGCAGGGTCGTGCCATTGCCTTTGCCCGGCAGTTCGGCGTACAGGATTCGCTGCTCCACCGTGCCCGAGGCGTTCAGCCTGAAATATTCCAGGTGGTTGTTATAGACATTCACCACAAACAGCCCTGTTTTGCCGTCCCATGTGGGACCTTCAGGGAACGCCAGTCCGTCTGCGATTTGGGTGAATTGCATACCCGTAATTATGCCTCACACACGCGGCAGCTGAGCAATAACTCGCGATTGAACTCCTGCGCCGCGTTCACGCTATGCTGGTAGTAAAGCGATTTCAAACCCAGTTCCGCCGCCCGAAGCATCAGCAGGTTAATATCACGCACGGGCGTTTCGGGATGAATCATCAG
>JBBIQJ010000082.1:0-10610 GCA_037442385.1 Armatimonadota bacterium
CGTCATAGGGTTTCGACGCCAGGCGCTCAATTCCTGTCAGGTCGGGGCTATGAGCATTTGAGAAATCGGCGCGTGGTGACGAGCGCGGGGACGGCGCGTCCGCGAATCTCCACGGCGCACGGAGTGCCCGCTTTCGCCAGTGCGGCGGGCAAATACGCCATCCCAATCCCCTGCTCCAGCGTGGGCGAGTAGACCCCGCTGGTGAGCTGCCCTACCGACTGCCCGTCCACCAACACGGGGTAACCCTCGCGCGGCACGCCCCGCTCCTGAAGCACAATCCCCATCAGTTTGCGCGTGGGTCCTGCCTGCTTCACCTGCAAGATAGGTTCCGCGCCGATGTAGTCGGAGCGGTCGCTGACCAACCAGCCCAACCCCGCCTCGATGGGGTTTGTATCATCGGTCAATTCATGCCCGTACAGGTGCAGCCCTGCCTCCACGCGCAACACATCGCGTGCGCCCAGTCCGCAGGGCGTCGCGCCCCATGCCAGCAGCGCGTCCCAGAGGCGCTCGCCATGCTCGGCGGGGGCAATCAGCTCAAAGCCATCCTCGCCTGTGTAGCCTGTGCGCGCGGCAAACAGCGGAATGCCCTCCCACTCAAAGGCGAGCGTGCCGAAGCGGGGCACCCCGGCGAGGGCGGGGTTCATCTGGGCGCTCAAATGGGCCGCCGCTTCGGGTCCCTGCACGGCAATCATCACCGTCTGTTCGGTCTGGTCGTCAATGGTGGGCGGGTTGGTGAACTCTTCCCGCCAGCGCTGAAACCACGCAAGGTCTTTCTCGCGGTTGGCGGCGTTGAACACCATCAGCCAGTGTTCGGGCGTGAGGTGATAGACGATCACATCATCCACCACACCGCCCCGCTCGTTGGTCAGTACGGTATACTGCCCCGTGCCGGGCGCGACTTTGTGGAGGTCTGAGGGTACCAATCGGCTCAGGAATTGGGCAGTGGTTTTGCCCCGAAAATGGGCGCGTGCCATATGGCTCACATCAAATATGCCCCACGCCTGACGCACGGCGCGTACCTCTTCTATAATACCGCGATACTGCACGGGCATTTCCCAGCCGGCGAATTCCACCATGCGGGCGCCCGTGCGCCGATGAGCCTCGTAAAGTGCAGTGCGTTTCATCGGTCTTGCGGGGTGCGCTGTAAGCCGCGCACGAGCTGGTCTGCGAATATGCGCCCAATCTCTTCCTTGCTGAGGCTGCCGCGTGGGTTGTACCAGCTGGGAATCCAGTTCAGCGCGCCCAGAATCACATAGGACGCCATCTTTACATCGGTGGGTTCAAAGATGCCCTGCTCGATCCCCTGCTGGATACATTCGCGAAAGCCCTGCTCGTACTGGTCGCGCATGGCGATAATCTCCTTGCGTTTGCGCGGCGGCAGTGCGTGATGTTCGCGAAGCACCACCACGCTATACATCGCCGTTGCGCCGCCCACGATGCGCACATACTCTTCAATCATCGCCCGGAGTTTCTGGTCAGGGGGGTCGGGGCGTGCGAGGATTTCCGCCTGCGATTCCAACAGCACCTCCATCGCGCGCTTGTAGAGCTGGTACAGCAAATCACTTTTATCGGAGACATAGTAGTAGATGCTGGCTTTGGTCAGCCCCAGCTCTCTGGCAATCTCGTCGACGGTGCTGGCGTGGAAGCCCTTTCGCGAAAACACCTTCGCGGCGCCGTGAAGAATCTGTTCGCGCCGAACTTTTCGTCGCTCCGATTGCTTTGCCATCGTTGCTCTCGCCTCTAACAAAACAGCCAGGTGGATACTATTTTACCCCAACTTCTGCGAACTGTCGGCGCACTGCGTGCAGGGCAAGCAGCTCGTCCAGCAGAGGCTCAATCTGGTCGAGGGGATACTGCGTGGCAGCGTCGGAGAGCGCCTTTTCAGGGTTCGAATGCACCTCCATAAAGAGGGCATCGATGCCCACGGCAACAGCGGCACGCGCCAGTGGCGCAATGGAGGCGCGATCCCCGCCAGAGGCTTTGCCCGCCCCACCCGGGCGCTGCACGCTATGGGTTGCATCGAACACCACTGGCACGCCAAGCGCACGCATAAGAGGTAGCCCCGCCATATCCACAATCAAGGTGTTGTAGCCGAACGAAGAACCGCGCTCCGTGAGCAGAATGCCCTGCGCCCCAAACGCCCGCAGTTTCTCCACGATGTTGCGGGTATCCCAGGGCGCCAGAAACTGCCCCTTTTTGACATTCACGGGTTTGCCCGTGCGGGCGCATGCCGCCAGCAGGTCGGTCTGACGACAGAGAAACGCAGGCACTTGCAGTAAATCCACCACCTGCGCCACAGGTTCCGCCTGCCAGCTCTCATGCACATCGGTTGTTACCGGCACCCCAAACTCTGCGCGAATCTGCGTTAGTACCTTCAAGCCCGCATCCAGCCCCAAGCCCCGAAACGAGTCGTGAGCTGTGCGATTCGCTTTGTCAAAAGATGCCTTGAAAATATAAGGAATCCCGCGCTGGCGGCACAGCTCGGAAAGCGCGCCCGCCACCTCCCGACAGAGTTCTAAACTTTCAATCACACAGGGACCTGCAATCAGCGCCAGCCGCCCATCGCCGACTGTGAGGTCGCCCACACGCACCGCTTGCATGGGTGGAATTGTACCTGAGGCACGATAGCGCGGTGGGGCAATCAGCACCCCTGACCGAAATGGAACAGCACCTGCAGCAGGTCGGCGTCGTCAATCACACCATCCCAGTTCAGGTCGCAGGGGTTGTAGCCCGCTTGCCCAAACTGAAACAGCACCTGAAGCAGGTCGGCGTCGCTCACGCAGCCGTCGCCGTCGGTATCGCCCGTTGCGTCGCGCCGCCAGCGGTAGTCGTTGCGCATCGCCTCGCGCCAGTCCTGAATCGTGTTCCACTTGCCCTCGATGTAGTAAGGGTCAATTCGCGGCCAGCGGTAAAGGCACACGCCCCAGATGGTCTGGTTCGCAGGGTTCTGATTCCAGTTGTGAATCTCCAGATAGGCGTTCTTAATCCAGCCGTTATTGGTGTCCGTCCAGGGTTCGCCCTGATTTGTTTCGGTGATGAAGGCAGGTAGATGGCGCAGAGAGGGGGGCACGCGACTCAGCAGGTTGCGATACACGCGGAAATGGAGATACACATCGTCATAGGGCGGCTGCATGCGTGTTTCGCTGAAGATATTGTTGGGGTCGCTCCCGTGCGTGTAAGCGTGCAGGATAATCCCGTCCTGCTCTGCGCCAATCGCCGTCAGCATTTGCGCCCAGTAATCGAGAAAGCCCGGAATCCCGTATTCGGGAAAGGGCGGTGCGTAAGTGCCGACGGGGGCGGCGCAGACCCAGTCGTCTTCATGTCCTGGTATAGAGCGGATGGCGTCGCGACACATGCGAAACACCTGCACATACCGCTCAACAGTGATGGGTTCCCCCTGTTGACCGCCGGGCCACTCGGCGGGCAGGTTCGGTTCGTTGCCGATAATCCAGATGTGGGCGCCCTGTGAGTTGCGCACAAAGTTCGCCGTGCGCTGGACGAAGTTCGCATACTGCGACGAGGGGGGTAGCGTGCCGTTCGGGTGGTAGCCATAGTTCAGGCGCACAATCACGCCGTGCCCTGTGTTCACATAGGGGCGATAATCGCGCCCCGTGTGATTGTTCGGGTCTGCGCCCAGCTCCTCCGTGAACAGAATCCAAATGCGTTTGCCCTCCGCCACAGCAGCGAACTCGCCGCCTGGCTCATGCAGTCCGAAGATCCATGGCGGGTCTACAGGGTCGCCCGCGCTGGGGAGGACACGGATGTCGTCGATGTAAACCGTGTAGGGGCGCGTATCGCTGGGGTCTACAGGGGTGAAAGCGAGATGCTCCAGCACACCCGATCTCCCGTTCAGCACGCCGTTGGCATCTCCTGCAAAAGGTAGCACAGGCTCGTTCGGGATGTCAAACACCACCTGTACCCACTGCTCTTTCTGGCTGATGCGTTTCCCGACAGGGGGGGTGTTCGAGCCGCCCTGCGTCGCGCCGACCCATTCAATACCGCCCGTTGTGCCGCCGTTCGCCCCACAGGCGGCTTTCGGGCGCGTTTCACGCACCCCAAGCGTCAGGTAAAAATCGGGCGTGCTGGCGGGGACATAGAGCCACAGGCTTAGCCGACGCCGAAAGCTGATAGTCGGATTCGCGTAATACAGCGTGTTGAAAGTTGTCAGGCGCAGCCACGCGCGAGGATTGCCGTTGAACTGCCAGACGACTTTCAGCGCGCTGTTGCCCGACGGGGTGTGATTGCACTCAGTGCTAATCTGGGCGCAGTTCGGACCACCGCCGCACGCGCCCGTGTACGCCAGAAACCCGCTCGTGCTACCCGAAAAACTCGGCTGGCGAAACAGAACCGAGCCATTCAACCCTGTCGCGTACCCCTCGAAGTGCTGAACCTCGCACTGCGCCCACCCGCCCAGCGTTAACAGTGTCGTCAGCGCGGTGCAGGTCAAATGCCCTCGCAAACGCCGTCCCATCTGCACAACCCTCACACACCGCCAGTTCGACTTCCAGGGGCACACTCCTGCAGGAATTCTCGCCATAACACAGTAGCTGATTGATGGAAAGATTGCCATGCAAGCGCATCGGGTCAAGCAGAGGCGTGTTCATGGGCTTCAAATCTTGAGCGGCTGGCTTGTCGCAGCAGTGGCGACAGCAGGCTGGACCCAGATGCCTTACCGCCCGTCCCCGGAGTGGCGCTCGGCAGACCGACACTATGCAACGGGCGGTGTTTTCGTCGACCTCAATAATGACGGCTGGCTCGACTTCGTGGTCTCCAACGGCAACGACATGCGCCGCGAGCGAGTTGCCGTCTACTACAACATCAACGGCACGCTGGAAACCACACCCAGCTGGGAATCGAGCGATGTGGGTTATCATGGGCATCTCGCCGTGGGCGACATCAACGCTGATGGCTGGCTCGATGTCGTGGTGGCGGTGTTGCTGCCGCAGGGCGGTCCTGGCGTGAAGCTCTATCTGAATCAGGGTGGTACGCTCTCTCCAACGCCCAACTGGGCGTCGGCGGGTTCTGGCCCTACGGGAGCGGACAAACGCGCCATTTCATCTTTTTCAATCGTAACGGCACGCTGGAGACCACGCCCAGCTGGCAGGTAACGGGCGTGCGGGATGTGGCGCACATGCAATTCGGCGATGTGGACCGCGACGGCGATTTGGACCTCGTTGCCGCCGCACGCGAGGGCAACCTGATTTTTCGCAATCAGAACGGCATCATCAGCACCACTCCCGACTGGGTTAGCACGGACAACAACCGCCAGTTTGCGAACACGCTCGCGCTGGGCGATGTTACGGGCGACGGCTTCCTTGACCTGATTATGAGCGACAACAACCAGCTAACGGGAGGGTCAGGCTACTACAAGCTGTACCGCAATCTGGGCACAGGGGTTTTCGAATCGACGCCTCACTGGCGGTATTACGATGGCTATGTTTCGGGCGTCGCGCTCGCTGATGTGAACGGCGACGGGCATCTCGACCTCGCTGCAGGCAAATGGTGGGGGCATGTGCGCCTGTTTCTCAACACGGGCACAGGGCTATCCGCCACGCCTATCTGGAACTCGGCAGTCCAGCTGGTGGTGGAAGCCATCTGTTTCGGCGATTTGAACCGCGACGGGCTTGCGCAAGCCACCTACACCGCCCCAGGGGGACAGAAGCTGCACTATCTGGGGCGCCAGCCCATCGAGCGGATTCTTCAGGTGCGTGCGGATGGGCGCACGCTGTCCCCTGCGGAGTATTGCTATAACCTCACCAACGGCTGGATTTCGCTGCGCGACAGCCCCGCCCAGAGCCTGACTGTGGAGTATGAATACTCCACTCGCCTCGAAATGGGTGTTACGGATTGGGAGAACCGTGGCAACATCGTGTTTTATCACCGGCAACCGGGCGATGTGGACGGCAACGGTTGTGTGGACGACAGCGATCTGCTGCGGGTGCTGTTTGCATTCGGTCAAAGCGGCAGCGCGCTCTCGGAAGACCTGAATCTTGACGGAACCGTTGATGACAGCGACCTGCTGAGACTGCTGTTCCAGTTCGGTGAGGGTTGTTAGGCGATTATCGAATTGCAGGGCGTTTGTGCCTGACGGCTGCAGCCGTTCCTATCACACGAAGCCGACCTGCGTCGGCTAATTGAGCCAGCGCAGGCCGGCTCTGTTCTATAGGAACGGTTTCACCCGTCGGGATTCACACACCAAGTTCCTAAATCGCCGCTTACGGGAACCACGGGTGAAGTTTTCGACTCAAATTCCGTATAATTAAGCATGGAAGCGCCTGCGCAGGGGCTTCAGAAGCAACCTCGCGAGGGTTCAGCCGTCCTATTTTTTGCTAAAAACGACACGAAACTGGAGCATGGAAGCTCCTGCAGTAAAAATCTAACGCGGAGGTGCAAGAACAATGAGTATGTTTACACCCTATGAAGTCGAGCGGATATTGAATCGTCTCGCGGGCGAGAAGGCGGAGCGCTTCCAGAAGGAAGTGCTGTATCCTCAGCTGGCGCGCGCGATGCGGATTGCTTCGTCTCAAGCGCAGGATGTGCGGGAGGCGCTGGCAGACCCGTACTATGCATTCCGCGCGATGCTGGGCTACTATGCTTTCGCCAAGCGGGGCAACGACCGACTGGAGTACTCGGGGTTCGCTTTGCAGGCTCTGGAGCGCGTACTTGAGGGCAATAAGGAAAATTTCGCCGCGTTTCTGGAGTCGGGCGATGCGCCACAACGCCTCTGGAGCGCGTTCGAGGCGGTCTGTAAGGAGCATCAGCGCAAGGTCAACGAGCAGCTCAACCGCGGGCTGATCGAAGGGCTGGCGGGCTACGCCCAGCGCATCTACGCCGAGGATGGAATCGGCAACATCTGGACGACCATCCAGCGCGATATTGTGCGCACAGGGCGTGTGGAACCCATCTATAACGCCATCACCGAAATCAAAGGCATCGGTCCTAAAGTCGGGGCGCTGGTGTTGCGCGACATGGTGGCGCTCTACGACCTTGAGCCGACAATCGACCCCAGCGACTACCACTATCTCCAGCCCGTGGATACATGGATTCGGCGCATCGGTCCGATGCTGACTGACGAGATTACCAACAACACCGCCGACTGGGTAACTGCGGGCAAGCTCTCCAAACTGTGTCGGCGCAATCGGGTCAGCGGTGTGCGATTCAATCAGGGCGTGCAGTACCTGGCAATTGTGGAAGTGCGCCAGCTGGACTACCTTAAAGACCACCTGCGCCAGCTGGCGAAAGAGTCGGCACAGGGGAACGGTGCCAGATCAGGCATAGGCGCGGCGCGTCCGCAACCGCCGTCGCGCTCGTTCACCTGGCGCCGCTAAGACGCCTAACTTACTGCCCGTCGGAGGCGGGGGGCGCCTCCGACGGGAGGACCTTCACGGTTACGGTCGCCTGCGCAGGCAAACCTTCCGAATCGATGGCAGTAAGGGTATAGGTGGTGGTCTGGGTGGGAGTCAGGGTGATCTCGCCCTGCTGGGCAGCGACTTTGCCGATGCCGTTATCAATCTCAGCGCGGACAGCGTTCAGAATCTCCCAGCGTAGTACCACGCTCTCCCCTGCCCTGATCTCCCCCGGCGTGGCGGTGAAGCTGACAATCTGTGCCTGCGAAGCCACCTCCACTTTAAGGCGTTTTTCGGTGGTTTTGCCGTCCGCGTTGCGGGCAATCAACACATATTCCGTCGTGCGTGTGGGGCGATGCTCAAAGCCGGGCAGGGCTGGGTCTAACTTCTGTCCCGGCGGGCTGAGAATCAGCTCCGTGGCGTTTTCCACCTTCCAGCGGAGGTAGACCGCATCACCGCGCCTGACGCGGGGCGGCTCTGCCCCAAATTCGCGAATGACGGGCAGCGGCGCAGGCGGCGCGTTCTGCACAATCACCACCGCCTCGCGCATCACCTCACCATAGCGATTGCGAGCAATCAGTCGATAGGTGGTGGTTGCCTCTGGCTTAACCTGGATCGAGCGCAGATTCGGATTTACCTCGCCAACCCCTGGCTCAATCACCAGGCTCTCGGCGTTTTCCACCTCCCAGCGCAGTGTGGTCGTTTCACCTGCCGTAATCTGGGTGGGTTCTGCAATAAACGATCCAATCTTCACAGGCAGAGGGCGCGTGTAGTACCAGAGCGCGCCGATTAGTGCCAGCACCAGCATGAAACCCAGAGCGAGCGGACTCAGCAGCCCCCGGCGCTCCAGGTGTGCCTGGGTAGACGAAGCACGCAACGGATCCTCCACGCTGCGGGCAGTTACGGTGAAGCTGAACAGGGTGGGATTTGTCAGCGTGGGCAGGCGACGGGGCTGAACATAAAGCAAAATCTCTCGGGTCTCGCCGGGCGCCAACTCCACACGCCCGTGTTCCAGCTCAAACACCAGCGCATCTTCCGGGTCGAAGGCGTTAATCTGGACAACCTGTCGGGTGTTGCCATAATTGCTCAACACAAGTTCGTAGGGCGCCTGTTTGTGCAACGGCGAAACAACGCTCCGCTTGGGGTGAATTTCCACATCAAACATGCTGTAGGGGCGGATAACCAGATTCGCCTGCGCCACGCCGCTGTCGCCGTTCTCCAGCGAACGCGCCCGAATCAGCAAGGGATAGGTCCCTGCGCGGCTCTCCGCACTGCGCGGCGGGTGAATCAGAATGCGCTCCTGCACCTCCTCGCCCGGCGCCACTTGAAATGAAGGAATAGGAATAGCGCACCACTCGGTAGCAATGCCCTCCACTTCCAGCGCCACATGGTCGGGCTGGTCGCTCTCGTTGCAGATGTAGGCAATCACCTGCGCCGAACCACCCGGTTCTACCTGCACCTCGTCCTGACTTAAACGCACACGAACCGCCATCAGGAGGTAATTGTACCTGACAGGTTGCCCACCGCCATGGGCGCTGACCCTTTCCGCATGGAGGCAAAACTGATGCGCTGGCTCTTTCGGAAGCGTTCCCGACCCCGCTGGGAACAGGAACAGGCGCCCGTGGAGATTGATACCCGCGGCGAGCGTCATCCCACCGAGTTTGACGACCTGCTCAGCAAGCACGGCTTCACGCTTTACGACCAGATTCTGAACGACGCTCATGTGCGCGCGTGTATCAACCTCAAAAAGCTGGGCATCCTCAGCGTCGGCTGGCACGTAGAACCCGCCGACGAAAGCGCACTCGCCCGCGAGGCGCAACAATTTGTGCTGTATAACCTGCGACATATGCGCGGTGGCGTGTTTAGCCTGATCTGGCACACTTTAGACGCCCTCGCCAAAGGCTACGCCGTGCTGGAAAAACTCTATTCCCGCGGCGACACCCCTCCCTACAAAGGCTATTACCTGCTCGTGGGGTTCAAATCCAAAGACCCCAGCCTCTTCTCTTTTGAGGTAGACGCCTATCGCAACACTCGCGCCCTCTTGCTTCACACCCCAGCAGGCGAAACGCTCAGCCTGCCGCGCGAAAAGTTCGTCCTCTACGCCTACAACGCCCGCTACGAATCGCCTGCAGGCGAGAGCGACCTCAAGGCGGTCTATCCCCACTGGCGCGCCAAACAACGAATCCTGCAGATGTGGGAACTCTTTTTAGCCAAGTACGCCTCGCCCACACTGATAGGCTCCTACAAGCGCACCCTGCCCCCTGCCCAGCAGGACGCGCTGCTGAAGGCGCTGGATCGCGTGCAACAGGAGACCGCGATTGTTGTGCCCGAAGAGGTCAAGGTGGAAGCGCTGGACTACAAGCAGGGCGGCGCCGACAGCTACGCGCAAGCCATCACCTATCACAACGCTGAGATTGCCAAAGCGATCCTGGGTGAAACGCTCACCACCGACGAGGGTCAGCGTGTGGGCAGTCTCGCGCTGGGGCAGGTGCATCTCAAAGTCTTACAAACCCAGCTCCGCGCTCTTCGCGCCGACCTGGCGGAGCGCGTGATGCAGGAGCAGGTTATCCGCCCCCTACTCCAGATGAACATGCCCGACGCGCCCGAACCCCGATTCGTGTGGGACGAATCGTGAGCAGGGAGTCATCCCCCTCAACACGCACACACCTGCAACCGTGCCAGCAAGAACGCGGCGCCCGAACCCCCACCAAAGCACACGGGAGCGAGGCGAACCTCACTCCCGTGGAACCGACTGGCATGGAAGTGGAGAACGACTTCTAACACCCACTCCCAAAGTTGAACAACACCGTCAGCAAGTCCGCGTCGTCCACCGTGCCGTCGCAGTTGATATCTACGCGCCCCAGATTGGAGCCGCTGTTGCCGAACGCAAACAGCACCGCAAGCAGGTCGGCGTCGTCCACGCAACGGTTGTTATCTACATCCCCGTTGTGCGCGGTACAGGAAGGAGCCGTATCCAGCAGGAACGCCTCACGGCGCCCCGTCGCCGCGTTGTAGCCACGCCCTGCGATGTACCGCCCGTTGGGGCTGATGGCGATGGCTTCTGTTAGATACGAGCCGGGCGTGAGCAAGCTGGCGTAGGTCTGGTTCAGGTCTTCCATCCCGCCTGCTGGCGTCCAGCGAAAGGCGCGCCGCTGATTGCTGGCGTTTGCTGCCCCGCCCACGACCACCGCGCCGTCCGCAGAAACGCCATAAGCCCAGCTCTCATCTCCACCGAGCGTGCCGAGGTCGACCATCCCCGTTGCC
>JBBIQJ010000083.1:0-10578 GCA_037442385.1 Armatimonadota bacterium
CCAGCGAGGTCTGAGTCTTGTGGAGGTGATAATCACGGTGGTGATTATCGCCTTCGGCTTGCTGGCGATAGCAGGCACGCTGGGCTGGGTCAGCAAAAACGCCACCAAGCTGCGCTATCAGGAAGTCGCCTTGAGCCTCGCCGAGAGCCGACTGGCGGAGCTGGAGGCGAACCCCAGGCTCCCTGCTCGCCCCACCACATGGATTGTCAATGTGGGGCGTCCATACAGCAGTCTTCCTGAAGGAGCGACGATGCGAATCTACTCAGAACCCTACCCGACGCCAACCGAGCGGCGCCTGCGCCGCGTGCTTATCGCGATTCGCTGGGGCACGCCAGGCGACCCCCTCGCTGGCAGCATTCGGCGTGAGCGACTGATATGCCTGAGGTGAAACCTATGCGTCGTCAGCAAGGCTTGAGTCTCATGGAAGCGCTGATTGCGCTCGCTGTAAGCGGGCTTTTGATTGCGCTCCTGATGGGCGTCTATGTGCAGGGCACTGGCGGCTACTCCCGTGTGCAGGCGCAACACCTCACTGAGCGCACGGTGGAACTGGCGTTCCGCGCCATCGAAAGCGCGTGCTGGGATGCGATGTATGCTGAGGTGGATAACGGACGCCTTATCCTCACCTATCCGCGCGACACCGATGCTTATGGCAACCCGATCCCTGTCAAAAAGGGCGACACCCCTGTTTATCGTACAGGACAACGCTATGCCTATTACCTCTCTGACACGACGGGGAACCCCAACCGCCCTGGCGCCATTTTATGGCGCGGTACGGTTTCGAACTCTGGCGCTATCACACCCGACCGGGAGTGGAGCATGGAATCCGCGGAGCGTGGGCGCATCATGCCCCTGGTGGAGTTTATTCCTACCGTTCAGATAAATCCTACAGGGATTACCGTTACGATTCAGGCAAAGGCGCAGCTGCGCTCGGGGGGAGAGGTCTATGAGACACGAAGACAGAGGAGTTTTCTGGTACGGAATGCGAATGCATGGCGTTAGTCGTTCCCAGCGTGGGAGCGTGTATGTGATTGCGCTTCTCACGCTGATCGTGCTGGGCACGCTGGCGAGCGTGCTGGGATGGTCGGCACTGGTGCAAGCCCAGCGGGCGCAGCAACGCGAAACTCGTCTGCGGCTGGAATCGCTGTGCCAGAGCGGAATCAACTATGCCAGCTGGGCGCGGCGCGTGCAAAAACGCCCCCTGCCCTTCACCGAAACGCTGAACCTGAGCGAGGGGAGAGTGGTGGTGCAAGTCCGACCTGCGAATCGGTATGGGCGTAATGCATTTCAAGTTATCAGTACCGCGACTTACAAAGACCAGACGCTCACCCGCACGCGCATTCTGGATGGCAACCGCCAGCCGCGCACGACGACCGAGTTCGCCTTGTATCTGGATAAAGGCATTACCGTGGCGACAGGGCAAGACATCACGGTAAAAGGCGATGCCCATGCCAATCAACTCATCAAAGTGATGCCAGGAGGCGGGCTCCAGGTGGACGGCGCACTCACCAGTCGACTAAACATTCTTGGCTCACCTACTGCAACCCTTTATAAAGAGGAGTTCAGCGATGCCGTGCCGTTTGATATTCCTAATCTGGCAACACTGCGCCTGCGCGCCACCCAGCTGATTACGGGTGATTTAAACCTTCCCTTCGGACTGTCGCTCGCAGATGGCGCAATCTATTATGTGGCAGGTAATCTCAGCATTGAAGGAACTCTGCGCGGCAGGGCAACGGTTGTAGTGGAAGGCAATCTCACATTCACCGGCGAGACAGCCTATGCCGATGAAGAGAGCCTCTTCATCTTTATCGTCAACGGGAATATCATTCTGCCCGCCGACGAACGCATTGCTGGGGTTCTCATCTCCCAAAATGGGAATGTTATCGCTGACGATGAGAGCGAAGTATATGGAGGGATTATCATTCTGAACGGTACTCTGGTGGTGTCTGACGACCTCACACTGGAGCATGACCCGCGTGTGAATGCAGATATCTTTCGTGAAATGCTGGGTGGATTGCAGTTGACAGTCCCCACACCGTGATAAGGACCCAGGAGAGAGTACAATGAAACGATGGCGCTGGACACTGGAAGGGTTTTGCCGTGCCCTGTTTGTGGGGTGCGTTGGCTGGAGCGCGCTGGTGAGCGGCTCTGCAGTGATGGGCGTTTTGACAGTCGCTCTGGGGCTGAGCGCTGCTGGGTTGAGCAAGGTACGCTCGGAGCGCATTCGCTCGCGTGCCGGCGCGCTCTGGGCGATGTGGTGGCTATTTGGAGGCGTGATTGTGGCGCTCTCTTCCCAACCCCAGTGGACATGGTGGGTGGGCGTACTCGCGGGCGTGGGAGCGAGCTGGAGTGGCGGGTCCCCCCTCTGGCGCGTGCTGGGAAACGCCCTCGCGCTTGCGGCAAACGGCGTGCCTCCTTCTACAACACAGGCACTGGTGGAATATTCGGCGCGCTGCCTGCTCGCGCTGGGAGCCGTATTCGGTGTTCGCACAGTACGGGCAGCCCTTAAAGCCGAGTCGGAGTCGGTGACCAGTGGGTTTGAACCTGTGCCAATAGACAACCTGCCACACCCGCGTGCGCTCACCCAGCGGCTGAGCGTCTACCTCCAGCAGTATCTGGGGCATCTGCAAGCGGAAGCGGCGGTGCTATACCTTTATGACCTGCGCGCGGGCGCGCTGGAGCCGATTCTGCGACTGGGCGCACTGCCCGATCTGGTGAAGAATCGGGGGCGCGTGCTCATGGGCGACGGAATGGTGGGCGTGTGCGCCAGCACGAGCAAGCCAGTGGCTTTCCTTTCGCTATTGAAGCCGCCGCCCGACCTGCCTAAAAGCGTGGCGTGGGAGGGTGCGCCCAGCATGTGTGTGCCCCTGTTTGACCCCGCCTCGCCCAGTGGGCGCCCTATGGGCGTGTTGCAACTGATCGGCGCGCACCTGACGATGGACGCCCTACCACAAGTGCGCGCGTTAGCCAGCCGGATCGCCGAGGCGTTAGCCATCGCACGCCAGCGCGAAGCGGAACAGCTCGCGAACTTCCAGCGGCTGAGCGCGATTGTGGCACAGGTGGAAGAGCAAAGCCCCCACACGCGCGGACACTCCCATCGTGTCGCCACGCTCTGCGACCTGCTCTCGCAGGAGCTGGGGCTGGAAAGTGAAGTCCGCGAGAAGTTGCGCATCGCCGCGCTGTTCCACGACATCGGCAAAACGCGCATCCCGCCTGAAATCCTCAACAAAGAGGGCAAACTAACCGACGAGGAGCGCATAATTGTGCGCCGCTACCCTCTCTATAGCGTGGAAATCTGCGCTGGCATGGGGTTCGACGAGGATGTGCTGTTCCTGATTCGACATCACGGCGAGCGTCTGGACGGCAGCGGCTACCCCGACGGGCTGGACGCGACCCGTCAGCCGCTAGCGTTGCGCATTCTGGCGGTTGCCGATGTGTTCGACGCGATGGCGTGTACGCGCTCTTATCGCAACGCGCTTACAACCGAGGAACGCCTGCGCGAGCTGAGTAAAATGGCAGGCACAAAGCTGGACATCCTGGTGGTGGAAACGCTTCGCCGATGCCACCTGCAAGGGCGCGTGGAGCCGCTCTATAACGAGCTGGTCTCCCATTCGCTCAGCCCAGGGATGCCGCTGGCGGCGTAGGGAACCTACTGATACCTATCGGGAGTGAACTGTTCGGGCGGGGTCTCCGCGCGGAGTTTGCGCACTGAGCCGCCCAGCGTCAGAATCAGCACCCAGCCCCGTGCGTTGGCGATACGGTCGGTTTGCCAGGTAGGCTGAAACAGGCGCGCCCAGTGCCAGTGGCATTCCGAGAGCGGGGTCAAGTCGCCCCACTTGCCCTCGCCGTAAGGCGGTCCCGCCTGCCACCAGCCCAGCTGGCGGGCAATCGCCCAGTTGGGTACATAGGTATAGCTCACCCCGCTGGGCAGGTAAAAGTTGCCTTCCAGTCGCAGCGCGTCGCCAGGCGTGTTCTCCACCCGATGTTGACCTTCCAGTGGGTCTACGGGGCAAATGAACACGCGCCCCTCTCGCACATAGGGATAGATTTTGGAGAGATAGGGCGGCAGTTCGTCGTAGTCGTCGCGATACATCCGCACTGCCAGCCCAATCTGGCGCAGATTGGAAATACACACGGTGCGCTGCGCTGCCCGCCGCGCCAGCGTGTACACAGGGAGCAAAATTGCCATCAGCAAGGCAATTATCGCAACACCTACCAGCAGCTCTGTAAGCGTGAATCCGCGCCTGCGACCCATCAATTCTTTAGACGAACAAAGGTCCGTTCAGTTTGCAGGGGGCAACTCCAGCGAATAGGCTCGGTTGAATCGCGCCATCACCTTCTCGATTGGCTCGGTGAGCCACGCCTCGCACGCATCGGCGGCTACTTCCAGCAGATGGCGCATCAGGGGCTTCTCATGCTCTTCAAAAGGCGACAGCACAAAATCCGCCATGTCGGTTTCTGGCGGCAGAGGACCGATTCCCACGCGAAGTCGGGGGAACTGCTCACTTTGGATTGCCTGAATGATAGAGCGCATGCCGTTGTGCCCGCCTGCCGAACCAGAGGGGCGCAGGCGCAGGGTTCCCAGCGGCAGCGCGAGGTCGTCGTAAACCACCAGCATCTGCTCGAGTTTCAGCGGATACGCCTTCAGCAGGGCGCGAACTGCCTCGCCAGAGCGGTTCATATAGGTCATCGGCTGCGCCAGCACCACTGGGACGCCATGGAGCACGCCCGTGCCCAATCGGCAATGGTGGCGGTGAGATTTGAGGGGAATCGAGTGGCGTCGCGACAGGAGCGAGATCACCCAGAAACCCACATTATGGCGCGTGCCAGCATACTCCTCCCCAGGATTGCCCAGCCCCACAATTAGTCGTTCCGCATGCATAGCTCATCGGTAAAGCAAAAACGGCTCACGACGCTTGAGAAACGCCTTCACATCGCGCTCCATGCGCTGCACGATTCGCTCGGGTTCCGCTCCATCCATAAGCATCGTATGGACCTCGCGGTTTGCCAGCAGTCCCAGCGCTTTATACGCCTCCCAATGCTGAGGATAGAGCTTGCGCAGGGCATAGCCCAGCCCGATGCCCATCGAGAGGGGTTTTAGCCGCGCGCGGTCGGTAATCAGGATTGCCACGCCTTCACACGCAACCCCCTTGTAAACACTGGCGGTAGGCGTGAACACCACGGGCACGAACCGTGCGCCCGCCGAGGTGGGCAGCTCGTTCAGCATGCCTGCTAAGGTGCGCCCATTAATCCACGGAGCGCCTACAATCTCAAAGGGGGTATCGGTTCCGCGCCCGACGGAAAGGTTCGTGCCTTCCCACAGCCCGACGCCCGGGTACAGCAGCGCCTGCTGGAGCCGACGCATGTTCGGCGAGGGATTAACCCAGTATAGTCCGCACTCATCGAGCCACATCGCGCGGCGCCAACCTTCACAGGGGATGACGGTCAACTCCACCTTCAGGTTGCGCTCCGCCTGGAACATTCTCGCCAGTTCCCCGACAGTCATGGCGTGTCGCAGGGGGAGCGTATGATAGGCAGTAAAACTGAGGCGGTCGGCGTCCGCCAGGGCGCCCTCCACATCCACCCCATTAATGGGGTTCACCCGATCCAGCACATAGAACGGGATTCCCGCTTCGGCGCACGCTTCCATCGCCAGCCCCATCGTGGAGATATAGGTGTAAAAGCGTGTGCCGATGTCCTGAATATCGAACACGAGGGCGTCCAGCGCGGCGAGCTGCGCCTGGGCAGGCTTTTTGCGCTCCCCATAAAGGCTGTAGATGGGTAAACCGGTGCGCTCATCCACGCTGTCGGGCACAGCTTCGTCCAGCTGACCCCGAATGCCATGTTCGGGGCTAAACAGCGCCACAAGCCGATACCCCGCCTCGCGCATGGCGTCTATCGTCGGCTTCAGTTCGGCGGTAAGACCCGTGTGGTTGGTAATCAGCCCTATTCGCTCGCCAAGAGATGGCTGGGTACGCAGCAGCACATCAATTCCGTTGAGAACCATCGTCTTATACGGGGAGTGGTGTCTCATGGTCTATCAGGGTGTGGAGGGCGGGTTCATAACGCTCTATCAGGTGATGCACATGCTCGCGCAGGGGGATGGGCGGCTTGCCCAGCTGCGACGGGTTGACAATCTGCCGAATCGCGTCCAGCGGATGTTTTTTGCGCTCGGCAACGCTCAGCAGCCATTCGCTGGCATGCTCCGCGGGCAGGCGCGCCTCGTAGCCATTAATCTGGAGCAGGGCGAGTGTGGCAATCAGCGCGGTGGCGTAGTTGCCCTGCGCGAAGGGGCGATATTTCAGGTAGCCCCCCAGGAACCGCGCCGCTTGCAACACCACATCACGGCTCTGGCGGTAGCTGTATTGATAATAGGTCGCTTCCTCCAGCCGCTCATAGGAATAGCGTTGAGGGCGTTTCGTGACCTCGGTGTTAATCCAGATGAGGTCTTGCAGGGTCAGGTAGCGCCACTCGGAGCTGGGGCCGGGCACGGGCTGAAAGGCGGTTCGGGCAGGCGCGGGCAGATTCGCCAGCGGCGCCAGCGCCTGCTGACGAATGGACGACTCCACCGCCACAAGACTGGGTTTGCTCTCCGCCAGAATCGCCTCAATCAGGTCGGGATAAGTGAGGGCGCTGGGGTTCAGGGGCGCCTCAAGGCTTTGCAGAGTCGCAGGGTTTTGCACGAGGTGTGTCAGGTTCTCGGTGTCGCTGGGGTAATGGGCGCCATGGGTTCGCAAAAACGCCAGCGTTAGCACCAGCGCGACGCCCGCCTGATCGCCTGCGAAAGGCGACAGGCGCAAAAAGGCTTCAAGGAGCGTGCTGGCGCGCATGCCCACCGTCGCGTCAGGTGGCACGAGGGAGGCTGCCATTAAGACGCGCTCCAGGCGGTCTGCGAGGACGCTGGGGCGTGCCTGATAAAAGCTCTCATAAGCGTGCAACGCATCACGCTCGGTGGGGTAGCGATAAAGAGCGCACCACGCCGACGATCGGGCGATGGCTTTTGAGTGCATCGCAAAAACGCGCGACACTGCTTCTACAGGCGACTCGCCCGCGAGCGCGGTCTCCACCTCCTGACGAATCTCGGGGGGTAGATGCGTCCAGCCTTCCAGAATCATGCGGAGCGCCATCCCAGAATGGCGTGTGAGTTCGTCCAGCGGCTCGGTCGTGAGAATCTGTTCGCGAAGCATCTCGATAACCTGATAGAGTTCAGCCATCCGTGCCTCCGTGCTGTGCGAAATTGTACCCGAAACCTGCTAGCTGAAGTGTGCCGATTTTGGGGAGCATGCCTGCATGGGGCATCGCTTCCTTGACGGTGTGTATGGGCGGCTGAGTTGCGGCTGCCTCGGGCAGGGGCAGTTCGTCGTCGCTCCATTCACAGCGGTAGGTGGCATAGCCCCGTGGAGGCACCTCTTCCACCCACAGCCACAGTTCAAACCGCCACCGTCGCGTGCCTTCGGGAAAGGCAGGATCCTTCAAAGGTTCAAAGCGCGATTCGCGTATCTCGCAGGGAATGCGCCTGCCCGCCACATCCCACGCCGAGGCTTTGCGAGGTGTGCGCCACGGCTTGAGCGGCATCGCCACCCGCAAAACCGCAGGTCCTGTATAAGTTTCCTCCGAAAAGTTTAATACAATGAGGGCGCGGTAGTCGTTCTGGGTCTCCTCAAAGCGCGTGTCCACCTGCTCTGCAAGCGCGCTCAGCACTGCAATCACATCGCTCATGGGAGCCTCCTTCGCTCGCCGGGCAGCAGTACCTGCAGGCGGATGGCGTCAGCGCCCAGCAGTTGATTGTGCTCTCGGACTTTCCCCTGCACCTGCGCCGCCACCACCTGCCCTGCCTGCACGCTCAGGGTTCGGTTCTGCACCAGCGCCCATCCGTTCTCGTCGATGCCAATCCCAACGAGATGGGGGTTTTCCATGAGAGCGCAAAGCAGGCGCAGGACGCGCTGGCGCTTCAAAAAGTGCTGGTCTACAATCGCATTCGGGAGAAGCCCCAGCGCAGGCGCGAGGGTACAGCCCCCTCGCGTGAGCGGCTTCTCGCTCGATTGCTCTCCTGTGGGCATCAGCGCGCCCATCAGCGAGGCACCCGCGCTTGCGCCGCCCACCACCCCACCCCGCTCGTACACCTCACGAATCGCCTGTATCAGGAGCTTATGGGAACCCAATCGCTCCATAAAGCGGTTCTGGTCGCCGCCGGGAATCCATACGGCGCGTGCCTCCTTCAACAAGGGCAGGAGGATTTCGGGGTCGGTGGCGTCGGGAGCGCAGACTTTCTGGGCGCCGTGCTGACGCAAAAACTCTGCTGAGCGTTGAGCGCCTTCCCCTATCGCCTGCTGGGTATGCGCCAGCACCACAATCGGCGCGCTCTGCGCAATGCGCACGATGGTCTGAGGAATCTCAGGCGGCGTTTCGCCCCCGCCTGCCAGAATCAGCGCGCCTTTGGGCATAAAAGGAGTTTACCCTATTCAGGTATACTTGCACCGATGGCGCCCTACTTTTACGACCCTGCGGTGGAACAGTACCAGTTCTGTGAAAGCCATCCGCTCAAGCCGAAGCGCCTCCAGTTGCTGAACGAACTCCTGGAGGCGTACGGGTTGCGCGCGCATCTGGACTGGCAGACGCCCCCACCCATCCCCGAATCGGAGATTCTGCGCGTGCATACGCCTGAGTATGTGGCTATCGTGCAGGCGCTCAGCCGTGGCGAGCCTGTGATGGACACTTATCGGTGGGGGTTTTCACCGTATGGGGATAATCCCCCATTTCTGGGGATGTGGGAGGCGGCGCTGGCGTACACAAGTGCGACCGTCGCCGCCGCTTACGCTGTCCGGGACGGCGCCCCGCTCGCGTTCAATATCACCGGGGGACTGCACCACGCCATGCCCAACCGCGCCAGCGGGTTCTGTATCTTCAACGACCCCGCGATTGCTATCTCCATCCTGCGCGAGCGGTTCCAGCGCGTCGCCTATCTGGATATCGATCTCCATCACGGCGATGGCGTGCAGTGGATTTTCTATCACGACCCCAGCGTGCTGACAGTCTCCATTCACGAAAGTGGGAAGTGGCTTTTTCCTGGCACGGGTTTTGTGAACGAGCTGGGTGAAGGCGAAGCCTACGGAACTTCCCTCAACATCCCGCTGGCGCCTTTCACAGAAGACGACCTCTGGTGGGAGGCGTTCGAGGCGATTGTGCCCCGCGCATTTGAGCGGTTTCAGCCCGAAGCCGTTGTGTTTCAGATGGGCGCTGACCCGCACTATTTAGACCCGCTGGGGCATTTACACCTGTCGGCGCAGGGTTGGATGCGCGCGGTGGCGTGGGTGCGCTCGCTGGGGCTGCCTGTTGTGGCGCTGGGAGGAGGCGGCTATAATCTGACCACTGTGCCCCGCATGTGGACGCTGGCAATCGCGACCCTGCTGGGAATCGAACTGCCCGATGAAACGCCCGCCCATTTCAGCTGGCATGAGCGTATCCCGCGGCTGACCGACGCTGGCGTCCCGCCCGTAGACCCCGCCGACCGCCACCACGCCGAGAGCTACATGCGGGCGCAGGTGGCGTTTCTGGGGAAAATTCTGAGAGACGATTCGTGACCAGAAACAGGAAAACGCCTTCCGCGCGTGAATCCCAGCTATGGAGAGCAACCATGACCCTGCAAGACTACGCGATTGAAGCCACACGCAATGCTGTAGACGACCTGTTGCGGTTCGCTAGAGCCGTTCCTGCCGACAAGCTCACATGGCGTCCAGCGGAACACGCCCGCTCCGTGCTGGAGATTCTGCAGGAATGCGCCATTTTACCGCTGGGGATTGCCAACTATCTGCGCGAGCGACCCCAGGCTCCGCGCGACATCAGCGGCTATTTCGCTCAAATGGCGCAGCTAGACACCTTTGACAAATGTGTGCAGGCGCTTCAGGCGAACTCCGAAACCCTGTATGAGGCGATTCGAAGCGTCGCCGACGCTGATCTGTCCCAGACCGTCGTGATGCCGTGGGGGCAGACGATGACCCTCGCCCAACTCCTTCTGACACACTACTGGAACCTGACCTATCACTTGGGACAGATTGCCTACATCCAGCTGCTCTACGGCGACACGAAGATGTATTGAGAAACTTTCTGCCCTGCTCTGCCGTCAAAAAAGCGATAGAAAGGGAGTAACCTTGAGAAAGAACCGCCCGCACTATGTGAATTGGAGAGGCGAGTGTGGAATAACTCCCTTGCGGGCGGCAAATCTCAAGGAACGAGGTGGCAAAACGATGAGCCAAAGGAACTGGCAGAAGGACAAGCCCGTTCGGTTAACCAAACGCGAGATTGAAGTGCTGAGTCTCATCGCACAGGGACGCTCCTCGCAGGAAGTGGCGGACGCGCTGTTCGTGAGCAAGCGCACGGTGGACTTCCATCTGGCGAACATCTACGAGAAGCTCAATGTCAACAACCGTGTGAAAGCATTCCGACGCGCGGCGCAGATGGGGCTGATCCCTGTGGAAGCCTTCTTCAGCGACAGTGGCGATTAAGCGGCTCAGGCACTCCTTACTCTGAAAACCCCTCCCGATGGGAGGGGTTTTTTGCTCTGTCGCAAGGATTCGCATTTCA
>JBBIQJ010000084.1:0-10314 GCA_037442385.1 Armatimonadota bacterium
TGGACGGCGTTCTGGAACCGGGCGGTAGTGCGGAGCAGGTTGCGCATCACGCCGAACGCCATGTATGCGAGAATAATGAGCGTTCCCAGTCCTGCAAGCCCCATGATGGCTGTGCGCACAGCAATCGTTCTTGCGGCTGCCTGCTCTATCTGTTTCACCTCCTGAGCTGCAATTTGTACGGTTTTTGCGATTGCCTCCCGGTGGTATACGAAAAGCGGCACGGCTCTATTCAGCACGGCTTCCGCCTGTTCATAATCTTTGCGCTTCAAAGCAGGAATCAGCTCCTGACGCATTAGAGCGAAGTACGCCTTGGCGGGTTTGTACGATTCTTCCAGAAAGACTTTCCACTTCTCGTCTTTCGGAAGGGTCTTACGCCAGTATGCATGGCGCTCCTCAAACGCCTTTTCGTGTTCGGCAAGGCGTTTTTCAAGGTAGGCGACTGTTTCGGGGTCGTCTTCCTTGCGGAGCAGATGCATAGTGAAGTAGGCGTCAGACTGTGCTTCGACAATATATGCAGGAGGTGGCGAAATGTCGGCGGTGAGATCTTTCTTGTTAACGATACGCTTGTACACAGGTCCATTCACCTTGATGGTGTTGAGGGTTGTCCACGCCACTATTGTAAACGCCACAAACAGCGCCAAGCTGCCGTAAAGCCAGTAGCTCACCTTTTGGAGCCGATTCTTCTGGTTTTGCATCGTCCGTGCAACCTCCATCGGGAGAGATTATTGGCATGGAGCCCCTTGTTTTTGAGAGGGCGTTGTGTCTAAAGGATGAAACTGCTCTATTCAAGGAGGCTCGTTCCGACTTCTGGCATAGCCCGTTGCCCAGCGAGGGGCGCGGCGACCGCGCCCCCTGCGCATGCCTGTATGGGTTTGCCGCCTACTCGCTTACAGAAGCTGAGAGAACCCTGTCTTACATTTGCAAGCCTTCGCACCCAGTCTGGCGCGCGAGGCGAAGCGCAGCTCGGATGTCGTCGTACATGGCGTCATTAGCCGGCACGAACGCGCGCAACCACGCCTCTTTTAGAATGGCAGCGCCTTCAGGGTCTTGATGCATTTCCAGCAGCGCCTTTTGAACAGCGCGGAATCGGTCTTCCGGCATGTTGCGCGAGGCGACCACAGGCACCACGCCCGACGGTCCGAGCGACTTGAGAACGCGCACTTTGAGGGCGTCCTCGCTGGCACGCAGGCGCTCGTAATCCAGCACCAGCGAGTCGACGGCGGCAGCATCCGCCTGCCCCGTCGCCACGGCACGAATCGACTCCTCGTGCGACCCCGTGCGGATAATCTTGCCTAGAAAGCCCTTATGCAGTCCGTTGCGGATGAAGTAAGCGCGCGGCAGGTTGTACCCTGAGTTGGAGAGCTCGTCGTTATACGCCCAGGTACAGCCTTTCAGGTCTTCCACGCGCTGATAGGGGCTGTCGGCGCGCACGATAATGTCGGAGTAGTAAATCGGCTTTTTGCGATAAAACGGTCCTGCAGGGATGGGTGCTGCCATCAGGCGCACGGGCGGGTTGGGCTGTTCCTGCGACAGCACATAGGGCAAGCCACACACGAAGCCCACCTCCGCTTCGCCCGAAGCCAGCTTCCGACTCGCCTCCTCGTAGGAAAGCCCCGTCAGCAACTCGCACGGATAGCCTGTCTTCTTCTCGAGGTAGCGAAGGAGCTTCTCATAAACGCCTAACCCTGCCTCGGAGATGAACGCCGCTGTGAGCGCGAAGCGAATGGGAGGACCGCTACGAACCTGAGCTGGCTTGGCAGAGTCGCCAGTTTGCGACGATACACTCCGAACATCCGCTTGATTCTGGCACCCTGCCAGCAGACCTAACGCCACAAACATCCCGAACAGTCCTACTCGTCGCATAGTGAGGGATCTTTTCCACACAGGCTGGCGCAGATTCATAGACTTCTGCAAACGCCTGGTTATGCAGGGTATCCTTTATAGGGCAAGAAGCCATGACAGGGAATGTGCTGGCGACGCGCTATGAGCTGATTGAGCAGCTCGCCGAGGGGCTGCTGTTCAGCGTCTATCGGGCGCGCGATTTGATGCGCTCGCAGGTGGTGACTCTCAAGATACTGCGCTCGCCTTACACCCAGAACGAAGCCCTGCGCGAACGACTCACGGTGCTGGCGGAAACCCGCAAGCGACTTCAGCATCCGAATCTGGTCAGCCTGCTCTCGGTGGAGCTGGAGGAGGAGCCTCCTTTCCTGGTGGAGGAGTTTGTTCGCGCTTTAGATTTAGCCACGCGCATTCGCCGCACGGCGCCGTTTACTGTGCCAATCGCAGTGGAGATTATGATTGGGATTGTGGAAGGGCTGGAGGCGCTCCATCGGGCAGGGCTGGCGCATACCGACCTGCGCCCTGCGAATGTGCTGGTCGGCTCCGAGTGGCATGTGTGGCTGAACGGGGTGGGGATGCGCCCTGTCTATCAGGCAGATTCGGCGCTGTTGACCGAGCATGAGGCGCGCGCCGTGTCCTACACCGCGCCCGAAGTGCTGCAGGGTCAGGCGCCCAGCCCGCAGAGCGACCTCTATGCCTGTGGCGTTATCTTCTACGAGATGCTCGCCGCGTTTCCGCCGTTTCAGGGCGAGACCCCGCTCCAGATTGCGCAGGCGCACCTGAGCCAGCCCGTCCCCCCGATTCGGGAGCAGAACCCCGCCGTGCCGCGCACTGTGGAAGGTATCCTCTTCAAATGCTTGCAGAAGAACCCCAACCAGCGCTACCCGGACGCGCTGAGTTTGTTGAACGACCTCAAGGCGGTGCGCGATGCGCTTCGTTTTGGTAAGCCGCTGGGCTGGTCGCCTGCAGACCTCTCACAGGGTACGAGCGATCTGTTCACCCATCCCCGCACGGCAGCGCCCGCTCCGATGGAGGCTGACGAGATGGAAGAGGAAGACGACATCCCGCGCTGGCTACGCACAATGATCCGCCTCACCGGGGCTGTGGTGGTGATTGCTCTGGTGATTGCGCTGGGTGCGTGGCTCGCGCTTCGCATGGTGCCCGAAGACCGCCCCGTGCCGTTGGTGGTGGGCAAAACCCTGCAGGAAGCCAACCAGATTTTGCGCGAGATGGGCTTTGAGCCTGAAGTCAAGCAGGAGGGCTATAGCGAGCAGTATCCGCCGGGCGTGGTCTACTCCACCGATCCGCCCGCCGGGCGCGTGATTCGCAAGGGGAGTCGTGTGTACCTGTGGGTCAGTCGCGGCTCGCGGATGGTGGAGGTGCCCGATGTGCGTGGACAGCCCGAAAGCCAGGCACGGATTATGCTGGAGCGCGCTGGGCTGGCAGTCAAAGACGAAGTGCAGGAACAGGAGCATCCCACCATCCCGCTCGGCTTCGTGATTGACACCCTCCCGCCGCATGGGCAGAAAGTGGATCGCTCTACCCCTGTGCAGCTTATTGTGAGTAAGGGTTTGCTCACTAGCACGCCGGGTTTTGAGACTCCTGAGACGCCCCCTGCTCCTGAACCAGCGCCGCCTGCAACGGCCAATGCGCCCCTGCGCGAGTTCATCGTCAAAATAGACCTCACGGACCAGCCCGACCGGCGCATTCGGATTGAAGTGAGCGACGCCCGCGGCGAACGCACACTGCTGGACGAGACGAAAACAGGGGGGCAGGTCCACGAAATCCCCATTCAGGCCTATGGCACGCGCGTGCGAATTCGCGTGTACGCCGATAACCAGCTGATACAGGAGATTAGCCGATGAAAGCCGAGTTCCCCTGCCTGATTGCGCCCTCTATTCTCGCTGCCGATTTCGGCATGATGCGCTATGCGGTGCAGGAACTGAGCGAAGCGGGCGCCGACTGGATTCACTTCGATGTGATGGACGGGCATTTCGTGCCGAATCTCACCTTCGGACCGCCGATGGTGGCAGCGCTACGCCCACACTCCACTCTGCCGTTCGATGTGCATCTGATGATAGAGCATCCGGAGCGTTTTATTCCCGAATTCGCCGAAGCGGGAGCGAACCTGATTACGGTGCATGTGGAGGCATGCTCTCACCTTCATCGTGTGGTGCAGCAGATTCAGGCGCTGGGTTGCAAGGCGGGCGTGGCGCTCAACCCGCACACGCCAGTCGAGATGGTGTTGCCCATCCTGCCAGCGATTGATCTGTTGCTCATCATGACGGTCAACCCTGGTTTTGGGGGGCAGCAGTTTATTGAGTTGATGTTTCCCAAGATTCGGTGGGCGCATGAGCATATCATGCGGGAGGCGCCGCATGTGTGGCTGTCAGTAGATGGGGGCGTATCGCCGGAGAACGCGCGAGCGCTGGTGGAAGCGGGGGCGCGTGTGCTGGTGGCTGGCTCCAGCGTGTTCAACGCGCCCACCGTGCGAGAAGGCGTGCAGGTGCTCCGAATGGCAACACTAACGCAAAAAGCATGAAACTGAGCTACCGCACATGGATGACCGTACTGCTGGGGGTGTTAATCCTGATGATTCCCCTTGGCATGGTGCTGATGCGTCTGCTGCCTGAAGAGGGCGTGGCGCAGAAGAAGCTCTGGCTTCGGTGGGCCTCGGGCTACCTGCTGGTGCTGTTTGGTGTGCTATGCGCCTTAATCTGGGTTGTATTGAAGGAGGTGCGCCAGACGCTGGAGCAGTTTCGCAAAGCCCATCGTCAGGCGTTTGAGGAGATGACCGAGCAGATTCGCGAGGACTATCGCAGGCGTCAGCAACAGCGGAGGAGCAGGCAGAATGGCGCTGAGCGCTGACGATTGGCGCTGGATGCGGCGGGCGGTGCAACTGGCGCGGCGGGGGTTCCCTGCGCCGAATCCCCATGTGGGCGCGTGTGTGGTGCAAAACGGCGTGTTGGCGGGGCAGGGCTATCACCCGTATGCGGGTGCGCCCCATGCGGAGGTGTTCGCGCTTCAGGAGGCGGGCGAACGCGCGCGCGGCGCCACGCTCTATGTAACGCTGGAACCCTGTTGCCACTACGGGCGCACGCCGCCCTGCACAAACGCGATTTTGCAGGCGGGCATTCGGCGCGTGGTGGTGGGCATGACCGACCCGAACCCCAAAGTGGGCGGGCGTGGCATCCGCCAGTTGCAAGAGGCGGGGGTAAAGGTGGAGCTGCTGGACCCCAGCGAACCCGAAGCGCGCCGCCTGCTTCAGGAACTGGAGTCGCTGAACTTGCCGTTTCTGCATCGCCATCGGGCGGGGCGTGTGCTGATTACGCTCAAATGCGCGCTGAGCATGGACGGCAAGCTGGCAACCCACACGGGCGACTCGAAATGGATTACCTCCGAGCGGGCGCGACGCTACGCCCATCGGCTGCGCGCCGAGCATGGGTGTGTGCTGGTGGGGGTGGGCACGGTGCTTGCCGATGACCCTCAGCTGACCGCTCGCCTGCGGGGTGTGCGCCATCAGCCTCTGCGTGTGGTGCTGGATTCGCGCCTGCGCACGCCGCTGGCGGCGCAGGTACTGAATACACAGGTCGCGCCCACCGTACTGGTCTGCACGGAGCCTGCGCCGCCGCACGCGGAGCGCTACCGCGAGCGTGGGGTGGAGGTGGTCGCGCTTCCGCCGTCGCCCTCAGGGAACATCGCGCTGAAGGCGCTGATTGCGTACCTGAACACGCGCAAGATTAACGGTGTGCTGGTGGAAGGCGGCAGCCGCGTGTTGACCGCTTTTCTCGAAAGCAGGCTGGCGGACCGAGTCGCCTTCTTCTACGCGCCGAAACTGATTGGAGGCGCCTGCGCTCCCACACCCTTTGAGGGGGAGGGCGTTGCCCGAATCGCCGACGCGCTCCAGGTGCGCGATGTTCGCATGCGCCGACTTGGGAGCGACTGGCTGGTGGAAGGCTGGCTCTGATTCAGGTATCCTCTTTCCCAATGGTTGCGGAAGTGCTTGAACGCCTGCGTGATGCGCTCCAGGACACGCCTTATGAGGGCAAGGTCTACCTTGTGGGTGGGATTGTGCGCGACGAGCTACTGAGGCGTCCTCTGCCGAACGACATCGACCTCGTGCTGGAAGGGGACGCGATTGCGCTCGCCCAGCTCCTTTACGAAAAGGGGCTGACCCCACACACACCCGTCATGTACCGCAACTTTGGCACCGCGATGATTACAGTGGACGGCGTGCAGGTCGAGCTGGTTATGGCGCGCTCCGAGTCATACCGTTCACGAAGTCGGAAACCCATCGTAAAGCCTGCCACGCTTTATGAAGATGCGCTCCGACGCGATTTCACGGTCAACACGCTCCTGAAAAACCTGCACACAGGAGAGATTATAGACCCCCTGGGATGCGCTCTGCAGGATCTGCAGGCGCGCGTATTGCGCACGCCCCGCGAGCCGAAACATACTTTTTATGAGGACCCTCTGCGCATGCTTCGGGCGATACGGTTTGCCGTCCAGCTGGACTTCATGATTGCTCCTGAAGTGTGGGAGGCGATTCAACACGAGGCGTACCACTTGCAGATTATCAGCGCCGAGCGGATTCGCGACGAGTTCACGAAGATTCTTCAGCACCCCAACGCCACCGGGGGATTGCAGATGCTGCTGGAGAGCGGACTCCTGACACAGTTTGGGCAGCCGCTGTTGCCGATGGTGGGCTGTACCCAGCCAGGAGGCTATCATCTTTACGATGTGTGGACACATAGCCTCAAGGCGGTAGAGTGTTTGCACATTCCAGAAGGGTTGCCCATGTCTGACTGGGAACTGCGTTTAGCGACTTTATTGCACGATGTGGGTAAACCCGCCACGCGCACCGTAGACGAGAACGGCGTCGCCCACTTTTACGGGCACGCGGAAAAAGGAGCGGAGATTGCCCACGAGTGGCTCGCTTCGCTGAAATACTCAAACGCTACCATCGAGCGCATCACGAAACTGATTCGGCTCCACATGCGTCCCGGGAGCTACACCCCTGAATGGAGCGACGCGGCGGTGCGGCGACTGATTCGCGACGCAGGCGAGCTGCTGGAGCCGTTATTGTGCATGGTGGAAGCCGATATCTGCGCCCAGAGAAATCAGGGACGCGGCTTGTCAGCTCTCCGCGAGCGGATTCGGAAGGTTCTGGAGTCTCCGCCCGCGCAGTGGCGTAGTCCGCTTTCGGGGCGCGAGATAATGCAGGCGCTGGGCATTCCCGAAGGCGAACTGGTGGGGAAAATCAAGCGCTATCTCGAAGAACAGGTGGTGGAGGGAACCCTTGCGCCCGACGATAAAGCAACCGCCCTCAAAATGGCGCAGACCTATCTGAAGGGGGCAGGAGAATTTTCAGCGCCATAGAATATTCGTGTTATGATTCACCAGCGTGTACGGATGGATTTTGACACGGCGTGGAAGTTTGCCGTGGAGACCCTCCTCCCCGACTGCCTCGCCCTCTTCTTCCCCGAACTTTACCGACTCATCGACTGGACACACCCCCCAACCTTCCTCAACACCGAACTGCGCAAAATCCGACCTGAAGCCAAAACCAAGAAACGCTTCGTGGATGTGCTGGTACAGGTGCGCTTTCTGGACGGCACGCCTCGCTTGATTTACCTGCATATCGAAATCCAGGCGCAGCCCGACCCGCTGTTTGCTCAGCGTCTGTTTGTGTATCACTACCGTCTGCTGGACTTGACCGACTTTGGGGAGGTGGTGTCGCTGGCAATCTTAGCCGATCCGGACCCTGCGTGGCGTCCTGCAGAGTTTGTGCGTTCGCTGGCAGGGTGTGAGGTGCGTTTTCGGTTTCCGACGGTGAAGTTGCTGGATTTTTCGGAGGGGGCGCTCTCAGCGAGCGACAATCCGTTTGCGGTGGTGGTGCGGGCGCATTTGGGGGCGTTGCGTTCGCGTGGGGACGCGCAGTTGTTATTTGGGGAGAAGGTGCGTTTGGTGCGGGAGTTGGGGCGTATGGGGTATAATGAGGAGGTGGTCGTGAGTTTATACAAGGTGGTGGATTATCTGATGGCGTTGCCGAAGGATTTGGAGGAGCAGGTGGAGCGGATAGTGCGTTCGGTGGCACGGGAGCGTCGTTTGGGGAAGTTGACGAGTTTGGAGCGGTTTGCGCTGGAGCGTGGGGCGCGTCGGGGTTTGCGGAAAGGGATGCGTGAAGGGCTGCAGCAAGGTCTTCAGCAAGGTCTTCAGCAAGGTCTTCAGCAAGGTCTTCAGCAAGGCGCTTTGAACACGCTTCTCACAGTGTTGCGTGCGCGTTTTGGGGCGGTTCCTGAGCGTGTGCGAGTGGCGCTGGAGGGGGTGGACTCGGTGGAGCGTCTGGAGCGGTTGAGTGCGCTGGCGGCAACGGTAGAGAGTCTGGAAGCCTTTGAGCAGGCGCTCCGGCAAACCGAACAGGCTTAACCCATCCGAAACACCCGCCTGAGCGCCTCTATACCGCCGATGCGTTCCCAGCCAGGCAGGTCTACGGGCGCAGCGGGAGCCTCAAACTGGCAGGGCACGCCCGTGAGCGCTGCCACGATGGCAACAATCGGCGCGCCCGACGAATCGGCGAACAAGCGCACGCGCAACCCCTCTCTGAGTAGTTTTTGAGCCTCTTCCAGCAGCTCGCGAGTCTGCCTTGCCAGCGGCTTCAGGTTATAGGTGGCGAAATAGGCGGGAAGGCTTTCCTGTGGAGAAGATTTGTGCAGGGGACGCACTATCACCATATCCGAAGCGGGCAAGCGTTCTGCGAGGCGCGGCACATTCGCCTCCTGCGCTACGAGAATGCATGTGGTTGCTTTGAGGCGTGGTTTGGGCGTCGGCGGCAGGTCGTCAAGCCCCAGCATAGAGAGCAGCGCCTCGCGCATCTCCTGTTTCGCGGCGCGACTGCGGAGCCAGCGGGGAAGCACTGCCTGTGCCTGAGCGCGATACTGATCGAAAACCGCCTCTCCTTCGGGAGCCTCTTTGGGGCGGGGCATATCCTTGCCCCACACGGGCAGGGCGGGCAATAACGCCTCTGGCTCTATGGCAGGATCGCGCGGTAGATGCGTCAATCCAAGCGTTTGGGCGCACCAGTGGTAATAGACCGCTCGCGACTCCTGCCCGAACTGGTGTCCCTCCTGCATAGGCGCGTGCCGAAATCGTTCGGGGACGCCGTAAAGCTCGTAAACCCTGCGCAGGAAGGGCGCGACTTTTTCGGGGTTGTCGGCGGTCCAGTCACCTGCGTCGGAAATCAGCAACATCGGGCGCGGAGCGCAGAGCGCGGCGATTTCAGGGTTGCACGCAAACAATCGCAGGAGCGGCGGGTTCTCACACAGACATCCGCCCTGCATCGTGGTGGAGACCATCTTCACAGGCGCGGCGCACGCAAGGCGCGGCTCCACTGCCGCGAGCAGAAAGGTCTGCGTGCCGCCGCCCGAAATCCCACTGCATCCGATGCGCCTGGGGTCTACCGAGGGCTGACGCGCCAGCCACTCAAAAGCGCGCAGGCTGTTCCATGCCTGCAAACCGGCGATGCTGAACCCCCACTGATGCCACTCTGCAAGCTCTTCGGGTTTGTGCTTTAACTGGAAGTGGTCGTTGTAGCCCACCATATCGTACATCAGCACCCACGCGCCTGCCTGCGCCAGCGCCACGGCGCGCAAAATGTCCGGTGGGTTCAGGCGTCCGCGTTCAAAGTGTCCGTGGGGTTGAAGCATTGCGGGGGCACGCTTGCCCGCGGGCGTCTCCGGGATGAAAAGGCTCCCTGTCACGAAGTAACCGGGCAAGGTCTCCAGTGCCCACCGCTCGATGCGGAACCCCTCTCCCTGATAGGCAGGCGCGCGCAGAGCGCGAAGAGACGGACGAGGCAATTCGGGCAGCAGCCCACACGCAAAGCGCACATGGCGGCGCAGACGCTTCGCAAACGCCTCCCATGTCGCCCGATCCCGCAGGCGCTCCTCGGAGACGCCGCAGGGGGTGTTGTAGTCCCGAATCTGCATCGCGCTTTTAGTGTACCCCCACTGCGCGTTGAGATGTGCTATAATATAGCATGGCGTTAAGCGCCGAAAGGGGTACGACAATGAAGAAAGCAATCTGGAGTTTAGGGGCTATTGCACTCGCAATTTGCCATTTGCATGGGCAGGCATATGTGCATCAAAAACTGGGGAGCGGATTCTCCAACCTCTCCACGGGAATCCTGACCTCGCTCGGCTATCCTGCCTGGTCAGGTGAGCTGGCAAGCGACCTGGGGAATGTAGATGTCTTCCTGATTACAGGAAACAATAATGTTAGCGCCTCTGTGTTGGGAACCGGGCGCGATGCTTCCCCAGCCGATTACCACCCTGCCTACGGACTTCTCTGGGAAGGGTTAGGTTCGGCGAACGGCGACAAGCTGGATGTGTTCCTGAATAGCACGAACCTCAGCGCTTCCATTCTGGGCACTGATCGGTTTGCCATCGCGTTCCGCTTCGCTATGGATGGACGCCC
>JBBIQJ010000085.1:0-10272 GCA_037442385.1 Armatimonadota bacterium
CGCAAACGGATTAGGGCGCTCTGTCGCAAAGAAGAGGGGGGTGCGCTGAAGAGGACGCGGGAACCGCGTCCGTACGGGCATGAGTAAGGGCGCGATCGCCGCGCCCCACGCGGCGAAATGAATCGTGCTACCTTGGTATATGAGGTTCACCCGTCGTTTTTTTTTGCTTGACGGCTGAAGCCGTTCCTACGATACGAAACCGACCCCATCGTCGGCTTCATCCCCCGAATTATTTAGCACCCGCCCCCAAGGGCGGGTGTGGATTGAAACCGACTGTGGGGGCGAGGCACGCCCCGCCCCGACTGCTCCCACAAGCGGGTATAACAAACTACATGTATCATGCCCACACGCCTAACAGCGCAGGTAACTGGCATGATCTGAAAGCGCATCTCCTAAAGACCGCCCAGATAGCGCGCGAATTTGCCGACCGATTCGGCGCAGGCGAACTGGCATACTACGCCGGGCTGTGGCATGACCTCGGCAAGTTCCACCCCCAATTTCAGCGCTATCTTCAGGTGCGCGCGCAGGGGCAAAACGCGCGAAGCCATCCGCACGCTCCCTATGGCGCCGCCTACGCCCAATGCCACTGCCAACTGCTCACATTCCCGATTGCGGGACACCACGCGGGCATGCCAGACATGAGCGAACTAAAAAGTCTGCTGGCTAAAGTCAACGACCTGGCTTCTGTGAAGGAGGAGGCGATTCGAAACCTACCCCAGATTCAGCCACCCGCCCCGCCCAACTTACCGTCGTGGTTGAACCACAAAGACCCCTTGCAGGCGGAAATGCTAATACGGATGGTGTTCTCCTGCCTGGTGGACGCCGACTTTCTGGACACAGAGCAGCACTTTGACCCTCAGCGCGCGGCTCAGCGCCCGCAAGCCTGCGACCTGAAGGGATTGTGGCAACGCTTCGAGAGGAACCAGCAAGCCCTAATCCAGCGCGCGCCACAAACCCCCGTCAACCGTGTGCGACGCGAGGTGTACGAACACACGATTGCTGCCGCCGCAGGCGGACGCGGACTCTACGAGCTGACCGCGCCCCCAGGAGCGGGCAAAACCCGCGCCGCCCTGGGATTCGCGCTCAAACACGGCGTCCACCACAACATGGAGCGCGTAATCGTCGCCCTACCTTACACCAGCATTATTGACCAGACCGCCGAAATCTATCGGGCTATTCTGGGCGGGGAGGTCGTGCTGGAACATCACAGCGCGCTGGAAGTGGACGACATGGACGAAACCGCGCTGGAGCGCTTGCGCCTGCTGAGCGAGAACTGGGACGCGCCGATTATCGTAACAACCTTCGTGCAACTGTTCGAAAGCATCTTCTCCAATAAACCCTCGCGCTGCCGCAAACTGCATCGGCTGGCGAACAGCGTGATTGTGCTGGACGAGGTGCAGACCCTCCCTGTGGAGTTGCTGGAGCCGACGATGCACGCACTTCAGCAACTGATTACGCACTATGGGGCGACGGTGTTGCTCTGCACCGCAACCCAACCCGCTATCCGTTGTCTCAAGGGGATTCAAACCCCCACACCGATACTGGAGAACCCTGCCCCCTACTTCCAGCAGTTGCGGCGGGTGGAATATCAGATAGACCCCCAGCCGCGCAACTGGGACTGGCTGGCAGAGCAAATCGCCGCACATAAGCAGGTGATGGTCGTCCTGAACGCACGCCCCGACGCGCTGGAGTTGATAGATGCCGTTCAGGATAGGTTCCCTCAGCTGGAAGGGCTGTACCACCTCTCAACTTTACTGTGCCCGGCGCATCGGCGTCAGGTGTTGGACGAAATTCGCCAGCGCCTGCACGCAGGCGAACCATGCCGACTGATTGCTACACAGGTCGTGGAAGCGGGCGTGGACCTCGATTTTCCCGTGGTGATGCGGGCAGTGGGACCGCTGGATCGGATTGTGCAAGCGGCAGGGCGCTGCAATCGCGAGGGGCGACTGACGGAGGGGACGGTGATTGTGTTTGAACCCCAGAATGGGCGCGCTCCCAGCGGCGCCTACCGCACAGGCATCGACGACCTCCACAACCCCCAGACCTACACGAACTATTTCGAACAACTCTATCAAGATGTGTCGCTGGATCGGTTTGCCATCCAATCGAAGCGCCAGTCGTTCCAGTTCAGCACAGTGGCTCGCGAGTATCGGCTCATCCGGGAGGAAACCGTGTCGGTGGTCGTGAGCGCCTACGATCCAGTAGCGTACGATACCCTGATTCGGCAGGGGCGGGCAATGATAAACCAGAATCTACCGTTGCCGAAACGCTGGTATCTGAACCTTCGCGCTTACACCGTCGCTCTCTATCCCCAAGAAGTGGAATCGCTGAAAAAGCAGGGGTTGATTCGCGAAGAACCCGCACTGGGGCTACTGGTCTACACGGGCGCCTACGACCCCCTGAAAGGCATCGTCTCAACCCAAGACCCTGCTGACCTGATTGTGTGAAGCCCCCTCCCATGCTACAATCTATAGCGTGCAAAAGTGGAACGGTTTTCTGCTGATTGTAGCGCTGCTGGTTTCGTCGGGGGCGGCAGGGGCGCTCGCACTGCAAAGGCTCCGCGTGGAACGCGCCAACCGCACGGTGGAGCTGGTGATGGACTACGAAGACATCGCCATGCTCGCCAGCACGGAAGGCAAAACGGTCTCCGAATGGCTGAAGGGATTCTCAACGCCCCTCTCGGTGGCGCTGACAGAAGGCACACTGAACACCTGGGGCGTCCGTTTTCAGGAGAAAGGGCGCGTAAGCTTCCTGCTCTCAGAGCCGCATTACCAGCAGGCGAAAGCGCAGCTCGCGCTCAAAAGTCGGGTGCGGCTGGAGCCGCCTGAGACCACGCAGTATGTCGTGGTGCGCTCGGAAAACGGCGCCCAGTTCTTTGTGGAGGGCGACCCGGACGCAATTGCCGGGATGGGTATCGGCATGGATCCTGCCGCCGTTCAGCAGGTTCTCCAGTCGGGGCACGCGGTGGTGGCGCGGCTGGCGAATCAGCCGAATATGAGCGCGCTCGCTATTCGCGGCGCCCTCAGACATGCGAACCAGCAGGGCGCCGCACTGGTTATCTTCGCGGGCGACCAGGTGCTGGGCTTTCGCAACCAGATGGAGACGACGGCGCAGGCGATTCGCATGGCAGGCATGCGCTACGGGAGTATAGAGTTTGGCAAGCAGGGGGGCGACGCGAAACTGACCCAGTTGCTGATTGACCGAACCGTACGGGTTCACAGCGTGAGCGCGGGCGAGTCGCTGACCCTCGCGCCGCAGGAACTGGTGGAGCGCTTTGAGCGGGCAGTTCAGGAGCGCAACATCCGCGTGGTCTACCTGCGGATGGCAGGTGGAGATACAGCCAGCCTGCGAAACCTGATTCAAGCGCTGGGGCGTGCGCTGGCGCGTTCGGGTTACATGATAGCGCGTTCGGGAGCGCGCCCGTTCCGTCCGCTGGAGCCGCCTGTATGGCTCTTTGCGCTGGGGGGGCTGGGCGTGGGTGTGCTGACGGGCTGGGTGGTGTGGCAGTTTCGTCGGGCGTGGGGCTGGGCGCCGCTGGTGCTGGGCGCGGGGTTCGCTCTGCTCTGCCTGCTGCCCACCGGGCGCCAGAGCGTGGCACTCACAGCGGCGATTCTGTTCCCCACGCTGGGGCTGGTGGCGCTGCCTGGCTTCGTTCGGGGTTCCCTGTGGCGCGCATTGCCCATCCCGTTCGGGTGGAGCCTGCTGGGAGCATTACATATCGTGGGACTGCTCGCCGAATCGCCGTTTCTAATTAAAGCCGACCAGTTTCTGGGGGTCAAAATAGCGCATGTGTTGCCTTTGTTGCTGGTGGCGGGGTTCTACTGCGCCTACGCAACAGGGCGCTGGCAGTTCTGGCGCGACTGGCTGGGACGCCCCGTGCTGTGGGGTCAGCTCGCGGTGATGGGCGTTGTGGTGGGCGCGCTGATGCTGATGCTGATACGCACGGGCAACGAAGCGCCGGGCGCGGTCTCGGAATGGGAGCTGCGCTTTCGGGCGCTGTTGGAGCAGGTGATGAATGTGCGTCCCCGCACGAAAGAGTTTTTGATTGGGCATCCTGCGCTGGTGGTCGCGCTGGGATTGTTGGGCGTGGGGCGTCGTGAGTGGCTCCCGCTGGCGATGCTGCTGGGCGCCATCGGGCAGGTGTCACTGGTGAACACCTTCTGCCACCTGCACTCGCCGCTGGAGGTCTCGCTGAGGCGGACGCTATGGGGCATCCTGATCGGGCTGGCGCTAGGCGCCGTCGTGTGGGGCGTGCTGAAGCGCCTCGCTAAAATTACGGGCGCGCATGTGCCATAATAGAGTCCAGAACCATGCGCAACTTTTCGCTGCTTCGGTCTGCAAGTTTGAGCCTGCTGATGGCTGCCCTCGTGTGGAGTCAGGCGCAACGGCAACAGCAACCCCATCTGCACGCGGAACCGCCTAAGCCCGCTGCCGCTTACGACCAGCCGCTCACGGGCTATGAGGTGGTGTTGCTGTTCGCCGAATACATCCGGAATCTGGAGAAAGGTCTCACCGAGGCGTTCCAGAAGCCAATCCGCACGGGCACAGCAGGCGTCGTAACGCTCACAGGCAAGCACCCTGCGTGGGTGGTGGACGCGCTCAAAGCAGTGAAGGCACGCGGCGCGATTCCACCCCAGTTCAACGGCGCAAAGCCGATGCCCCGCTATCAGACAGGGATGATGCTCGCTCGCTACGCCCGTCGGCTGGATGCGCGCATGCGCACGATTGTAGGGGAACCCGTCGGCAAAACCGAGTTCCGCACCCAGCCCCGAATCGCGTTAGACCCCAACCACCCCGCCTATGCCGACCTGCAGTTTCTGGCACAAGGCGCCTGGGTGGGGGCAGGCTCGCCCCTCTACTACAAACCCACCGAGCCTGTCCTCGGTAAAGAGCTGGCAGACATGCTGAAAGACCTCACCCAGCGTATTCTGGAACGCTATCGCGACGAACCCCATCTTAAAGAGTAGCCGAATCGGGTATAATCTCGCCAGAGGTGCATAAGAAATGAGCGTTCAAACCGCACCACCTGTTGGCTGGCGAGAGAAGCTCAAGGGTGACAGCTATTTCCTGCATAAGCTTCACTCGCTTACGGGCATTTTTCCCGTCGGCTACTATCTCGTACAGCACCTGTTTCTCAACTCGATGGCGGCAGTAGACCCCAAATATTTTAATGCGGTGGTCTACTTCTTCAACGAGATTCTGCCGAAACCGGTGCTGTGGGGGATGGAGCTGTTTTTGATTGTCCTGCCGTTGTTGTTCCATTCGCTCTACGGCTTCGTGATAACCTATCACGGCAAGGCGAATGTCTACCGGTATCGTTTCAGCGAGAACCTCGCCTACACGCTCCAGCGCGTGAGCGGGGTCTACATCTTTCTGTTCCTGCTCTACCATGTCTATTCAACCTCGATCAGCCACAAGCTGTATGGCACGGATATCTATTATTCCGGCATGCAGGCGCATTTCCAGAACCCGCTGGTGGTGGTGGTCTACGCGCTGGGCGTGATTGCCAGCTCATATCACCTGTTTAATGGGGTCTGGAACTTCGCGATTCGCTGGGGTATCGTGATAGGCGACCGTGCGCAGCGCACGCTCCACAAGTGGTGCTGGGTGGGGTTCGTGCTGCTGAGCGCGTTGGGGCTGATTGCGCTGGCTGGCTTCTTTATGCACGAAGCGCCGGCGCCCCCCGTTTCGCACTAAGGAGGCGAGAACGATGGCACAGAAGCGAGTAGCGGTTGTGGGCGGCGGTCTTGGTGGGTTGATGACCGTGATGAAGCTCGCCGAAGCGGGCGTGCATGTGGCCCTTTTCTCTCTGGTGCCTGTGAAGCGCTCCCATTCGGTATGCGCACAGGGCGGGATCAACGGCGCCGTGAACACCAAAGGCGAAGGCGACTCCCCTTGGATCCACTTTGACGACACAGTGTACGGGGGCGACTTTCTGGCGAACCAGCCACCTGTGTTGCGCATGTGCGAGCGCGCCCCCGCGATTATCTATCTGCTGGATCGGCTCGGCGTGCCCTTTAACCGCACGCCCGAAGGCTTGATCGATTTCCGACGGTTTGGCGGCACGCGCCACCACCGCACCGCCTTCGCTGGCTCCACCACCGGACAGCAACTCCTGTATGCGCTGGACGAGCAGGTGCGCCGCTGGGAAGCGGAAGGGCGCGTCGCCAAATACGAAGGCTGGGAGTTTCTGGGGCTGGTGCTGGACGAATCGGGCGTCTGCCGCGGACTGGTGGCACAGGATCTGCGCTCGATGGAAATCCGCGCCTTCCCCGCCGAGGCTGTCGTGATTGCCACCGGCGGACCTGGCATGCTGTTCAAAAACACCACCAACTCCATCATCTGCACGGGTTCGGCTGCCAGCATTTGCTACCAGCAAGGCGTCTACTACGCCAACGGCGAGTTCATCCAGATTCACCCCACGGCGATTCCGGGCGAGGACAAGTGCCGATTGGTCTCGGAAGCGGTGCGTGGCGAGGGTGGGCGCGTGTGGGTGCCTAAAGACCCCTACGACAAGCGCCACCCACGCGACATCCCTGAAAGCGATCGCTGGTACTTCCTTGAAGAAAAATATCCCGCCTACGGCAACCTCGTGCCGCGCGATATTGCCACACGCGAAATCTTCGATGTGTGCGTGAACCAGCGCCGCGGCATTCAGGGCAAGAACCAGGTCTATCTGGACATCACGCACCTGCCCCGTCAGCAGATTGAAAAGAAACTACTCGGCATTCTGGAGGTCTACATCAAGTTCGTGGGCGAAGACCCGCGCGAGGTGCCGATGCGCATCTACCCAGCGCAACACTACTCGATGGGCGGGCTGTGGGTGGACTACGCCCCAAACGGCGACGGTATGATGGAAGCCGCGCATCCGCGCAACCAGATGACCAATATCCCCGGCGTGTACGCCGTCGGCGAAGTGGACTATCAGTATCACGGGGCGAACCGCCTGGGCGCGAACTCGCTGTTGAGCTGCCTGTTCGGTGGCGAAGTATGCGCCCCCGCCATCGTGGAGTATCTCAAGAGCCTGGAGCGCTCGGCGTTCGATATGCCCTCCAACCTGTTCGAGCAGGAGCGCGCCCGCCACGAGGCGCACTTCAAAGCCATCAGCCAGCGCAACGGGTCGGAGAACCCCTACAAACTCGCCGACGAGATGCGCATCCTGATGGACGAGAATGTCACAGTGGTGCGTGAAAACGCGCGACTGGAGCGCACGCTGAACACCCTCAAGGAGCTCCGCGAGCGCGTCAAGCATGTCAACATCAGCGACCACCTCAGCTGGACGAACCAGGTGATTCCCTTCGTGCGCACGCTGGAGCATCAGCTGGAACTGGCAATCTGCATCACGGCGTGTGCGCTGGCACGCAACGAAAGCCGTGGCGCCCACTACAAGCCCGAATTCCCCCAGCGCGATGACGAAAACTACCTCAAGACCACACTGGCGAAGTGGACGCCCGACGGGCCCGAAATCTCCTACGAGCCTGTGGATACGAGCCTGATTAAACCGCGCCCGCGCCGCTACGACCTGCCCAAAGAAACTAAGCCCGTTCAAGCAGCGGCAGGTGTCAAGGCGTAAGCCACAGGCAGTATTCCTCAGACTCCCAATCCCCTGCCCCTGCGGCGGGGGATTGGTTTTTTAAACCCCCGACGACAAAAGCCGCCCTATCAGAGGTTTAGCTCAAATGTGGCATAATTAACCAGAGGTGCTTTGCGATGCAAGAATCGCCGAATCAAAACGAGAGGACAAACCCGATAACACCCCTCGAGGGGCCGAATGTAGAAAGCGAGCCGAAGGCGTCGCGCAGTGGGGTTCCTAAGTGGGGCTGGATTGTGCTTGTCGTCGGGGGTCTGGGGGTGTGCGTCATCTGCGGCGGCGCCCTGCTGATGCTGGGCGTTATTGGCGCGATGGCGGGCAACACCGTCTCCAGCCCCTATGCCGTCTCAGCGCCCACACAGGGAACAGATCTGTCAGGCGGGGCATTCGCCCCCCCTGCTTCAGGAGGCGCTGTACCCTACGGCTACAGCGGTCCTGGCGTCGGCAGCGACCCTATGTTTGACAGCGGGGGCAGCTCCAGCATGCCCGACCTCAGCACAGGCGATAGCGACTTTCTGGACTCGCTACGCCAGTCGGATGCCGAGCGCTCTTGGTGGTCGGAAGAGTGGAGCCGCACACTGGGGGATAACGCCCCTGAACCGACCCATGTGGATCCGGAGGGCAACCCCGGCTGGATCGACTCCAGCGGCGCGTTCCACGATTACAATTCAGGCATGTCCGACTACGAGGCGTCCACACTGAATAACGAGTAGCGGCTTCTCAAGGGTGGTATAATTACTCTTGATGAGTCGGCATGACCGTCCCACCAGTCGGCGCGATTTTTTGCGTGAGGGCGTGCGCTCACTGGTGAAGGCAGGGTTTGGGGGGCTTTTTGAACGGCTGGAGCGCGTCGGCGAGCTGCTGGAGCGCGGCGAGCCGAAGCCGGCGCCCCTGTTCCCGCTGCTCAGCTGCGAGACGACTGCCTTCCATAAACTGCTGGAAACCGGCGCCCTGACTCTGGAAAGTCTGCCCCACACCCTGCGTGAACTGGATATTCAGGGGGTGAGCTTGCACACACGCCACCTGCCCAACCTGCACCCCCGCACGCTGGAACCCCTGCGCGAGGTGTTCACCCGCTACGGCGTCGCCATCACGGGACTGATGGCGTCGGAGCCGATCCCAATTCAGGACGAGGCGAACCTGAGCCGCAAGATGGACGAGTGCGTGGAGTGTCTACAGGCGGCTTACACGCTGGGGGCGCCGCTGGTGCGGTTCCATCTGGGCGGCTCGGGCAACGAGCGCGAAGACGACACCCACCTGCTCGAACGGGCAGGGCTGTTCTTACAGCGGCTACTGCCCGAAGCACGCCGACGCCAGATTCGCATTACGCTGGAAAACCGTGACGGCGTGGCACACCGCGCCGAGAACCTCGTGAGCCTCATTCGGGGCACAGACTCCCGCTGGGTGGGCGCATGTCTTGATTTCGGCAACGCGCCCGCCGAACGAATCTATGAGACCTGTCGCCAGCTCGCGCCCTATGCGTTCCATGTGCATGCCAAAAGCCACGCCTTCGACGCGCGCGGCGAGGAGACCCAGCTGGAATACGGACGCCTGCTCAGCCACCTGCGACTGACAGGCTACTGCGGCGCGCTCTCCATCGAATACATGGGCGAGGGCGACCCCCTCGAGGGCGTCCGCAAAACACGCGACCTAATCCGACGCTACTGGAGAGCTTATTAGCAGAGGTGGAAAATGAAACACGCCACCATCTTCAACCGTCCTGAGGGTTCCATCTCTTGACACACTTGTCAAGCGTGATTAGCGATGAATCCCCTCGAACGGGTCCGAAAGACAATTCTGGAGCGGCAGATGGTCCCCCCTGAAGGAGGCATCGTGATTGTGGGCTATTCGGGGGGCGCCGATTCCACTGCCCTGCTCCATATTCTCACCCGGTTGCAAGACGAGTTGATGATTCGGGTGCATGCGGCACATCTGCATCACGGCATGCGCCCCGAAGCGGATGAGGATGTGGCGGTCTGTCGGGGGGTGTGCGAATCGCTGGGCGTGCCGTTCCACTGGGAGCGGGTGGAGGTGCCTGCGCTGGCGAAAGCCGAGGGCATCACCATAGAAGAGGCAGGGCGCAAGGCGCGTTATGCATTTCTGGAACGACTCGCCAATTCGCTGGGCGCCGTCGCTATCGCCACCGCCCACACCCGAACAGACCAGATTGAGACCATCCTGATTAATCTCCTGCGGGGCACGGGACCGCGCGGGCTACGGGGCATCCCCTACCAGCGGGGGCGCATCATCCGCCCCCTGTTGGATGTGTCCCGCGAGGAGACTCACGCCTACTGCGAAGCGCACGGGCTGCCGACGGTGTTTGACCGCACCAATGTGGACCTGCGCCAGCTGCGCTATCGGGTGCGTGCACAACTGGTACCTCTGCTTCAGCAGCTCGCGCCTGCGTTTGAACGCCACCTGCTCCGCCTCGCCGACATCGTGGAAAACGAAGAGGGCTGGTGGGACTACTATCTGCGTGAACATTTCGGCAACTACCTCCAGCGGGGGGCGTGCCTGCCCGCTGAGATGTTCCAGCGCCAGCATCCTGCAGTCCAGCGCCGACTGCTCCGGGCATGGATTGAGGCGCATACCGGTACGCTCGGCATGCCACCCTACGACATTCTGGAATCGATTCGTCGGGCGCTGGTGAACGGCAAATCATCCTCGTGGGAAATCAGCCC
>JBBIQJ010000086.1:0-10194 GCA_037442385.1 Armatimonadota bacterium
CAGGGCGATGCGCTCCACGCTGGAGTTGGTCAGGTCGCGTTCGTGCCAGGTGCAGACGCTCTCCAGCACAGCGAGCAGGTTGCCCCGCACGATGCGGGATAGCCCGCTGATGGTCTCGCAGTTCCACGGGTTGCGCTTGTGGGGCATGGCGGACGACCCAGTTTGACCCTGCGCGAACGGCTCCTGCACCTCGCGAATCTCGGTGCGCTGGAGGTTGCGAATCTCGGTGGCGAACTTCTCCAGCGAGGCAGCCAGCACAGCCAGATTCGCCATCAGTGTCGCGTGGCGGTCGCGAGCCACAATCTGCGTGGCGGCGGGGTCGGGTTTCAAGCCGAGCTTTGCGCACACATACTCCTCCACGCGCGGGTCGATCTGGGCGTGGATGCCGACCGCGCCTGCGATCTTGCCGACACTGATTTCTTCCTTCGCCCGCTGGAGCCGCTCGCGATGGCGTGCCATCTCGGCGTACCAGCCCATCAGTTTGAAGCCGAAGGTGATGGGTTCGGCGTGGACGCCGTGCGTGCGCCCGATCATGGGGGTCTGCAGGTGTTCCAGCGCAAGGCGTTTGATTTCGCCCATCAGCGCGTCGCATTCGGTCAGGATGAAGTCTATCGCGCGTTTGAGCCTCAGCGCGAGCGCCGTATCCACCACATCGTAGGAGGTGATGCCGTAGTGAACCCAGCGTCCTGCTTCGCCGATGTTTTCCGCGAGGTTGCGCACGAACGCCATCACATCGTGGCGGGTTTCGCGCTCCAGTTCGGCAATCCGATGGGGGTCAAAACGGGCGCGCGCGCGAATCGTCTCCACCGCCTCCATGGGGATATAGCCGTAGTGTGCTAAGCCTTCGCATATGGCGATCTCTACTTCCATCCATGTCTGGTACTTGCTCTCCTCACTCCAGAGCTGGCGCATTTCGGGCGTTGTGTAGCGTTCAATCATAGGCGGCTCCTTCGAATGGCTGGGCGCTTTATAGGATACCTGATGAAGCGCTTTGTTCTTGGCGTCCGCCCATTATCGCAACGGGCATATATCCCCGGACGAGCAAGCCGACTCGACGCGTGGGCATGTGCAATACCCAGATGCGTCCGCCCAGCTCGAACACGGCGTAGTCGCCAGGCAGGTAGGAAACATTTCGCAACGGAAACACCCCAAGGCTCTGGCAAGGGTCAAAATGGAACGGCATCACTAACCCGATGGAGTAGCGGTTCTCTTTGTCGTAGACGACTGCAGGTTTGTCGGAGATTTCGGTAATCCGCCATCGGCTCTCTCCCTCGCGCCAATCGAGTGTGCGAATGATTTTTGCGTTCGCGGAATCAGGCGGATTAGTGGCAATCGGTAGCAAGCGCTGGTTTCGGAAGCTCAGCCACCACTGCGCGGTCGTTTTGTCGCGTTCCAGATGCATCCCTCGGAATGCATAAACGAGCTGGAGTGTGCACGTATCCTCCACTACCCGTTTGCCTAACGAGCGCGGGGCGCCTCCGGTGAGAGGAATCGCCGTGAGCATGCCGTCGGACGCGATGTAATATACCGTCGTCGGCTGTGTCTGCACAAAGCGCAGGTCGATCTCGAACTGGCTTCTGATGAAACCGAAGTCGCTACTCGAGAGGTAGAAGAAGACCAGAAGAAGATAGCTGAGGAGGTTCACCTTCGCTGTGTTGCGGAGCGCGAATTGCCAGTTGCATCTCCCTGCAAGGTACACTACTGGCGACTCGATAAGCACTGTCAGCAGGAACAGTACCACCGCCAACAGCCCCAGCAGATATGGCAGGGCGCGGAAGAAAGGGATTTCATTCTCCAGCAGGGCCCGTCTCATGGAGCCCAGCGCAAGCGAGAGGGGGCTACCGAATAGCAACCCAGCAAAGTAGGAAAGGTAGTTCGCAATCAGCATCGCCGCCAGCGCACGCGAAAACGGCATCTGCGCCCAGCGCGTGAGCAACGCCGCTTCCAGCAGCGCTACTATGGGGTTTAAGAACGCAAAGTGCATCATGGCGGCAATCATCACCGCCGTGCCCATGTTCGCCCAAGCGACTGCCGTGATAGCGATTAGGGCGACAATCGTGGGGAGCTGCCTCGAAAACACCCTACCCTTCAAACCGATAGCCCACGCCGCGCACGGTCTGGATATAGCGCGGGTGGTTGGGGTCGGGTTCGATCTTGCTACGAAGCCAGCGGATATGCACATCCACCGTACGCGGGCTGACATAGGTGTCCACCCCCCAGATGTTATCCAGCAGCTGGTCGCGCGTGAAGACCTTGCCTGGGTTTCGTGCCAGCAGCACCAGCAGGGCGTACTCTTTTGGCGTGAGGGTGAGCGGCTTGCCTGCCTTGAAGACCCGATGCGCCTTCAGATCAATCTCCACCTCGCCGAAGTGCAGGGTGACCGGCGTCGCAGGCTGGGTGCGACGCAATAACGAGCGGATGCGGGCAATCAGCTCCACCATGCTGAAGGGCTTGACCAGATAGTCGTCCGCGCCCAGCTCGAAACCGCGCAGCTTATCTTCCTCCGAAGTGCGCGCGGTCAAAAACAGAATCGGCGTCTGGCTGTGCTGGCGGATGAGCCGACAGAGTTCAAATCCGCTTCGCCCGGGCAACATCACGTCCAGCACCACGAGGTCGGGGTTCTGTTGCTGGAACATGCGGATGGCTTCCTCGGCGTTCTCGGCGCACAGCACCTGCATCCGCTCGCGCTGGAGGTTGTAGGTCAGGGTCTCGCGCAGGATGGGGTCGTCTTCCACAACCAGCACGCAAGCGTCAGAAATGGTCGCGCGTGCTGGGTCTGACTCGGCACGGCTCTCGGTTCGGCTGGACGATGCCATCGCTATCCCTCCGCAATGATTTCTACATTGGCGCGGGGTACTACCACCACCGAGCCATCTTCCAGCTCCGCTTTGAGGACGCGCGCGTGCGTGCCCGATTCGATTTCCACCAGTTCGGGGGGTAGCTCCACCACGCGCCCCAGCTTGCCGAAGTAGGGTTCCCGAATGATTCGGATGGGCGCGCCCACTTCCAGCTGCTGCGTTTCGGCGGTGGGAGGAGTCTCGGGCAGCTGGGAGGGGTCCTGAATCGGCACGATAATCTCGGGGCGAATGACGCCTGCTCGAATCTGGGTTGCGCCGTTGATGGAGGCGGTTTTGCCCTCCAGCGACTGGAGCAGCCGGAAGGTTCGGTTCGCCATGCGGATGGTGCCGAAGCCCTCGGTGAGGATAATCGTGAGCGGGATGTCTTCCGTACCTGTGATGGCGACGCCAATATCGTAGCCCAGGTACTCAATCAGGTCGGTGTCGCGGATGCCGCCCGCCACGATTCCCACCGCGCCCAGTTCCCCTGCTTTGAGGAAGGCGTCTTTTTCGACGGAGGCGCCGCCCACCAGAATTTTGCCTTTCACATCGTCGGTAATGTGGCGTGCGGTCAGCACCTCGTCGGGGCTTTGCACCATCATTTTCAGTTCGCCGCGCCGTTCGCCGCCCACGCCGAAGATGCCTTGAATGAACGCGCCCTGCGTCTCGATGACCGCGCCTTCCTGCGGCAGCACCTTGACCACACGCCCCTGCACATAGGCGCGGACATCAATCACGGTCGGAGGCTCGCGCACGCCGATATGCCCCGTTACGGGCGAGATGAACTCCACAGTACCCTTGACAGGCGCCTTGCAGACCCCTTTGAACAGCCCGAAGAAGCCTCTGGTCTCCGCCAGAATCTGGTCTTTCTCTACGGCGTCGCCCTCTTTGACTTTGACGACCTCAGGCAACTGTTTCGGTTCAATCCCCAGCAGTTGCGCGGCGCGCACAGTCTGCAGGATGCCCGGCAGCAGCGCCCGCGCCACCACGGTATCGGGTTCTACCGTGTCGCCTGCGTTCACCAGCACCTCGCCTTTGATGGGGAGTCGTCGCGTTTTCAGGACTATCGTGTTTGCGCTGACGGTCAACCCCGGTGTGTATGCGGTTCCCATCGTCTACCTCGCCCCTCATGATACCCGAATCAGACCCGCGCTTTTTTCCAGCCGCCGCGTTTGAAGAGATACATCATTAGCAGCCCACTAAAGCCCGAGCTGAGCGCCATCGCGCCCCACGCGCCATAGGCGTCCCAACCCAGCCAGAACGCCATCAGATAGGCTAACGGGATGCGCACCACCCACTGCGTGATGAAAGTTGCCAGCATCGCTTTCATCGAGTCGCCTGCGCCCTGCAGAGCGCCCGCCAGCACCATTCCGAACGCCAGCAGCGGCTCGGTGAACGCGTTAATTCGCAGATACGCCACCGCCAGCGCAACCACCTCAGGATCGCTGGTGAACAGGCGTGCGAAATACTCGGCGAACACGAAGAACACTATTGCCATCGTGGTCATCACGGCGCAGGCTTGCCACGCGGATGCCCAGCCGAACCGCTCCGCCAGTCGCTCATTTTTCGCGCCCAGCGCCTGCCCCACCAGCGCTGAAGCCGCAATTGCAAATGCGAAGCCCGGCATAAACGCGATCGATTCGGCGGTCAGCCCAATCGGCAGGGCGGCGACCGCCGCCGTGCCCGCCGCCGTCGCCGACAGGATGCCCGTGAACATCACCGAGCTAGTGGAGTAGATAAAAGTGCGCGCCGAGGCGGGCAATCCGATGCGCATAATCCGCACCCACCACGCCCGAATGGGAAACGCAGGCATCGCCAGCTCACGCTCGGAGCGTACCCATTGCTGCCCCCACAAAATGCCCGCGCCCACCCAGGTGGAGAGCGCCATCGCAATTCCTGCGCCCTGGATGCCCAGCCTGGGAAAGCCAAGATTGCCGAAAATCAGCAGCCAGTCGCCGACAATATGCGTGAGGGTGGCGCCAATGCTCGCAATCATTGGCGAGCGCGTGTCGCCCAGCCCGCGAAAGGTGCCGCTCAGTCCCATTAGCAGAAACATGCCGGGCACACCCAGTAATGCCCAGCCCAAAAACTCGTGCGCCAAATGGTTCGCTCGCTCGTTCAAGCGGTACCAGTCCAGCAACAATGGCAACAGCAGGTAGCCCAATAGGGTGAGTAGCCCCCCCAGCACTATCGCGATTCCCAGCGACTGGCGCGCCGCCTCGCGCAACTGCGCCCGGTCGTTGGCGCCCACCATCCGCGCCACTATCGCCGTGGTGCCTGTGGAGACCGCCATCGCCAGCGCCATCGTCAGGAACACCATCTGACCCCCCACACCCACCGCCGCCAGCGCCTCCGCCCCCAGACGCCCCACAAAAATCCGATCCAGAAAACTGTTGGCGCTCTGCACAATAGACGCTATCATCGTGGGCAACGCCAAGCTCCAGACCGTTCGGGCAACATTTTCCCCAGATAATAAGTTTCGTTCCCCAGGAGAGTTCAAACGCGCGGTTTTCATAGCCTCGCTATGATTGTACCCGCCGAACAGGTTCCTTTCCGATAGGAGATCTCAGGAGCTTCACGAATAAAGTGTCTATGTTCCGACGGCAGCAGGTGAAGAACCCGTATCATCCGTTCCAGATGGGCATTCAGAGCTACTCGTTGCGGGGTTTTGGCTTTGAGGAGTCGCTGAAGCTGACACGCCAGCTGGGGCTGGAGTGGGTGGAGGCGTTCCCGATGCATTTTCCCTACTTCGCCCCGCGCGAGCAGTGGGAGAGCATGAAGGCGCTGGTGGCGCGTACCCAGACTCAGGTGGTTGCCTATGGGGTTGTGGGTTTCGGCGCGGATGAGAAGGCGGCGCGCGGCGTCTTCGAATTCGCCAGAACGATGGGCATCAAAGTCATCACCGCCGACCCGGAGCCAGAAAGCTTCCGCTACCTCGCACGGCTCTGTGAAGAGTTCCGCATCCCAATAGCAATTCACAATCACGGGCCCAATACACGCTACGACACCATCCGCTCGGTGGCAGAAGCGATGCGCGGTCAGCCCGACTGGATTGGCGCCTGCATCGACACAGGGCACTACCTGCGCTCTGGTGAAGACCCTGTGGAAGCCGTGCGCCGCTTCGGCAAGCGGGTGTATGGCGTCCACCTGAAAGATGTCAAAAACCGCACACAGTTCACCGTGCTGGGCAGGGGCGATCTGGATACTGTTGGGTTCCTGCGCGCGCTCAAACAGGTCGGCTTCCAGCACTGCCTCGCGCTGGAGTACGAAGAGAACCCAAAAGACCCCATCCCTGACATTCAGGCGTGTCTGGACTACCTGAAAAGCGTGATGGGCAAAGTCTAAATGCTCCCGAAGCGGAAAAGGGTCGTGGAGTGGAACGGGGCGCCGGGGCGTAGCACGGGCGAAGGGAAGTGAGGCTGATTGGGGGCGTCGGGCGGGTAGTGCGTCTCGATGCAGAAGCCGCTCCATCGCGTGTAGGCTTGCCCGGAACGCCCGCGAATAGCGCCGTCCAGAAAGTTGCCCGTGTAAAACTGGAATCCGGGCGCGGTGGTCCACACCTCTAGCGTGCGCCCCGTTTCGGGTTCGGTGATTTTGCATGCGCGGCGCAGGCGTCCCCAGCCTTTGTGAAGCAGAAAGGTGTGGTCGTAGCCCCCTGCTCGCTGAATCTGTTCATCGGGCGCCTGAATGCTTGCGCCAATCGGGCGCGTGCGGCGGAAATCAAACGGCGTGCCTGCCACAGAGCGCACTTCTCCCGTGGGGATGAGCTCCCCATCGACGGGCAGGAACGCATCCGCAGGCGTCTGGAAACGATGCGATAGCACATCGCCCGCCCCACGCAGGTTAAAGTAGGCGTGATTGGTCAGATTCACAATCGTGGGGCGGTCTGTAAGCGCCCAGTAGTCTATCTGCAGGGTAGAATCGCGCAGGGCGTACACCACATTCACCACCAGATTGCCGGGATAGCCCTCGTCGCCGTCGGGGCTGGAGAGGCTGAAGGCGATGGCGTTCGCGCCGCGCGCTTCGGCATACCAGAGCCGCCTCGCGAAGCCGTTCGGTCCCCCGTGCAGATGGTGACGCCCGTCGTTTGCGGGCAGGATATAGGTCTTGCCGTCCAGTGTGAATTGGGCGTTCGCGATACGGTTCGCATACCGTCCGACGATAGAGCCAAAGTAAGGGTTCGCTGTGAGATAGCCTTCCAGCGTATCGTACCCCAGCGTGAGCTCGCCCCACGCGCCGTCTCGGTCGGGCGCCTGCACCGAAATCAGCGATGCGCCCAGCGTCATCAGGCGCACGCGCAGGTTCGGGCTGGCAAGGGTAAACACCTCCACCTCGCGCCCATCCGGTAAGGCGCCGAAAGTTCCTCTGGCGAGCATGGCTTACTCCAGTGGCGCGCTCGCGCGGACGACCTGCCCATCGCGGCGCGTGAGGAAATGTACCTCGCGAACGCCGTTTTGAAGTAGATAGGTGCGCGCTTCTTCCAGCCCGAAGCCCACCTGGCGCGTGTTGTGGCTGTCGTCCCCGATGCAGAACGGGATGCCTAGTCGTGCGCCCATCGCGACAATCCACGAGTCGGGGTAGGGAGTGGGCAAGCCCTTGCGCCAGCCCGCCGTGTTGATTTCCACGAGGCTCCCCACCTCACGAATCACTTCCAGCGTGTGTTCCACCTCGCGCTGGACGGAGGGCGTCGCCACCTCCTCCACAAAGCCCAGCCGATGTGCCGCGAGCCGAATCAGGTCCAAATGCGCCACTACCTCAGGGCGCACCTTCTGCACCATCTCCGCGACTTGGCGGTAGTAGGCAACTGCCGTCGCCTCCATGCCCCCGTACCCCTCCACCAGTTGTCGAAACACGCCCAGCGATTCGCTGCTCATGTCCACCTCCTCCAGATGGTGAACCGAGCCGACACAGTAATCAAAGCCGTAGGTCTGGCGGCAGCGGGCGACCCAGTCGGCGTACGAATCGGGCGGCACGACTTCGGTCTCAAACCCACATAACACAACGAGCCTGTCGGCGTACTCTTCAGCGAGGGGGCGGACTGTGCGGGCGTACTCGTCAAAAAGCCGCTGGAGCGTTTCGACCGTCCATCCCTTCTCCACCTCGCCACTGTAGAGGTACTGGGGTTTGTGGCGTGGCATATGCTCCGAGACGCCGAACACATGATAGCCCGCTTGCACGGCGGCGTCCAGCATCTCGCGCAGGCGGCTCCCGGCATGTTCACAAAAATCGGCGCTGTGTCCTCCGTGAAGCGAAATCTTCCATGATGTGGTGTGAGGCTCCATAGCAGGGGTATGAAGTACGCCGCGGGGGGCGCATTTCCTGCCAGAGGCCGCCCCATCAGGTATACTCCCCCGTGGAGGCACGATTTTTATGCTGATTCGAAAACCGAACCGATTAATTCACGAGCGTAGCCCCTACCTGCTCCAGCACGCCTATAACCCTGTGGAGTGGTATCCTTGGGGGGCGGAGGCGTTTCTAACCGCCCGCATGGAAGACAAGCCGATTTTCCTCTCCATCGGCTATTCCACCTGCCACTGGTGCCATGTGATGGCGCACGAGTCGTTTGAACATCCCCAGATAGCGGAGATTCTGAACCGTTATTATGTGCCCGTGAAGGTGGATCGCGAGGAGCGCCCCGATGTGGACGAGGTTTACATCACGGCGGTGCAGCTGATGGCGGGGCGTGCGGGCTGGCCGCTTTCGATGTTCCTCACGCCCGACGGCACGCCCTTCTATGGGGGCACTTACTACCCCCCACAAGCGTTTGCTGACCTGCTCCAGCGGATCGCGATTGTGTGGCAGCAGAACCGCGAGCAGGTGCTGGGGGGCGCTCAGCAGATTAAAGAGGCTCTGGAGCAGGTGGTGACTCTGCGCCACAAAGAGCTGCGTGGCGAGCGCTCGCCCGAAATCTTTCGCGCGTACAAGGCGCAGCTCATCAGCCTGTTTGACCCCCAGTACGGGGGTTTTGGAGGCGCGCCGAAGTTTCCACCCAGCACCGCCCTGCCGCTGATGCTGTCGCTGGCGGCGCTCTGGAACGACGAAGAACTGGGACTGATGGCGCTCACCACCCTCAACTTCATGGCGCAGGGCGGCGTGTTTGACCACCTCGCAGGGGGCTTCCATCGCTATGCGACCGACGCCCGATGGTTCCTGCCCCACTTTGAGAAGATGCTCTACGATAATGCCCAGCTGGCACAAGCCTACGCGCAAGCATATCGGCTCACAGGCGATTCCACCTACGCCGAGGTGGCGCAACGCACTTTTGACTGGATGCTCACCGAGATGCGCCTGCCCGAAGGCGGTTTCGCCAGCGCTCTGGACGCCGATACTCCCGAAGGCGAGGGCTATTACTACACATGGACCGAGCGCGAAATCTATGAGATTCTGGGCGCGGAAGATGCACCCCTCTTTTGCGCAGTGTATGGGGTTCAGCCTGAAGGCAACTACCGCGAAGAAGCCACTCAGCAGCTCACGGGCAGGAATGTGCTGGCGATGGCGGGCACCTGGCAGGAGGTTGCCCAGAAACTGGGGAGGGACGCCGACACACTCCAGCAGCGCATCGCGCCAATGCGTGCGAAACTGCTGGAGGCGCGCCGCCAGCGCCAGGCGCCCGTCCGCGACGATAAGGTGCTGACCGACTGGAACGCGCTCGCGGTGAGCGCGTTCGCCTTCGCCAGCGAGTCGCTGAGCGCGCCCGAATATCTGGAGGTCGCCGAGCAGACCGCCGAGTTCCTCTGGAGCCGTCTCTATCAGGGCGACGGCGGGCTGATGCACTGCTATCGCGACGGGCACGCCTACACGCCCGGCTTTCTGAGCGATTACGCCCTGCTGGGGCTGGCGCTGATGAATCTCTACGAAGCCACAGGCGACCTCAAGTGGCAGGAGCGCGCCCAGACTCTTGCCGACGCGATGATAGACCGCTTCCACGACGCCGAGCTGGGCGGCTTTTACGACACCCACACCCAGCACGACTGGCTGATTGTGCCCGTCAAGTCGTTTCAGGATCGGGCGACGCCTTCGGGGAATGGCGTCGCGTGCCAGTTTCTGGCGCTACTGGGCAACACCGTCTCTCTGCTGGAGCCGAACCCCAGGCGCGACTATCACACGCGCGCAGGCGAAACTTTGAACGCCTTCTGGAAACTGCTGGAGCAAAACCCTTATGCGGGTAGTAGCATGCTGATGGGCTACCTGATGCTGGAAGGCTTCACCATGCCCAGGCCAGATCTCAGCATGCCCGCTCCTGTGGAACCTGAAGAGGATGAACAAGAGGGTCCTGTGCGCGTCTACCTCGTGCCGCAACCCGAAGGGCTGGTGGTGGTGTTCGATATCGAAGAAGGCTGGCACATTAATGCGCCTG
>JBBIQJ010000087.1:0-10121 GCA_037442385.1 Armatimonadota bacterium
AGTGGATCGTGGTGGGAGTCGTGCAGGGACCCAATACCCTCGCGATTCTCAAAGATAGCGAGGGGCGCCGCCGCTTTGTGAGTCCGGGCGATACGCTGGAGGAAGGCTGGCGGGTGCATCAGATTCAGCGCGGGCAGGTCGTGTTCAAAAAAGCAAACGAGCAGATTTCGGTGCGTGTTGGTCAATCCACTCACGAGCATGGAGGGATCCAGTAATGCGATACGGTCTATGGTTGTCTTGCGGAATTAGCACGCTCCTGCTGTCGGCGATGTTTGGTCAAACCGTCCGTCAGGTTAGCGCGACGGTAGAACAGGGGCAAACTGTGGTGCAGATTACGGGTGAGAAGCTGCCCAGCCCGTCGGTCAGCCTGTGGCGTCATCAGTTTCTGATTCTAGAGTTTCGTGCGCGTTTCGAGAGGCGTGGGCGCGAAGTGCGCCTGACGACCCCGCACGCCGTCAAACTGCGCTATGGCTGGTACACTAACAACCCGCCGCGCGTGCGCGTGGTGATTACACTTCGGGGCAAGCCTCCCTATCGGGTGGAGAAAACCGAAACAGGCTTTTGTGTACGAATTGGCGAAGCGCAGGCAGCAACGCCTACAGAAACCCAGCCCGCCCCCACGAAGCCAGTTCAGGTGGCATCAACCGAACCGACTGCGCCAGCAACCGAATGGCGCGAAGTGAAACCCATCCTGCCCAATCGGCGGGTACAGGCCCGCGCTGTAGCGCCCGAACCTGAGCGGCGTGAGATTGCCCGCGCGCCTACCACAACCACACGCCCGCCTGTGCTGGTCTCGCTCGATTTCGTGGGAGCGGATATCGGCGATGTGCTGAAAGCGCTCGCCATCCAGTCAGGAGCGAACATCGTAACGGCGCCCGATGTGAAGGGCACTATCACTGTCAGCCTCAACCGTGTTTCGGTGGAAGAGGCGCTGAATTTGATTACACGCCTCAGCGGCTATCACTACGAGCGCATCGAGAACACCTATGTGGTGGGCACACCCGCTTCTATAGAAGCCTTCCGCGGTAAGCCCGCCTCGGAACGCGCAAAATCGGTGGAGGTGTTCACCTTCAAAGTGGCGCAGGTGAACGAGGTGGCGCTCTATCTGCGTGCGCGATTCCCCGACCTCACCATTACCCCCTCTTCGGAGAAGGATCCGCGCTACCTGTTGGTGGAAGGCGACCCCGAACGGATTGCCGAAGCGCGCGCCGCGGCCGATTATTTTGAACAGCAAATCAGCGGCGGCGCCGAGATTGTAACCGAAGTCTATCGCGTCAAGCACGCCGATTCGCGCGATCTGGTGCGGATTCTGGCGCAGATGGTGCCCACCGTGTCGGTCGCGCTGGGGCCTGACGCGCTGTTGAGCCGAGGCGCAGTTTCAGGCACGGCGCAGGCAACCGCCTCGCCTTCCGGGGGCGATGCGCCCAGCCCCTCTGCCCAGCAGATGGGCGCGCCGATACCCGCAGGCGGCAATGCAGGTTCCAGCAGCGCTCAGCCGCCGAATCTGCTGGTGCTGATGGGCACAGCACGTGATGTGTTGCGTGCGCTGGAAATCCTCAAAAAGGTAGACATCAAACAGCCGCAGGTCGTGATCGAGGCGCGCGTGCTGGATGTCTCTGAGGGGAGCCTCAAGTCGCTGGGGCTGTCGTGGAGCGCACTCCAGTCCAGCGCTGTGGATACGCTGGATCGCTCTGGGGGTAGACTGCCCTTCCCCAGTGGGGGCACGCCTGTGCCGAACCAGCAAGGGGTTCAGGTGAACAAAGACGGCTCGCTGGGAATTGATTTCAGTATCGTCAAGAAGCCCATCGATTTCAGCGTGACGCTGAACGCGCTGGCGGAAGATCGGCGCAACCGCCTGCTGGCGAACCCGCGCGTTGCGACCCTGGATGGACGCCCTGCGACCATCTTCATCGGCGACGAGGTGAACTATGTCAAACTCATCCAGCAGACGCCACAGGGCGCGAATGTGCAGACCGACTCGGTGCAGGCAGGCATCATTCTGAGTGTGCTACCGCGCGTGCATGAAGACGGCTCCATCACGCTTCAGGTCAAGCCTGAGGTGAGCGTGATTACAGGGTTCCTGAATGTGCCAGGGGGTGGCTCGCTGCCACAGCTGGCGCGACGCAACGCTGAGACCACCATCCGTCTCAACAACGGCGAGACGCTCATCATCGGCGGGCTGATTCGCGAGCAGGATATCAAGACCATCCAGAAGGTGCCCTTGCTGGGCGATCTGCCTTTCTTTGGCTACCTCTTCCGCAGGTCCTCCACGACGCGCGATCGCTCGGAAATTGTGATTACCCTCACCGTGCGCGTCATGGAGTAAAGTTTCCGCTCCCAACTCTGGGGGCGGAAACTACCCTCCTGTTGGCAGCGCGAGCAGGTAGGCTTCGCTGTTGCCGTTTTGCGTGATGGCATCATAAGAGAAGAGGCTATAGCCCCGTGCGCCTGCCCGAAGCGCAACGCGAATTTTGTTCGCCGTGCTTTCGGGTGAGATTTGCCATGCCCCGATTCCGGCAATCAGCGGGCGTCCCTCCACCTGCTTTAGGGCGTGTTCTATCTGCTTCTGCACACGAGCCGTGTCTTTGTCGTATGCCATCAGCGCCAGAGTGTCCAGCCAGCCGGCGCGAATCCAGTAGAGCCAGTCCTGCAGCTTGTGTCGGTACGCCATCATCGGGTCGGGCCAGACGGCGGCAGAGAGAATCAGGTTCGGGTTGATTCGGCGCGACTGGCGGGCGAACTGAGAGACAAACGCGCTCACCTGTTCCCGACGCCAGTCGCTCCATTCGGCGGGGAAGGCATCGATCCATGCGAACGGGTTGCGCTGGCGCTCCAGCGCCTGACGCTCGCGCTCGGAAACGCGCTCCTGCATCGCCTCCCGAAACCGCGCCCGACACCCCGCGCAGTAGCAATAGCCCTCGTAAGGATAGCGCACATAGTCCAGATGCAAGCCGTCCAGCTGTGGATACTGCTGGGCGACTTCAGCGAACACTTTGAGCGTGTGGGTGCGCACATTCGGGTTGCTGGGGCAAAGATACACCCCTTCCACCTTGCCTGCGGGGGTCATCTGATAGCGCTGGTTGCGGTCGCGCGCGATCCACTGGGGGTTGCGGTTTACCATATGCCGGGAGCTGAGAGGGCGTCGGGGATGGCTCCACACATAGAACACATTCAACCACGCATGCACCATGATGCCCGTCCCCTGCGTGCAGCGGAGCAGATGCTCCAGCGGGTCAAACGAATCGGGCTGGGAGCGCAACGCCTCTGCGCGCGGCTCTAAGGTGGAGCGATAATAGGCATCCCCGCGCCCGCGAACCTGCACAAACAGCGTGTTGAAACCATACCGATACGCCAGCTCCACCGCGCGCTCTACGGACTGGGGCGAAACCATAGAGGTACGCACGACCCACAGGGCGCGCACCGTTTCGGGGAGGCGCGCTTCGCCCTTCGCCCGCCGCTCCTTAAACAGGCTCATGGTTCGGGAGATTATACCTTGTGGGGCGACGCTTATATTAAGCCGTTTTATACCACACCTCCACACCCCGATAGAGGTGTTTGAGGTGCGCGACGCCTTCGGCGCCCATCACACACAGGGCAGTGGCGAGGCTGTCGGAAACGATTCCCGACGGCGCTTTGACGCTCACCTGCACGAGGTGGCGCAGTCCCAGCCCCGTGCGAGGGTCTACAATATGGGCATAGCGCACGCCGTCGATGACCACGAACTGCTCGGTGCTGCCCGATGTGGAGAGGGCGCAGTGCGCCAGTGTCAGAAACACAGGCTCTTCACGCGAGGCGAGGGGCGGAATCTCGATCCGCCAGCCTTTCTGATGGGGCGGCGGCGCGGAGACCGCCAGATCGCCTCCCATCTGCACCAGAGCGCTCGAAATCCCGTGCTGGCGTAGCACACGCAGGGCGCAGTCGCAGGCGTAGCCTTTGGCAATACCGCCCAGATCCAGGCGCATGCCCTCTACTGCGAGGCGCACCGCACGACGGGGCAGGCTGAGCACTACCTTCTGCCAGCCTGTGCGCGCCAGCGCCTGCTGAAGCGTGGCGTTGTCGGGCAGTTTTTGCTTCGCGCGTGCCTCACGCCACAGCGCAGTAAGCGGTCCGACGGTGATGTCAAACGCGCCTTTCGTCTGCTTTGCCAGTTTCTGGGCGTGCCACAGCACATAAAACAGTTCAGGGCTGACTTTAACCCAGCGTCCAACCGCGGTCTGGCAGAGGCGCATCAGCTCGCTATCGGGGCGGTAGTCGCTCATCATGGCTTCCAGCGCGCTGAGTCGGCTGTAGGCGGCTCGACACGCCCGCAACGCCGCCGCCTCGCTGGGTGCGTAGACCACCATGCGCGCCTCCACGCCCATCCGTATCTGGGTGTATTCGTAGCGCTCCACTGCGCCATGTTGTACCCTGTCGGGTACACTTATACTGCATGAGTCATCACACGACACCGACGCGCATTGTAGACCCCGCTCGCCATCGGGAAGAGGTGGAGAGCGAGGCATCCCTGCGCCCGAGGCGACTCACCGAGTTCATCGGGCAGCAGCAGCTCAAGGAGAACCTGAGCATCTTTATTCAGGCGGCGCGGGCGCGAGGCGAATCGCTGGATCATGTGCTCCTGTTCGGTCCGCCGGGGTTGGGCAAGACCACGATAGCGACCATTATCGCCAACGAGATGGGCGTGCCGATTCATATCACTTCGGGGCCTGCGATTGAGCGTCCGGGCGACCTCGCGGCGATTTTGACCAGCATGGAAGCGGGGCAGGTGCTGTTCATTGACGAGATTCACCGTCTCAGCCGCGCGGTGGAAGAGGTGCTGTACCCCGCGATGGAGGATTTTCAGATCGATATTGTGCTGGGCAAGGGGGCGGGGGCGCGCTCTTTGCGGCTGGACCTGCCGCCGTTCACGGTGGTGGGAGCGACCACGCGCGCGGGCTTGCTCACTTCACCCCTGCGCGACCGATTCGGGATTGTGCATTATTTCCAGTTTTACACGCCGGAGGAGCTGGCGCAGATTATCCGTCGCTCAGCGCGCATTCTGCAGGTGGAGATTGAGGAGCCAGCGGTGCAGGAGATAGCGACGCGCTCGCGGGGCACGCCGCGCATCGCAAACCGCCTGCTACGGCGCATCCGCGATTTCGCGCAGGTGCTGGGCGAGGGCAAAATCACGCTTGAAATCACGCAGGATGCCCTCCAACGGTTGGGTGTGGACCCGCTGGGGCTGGACGAGATGGATCTCAAAATCCTGCGCACTCTGATTGAAAAGTTCGGCGGCGGTCCTGTGGGGCTGGAGACGCTGGCGGCTTCCATTCAGGAAGATGCAGGCACGATTGAAGATATGTACGAACCGTTCCTGATGCAGCTGGGTTTCATCCAGCGCACGCCGCGTGGGCGGCAGGCGACCCCGCAGGCGTATGCTCATCTGGGAATCGCCCATCCAGGTGCGAGTCTCCAGCCCCGACTGGAGATTGATTCCTGATTAATTCACCGAGTGCTTCTGGATCTGCCGCTTGCCGTCGGGCGTAATCATCTCCTGCTGGAGCATCATAGAAAAGTTCTTATTCAGCTGCAGGGTAAGGTTTGCCTTGATGGTTTGCCCAAACTTCATTTCAGCAGTGACAGGCGGGCTATGCTCCAGAATCACCGTGTCGGCTGTCGCATCGGGTTTGGGCGGGCGGTAGACCCATTTAATCTGGGTTCCGTTCTTGAGGGTGAGGGGTTTCAGCGCATCGGGTTTGAGGTATTTGGGCGTGAGCGCGTTCAGGTTCGGCGGGAACTTGCCCGTGTCGGCATGATACTGCTTGATGGCGTTGGCAATTGTCTGAAACTGGGGTTTGACCTCCTGTTCAATCACCACCGACTGCTGGATGATATCGCCAAACATACCGCCCAGCTGGCGTGCGCCAAAGAAGAGCAGAATGGCAAACACCACCAGCAGCCCCAGACAACCAATACCGCCCAGAACCCAGCACGATGTGCGTCCTCCTGTGCCTCTCAGTGAACTCATGGGGATCACCTCTATAGGGGGATTCGCCGCGTGCGGCGAATCCCCTGCTGAGTCTCGTGGCTCTGTTGTAAGAGGCAGTCTAAAAAACGAGCAAGCTATGGAATCAGAAAGCGTTCTGGTCAGACGGCTCGATCTGTTCTGTCGCAAAGAACAGGGGATTCGCTGAACAGGACTCGGGAACCGCGTTCGTACGGGCATCAGTAGGGTCACGGTTTCTGTGCCCATGCTCCAAACAGGACATGGGAACCGCGTCTCACGCGGCGAAAGGGATCGTGCCTCGAGGCGGAATGCGAATCCTTGCGACAGAGCAGGTTCAGCCGTTTGAGAGAACCGCCTGCGCGTTGTTTGCTTTTTCGTTTCCTGAACCGCTTCTACGTTTCCTGAACCGCTTCTAACGCCTCAGCTGAATCCATACCTCAGGCTGGCGCAGCAGGGTTTCGGTATCGCCCTGATTCAGGCGTTGCAGCAGCCATGTCCGACACTCACCTGTGGAGAGCAACGCGACGCGCTCCTTCGCGAGTGGAACCTGATCAGGGGGCACGATTATGGCGTGTGGGGCGACCGCCAGCCCGGTGGCGACGGTCGCGGGTTCCGCATCGGGCAGCAGCACGGCACGGTATAAGCCCCACTCCATCGCGCTCTGCTCCACCTCCCAGAACGCCTCCAGTGCCAGAGCCTCACTCAGGTGTGCGGAGAGGGGCAGCGAGTCTTCTTCTGGATTGGGCAGCGCGCCCAGCCAGCCGAGTTGCCACCTGCCGATGGGCGTATGTTGTTCACGCAGGCTGAGCTTGACTGCCTCCATCGCCTGCACCCACTCAGCAAGCCGTTCAGGCGGGTGGGGAATCAGGGTCAGGCTCATCTCCGCACTCCAGCGCCACAGCGATTCCTGCAGTTCAGGGGTCTCCAGGATTTCACGCGGCACAACCCACCAGAGTGGCTTGCCCCCCAGCTGATGCGCCAGATGGGGCACTTCGTGCTTTTCAGGGGGGCTGACGGCGAAGCTCGCCACCAGCTCCGCGCCAACTTGAGCGGCTGGCTCTAAAGTCGCCCACTCTGTAATCTTGCCGCCAATCGCAACCGTTTGACCGTCCCATGTGCGTGCGGGCAGGTGCTGGCTCTCAAGGTGGTAGCGGGTGTGGGTGGCGACACGCAAGAGCTGGCTTTGGTAGCGGGTGAGTGTGGCGACGCTGGGGTCTATATAGGCAACCCCTGCATTGGCGTCCAGCACCACCATCGCATCGGGCGGTAGCACGCGCGGCAGGCGCTCCACCTTCAGCACAGGGACCGATGGCAGGGGCGGTGTGGGTTCGCGCTCCACAATCCAGCCCACCACGCGCACATAGGGCGCCAGGATCGGGGGCGCATCTTCCAGAGAGGGCGTCAGCGCAATCACTTCCAGCGGCTCGGTGCGCATGCGGTACTCAATCGCGAGCCACTCGTCTTCATCCTGCGCAAAGAGGCGCGGGTCTAACCACTCAGGGGCTGTGGGCGCGGGCAGATAAAGCGGCGCCCCGACGCCGATTGCCATTCCCGGGCAGACGGGCGCCCCAAACAAAACCCAGCGTGCAGGGGGTTCAGGCGGAGACCCCGAAGACCTCGACGGCATAGCCCTGTTGACGATATGTACGCACAGCCGACTCGTAGACTGCCCGCTCGCTTGCTGGCGTCAGCAACACGATACGGTACTGATTGCCATACTGCCGAATCAGGCTGGGGAGCCAGTCCAGCAGGGATTGGGGTGCGCTGGGGGCGCGGTCGGTGAGCCAGCGGAGAAACTGCCGCAGGTCGTGCGACTGGCTGAAGGCGATGGGCATCACCGTGCCCGTTTCATCTGCGACGCTGAGCGAGACGCCGTGTCGCGGCGCTTCGGTCGCGAGCCAAGCCAGATGGCGGAGCGCCTGTTCAAAGTCGGGCGCGCTCCCTTCTTCGTCGAGGCGCCAGCGCGGGGCGTACTCCACTGCTACCAGCACAGGCGCCAGCTGGTCGGTTTCGAACTCTTTCACATGCCATTCGCGATGGCGGGCAGTGGCGCGCCAGTTGATTCGGCGCAGGGGGTCGCCCGGAATGTAAGGGCGGGTGCCATGCCAGTCGGCGCCCTCTCCGCGCTGACCCCGCAACGAGGACGCCATCAGGAAACGCCCATGCCCGCCCCCCGACCACGACCATCCCGCCAGCGGTACGGGACGCGGCAACACGCGCACCTCCGTAAGGAGGTCAAACCACGCGATGCGGTAAAACAAGCCGAAGATATCCGATAGCACAATCCGAACCTCGCCGAGTGTGTGGCGCCCCATGCGGTGGGCAGTAAACTCGCTGACAATCCGCTGAACGCCGTCCGCGCCTGGCTCCACGCGCTGATACTCCATCGAAAAGCTGGGAGGGCATTCAACCCTGAAATCGCTGATAGCGACTGCCCATGACACGCGCAGGTTGGTCTCGACGGTTACCGTGAACGAATCGCTCTCCGAGACTTCGGGAGGGCAGTGGAGGTTCGTTTGAAGGGACTGCACGCGCCGATTCACCAGCAGGTAGGTCGTGCCCAGGAGGAACCCCAGCACGCTCGCCATCCAGTACATCTGGCGGTTGTTGGTCATCAAGCCAGAGACCAGCAGGAACGAGGTCGCCGCCATCAGCGCGGTGAGCTTGTATTCTCGCATCAGGTTTCCTCACCCATCGGCACGGGCACTTGCTTCAGGATTTCCTGGATCACCTGTTCGGCGCGGGGGATTTTGCCCTGTGTGTCGCTTCGGAGAATCAGGCGATGCGCCAGCACGGGGATTGCCATCCGTTGCACATCGTCGGGGATAACAAAGTGGCGCTCCGAGAGGATGGCGTTGGCTTGGGCGGCGAGCATGAGCGCCAGCGAGGCGCGGGGGCTGGCGCCCAGCGCAATCTGGGGATGGTGGCGCGTGGCGTTCACCACCGCCACGAGGTAGCGTCGCACGGCGGGGCTGATATAGACGCGCCGTACCTGCTGCTGAAGATGCTCCAGTTGTTCCAGCGACAACACCGGTTCCAGCGTGTCCAGCGGCGAGCGGAGCTGGCGGCTCGCCAGAATCTGCTCCTCCACCTCAGGCGACGGGTAGCCCAGCGACACCCGCGCAAAAAACCGATCCATCTGCGCCTCCGGAAGCGGATAGGTGCCCACCATCTCGATGTTGTTCTGGGTCGCAATCACCAGAAACGGGTGGGGCAGGGGATGGGAGGCGCCCTCGATGGAGACAGTGCGCTCTTCCATCGCCTCCAGCAGGGCGGATTGGGTTTTCGGCGTGGCGCGGTTTATCTCGTCCGCCAGAACGATGTTCGCAAAAATCGGTCCGGGGTGAAACTCAAACTGCCCTGTACGCTGGTTGTAAATCACGGAGCCCGTAACATCGGCGGGCAGTAGGTCGGGTGTGAACTGGATGCGCCGGAACTGTCCACCAATCGCGCGTGCCAGCGCCCGCGCCAGCGTGGTTTTGCCCACACCAGGGATATCCTCTATCAGCAGATGCCCCCCACTCAACAGCCCAGTAACCATGAGGCGCACGGCTTCGGTCTTGCCCAGAATCACGCGCTCTACAGCCTGAATCAGGGTTCGTGCCTGGTGTGCCACTTCACGCGCTTCCGACTCGGTGAGCCACTCCTGCGAAGCAACGGTCATAACAAGAAGTATACCTTCCAGAGGCTTCTATCGGGTACAATCTTGCTACAGGGAGGTTTTATTGCATGCAACGGCGGATTCGTGCAGCGATGGTAACGGATGTGGGCGGGATTGGCGACGAGTCGTTCAACGCTTCGGCGTGGCGTGGCCTGGAACGTGCGCGAGACCAGCTTGGCGCGGAGGTGCGCTATCTGGAATCGCGCACGGCAGCGGACTATGTGCGCAATCTGACTGCGCTGGCGCGACAGGGATTTAATGTGGTCTTCGCGATTGGGTTTTTGATGGAAGACGCGCTTTCCAAAGTCGCGCCCCGATTCTCCAGGGTCTACTTCGGAATCGTGGATGGTAAGGCGCCGAACCTGCCCAACTGTGTGTCGCTTATCTTCAACGAGCAGGAGGGTTCTTATCTGGTGGGGGCGCTCGCGGGCGCGTTCACCAAGACGAATGTGGTGGGGTTCGTGGGCGGTATGAATG
>JBBIQJ010000088.1:0-10101 GCA_037442385.1 Armatimonadota bacterium
GAGCGGGGGGCGGCGCGAGTCACCCACTCCCAGAAAACGCCCGATTCGCGCCAGTTGGGCAGCACGAGCGCCGAGACAATTAACGCCCCTGCCGCCCACAGCCCCAACCCTGCCCACCAGACGCGCGAGCCCCCGCGCTGTAGCTGTTCGGCTCCCCATGCGCTGATGCCCAGCACGAAAAACGCCAGTGGCGCGGTCAGAAAGCGCTCCGCTGTAAACATCCCAAACGCAAACTCCATCGGGCGCAGGTTTAGCACAGGCAATAGCAGAATCACGCCCGCACAGAACATCCCAGTTAGCACCGGCGCGCGCCTAACTGCCAGCCCCATCAGCATGATCACCCCCGCGGAGAGAGCCAGCTGCGCCCACGCAAGCCCGTCGTTCAGGGGCACGGGCAATGACGAGTGATGCACTGGCGTGATGCTGAAAAAGGGAAAGACCACCAAGCCTATCAGTGTGGCAAAGGTGCGCCCCACGAGCAATAGGTGCTGGAGCGGCGTGCCTGCCTCAATCTGCAGTCCCTCTACAGGCGCGGTGAGCAGATAACCCAGCGCCAGCCAGCGAAGCGTCAGATAAAGTGCAAGAATCACACCAAAACCTATATAAAGCATCCTGTCAGCCTGGGGGGTGTCAGCCGAAACCCTGCGTATTCCCCAGTACGCTACAGGGAACGCCAGTAGCACCATGACCGCCATCTCCTTGCATAACATCGCGCAGAGCAGAGCCATTCCCGTCCCCCCCAGACGCTTCCAGCCTTTCAAAGAGAGGCTCAGCCAGAACGCAAGGAGCAGGAAGGTGGTCATCAGCAGGTCATAGCGCGACGAAACGAAGGCGACGCTTTCCACGAGCGCAGGATGCAAGCCATAAAGTGAGCCCGACACGGCGCTCAGTATCTTGTGGCGTAAAAGACGCCAGGCAATCGCCATCACCAGCAGTGTGTTCACGAGGTGAATCAGCACATTCGCGATGTGGAACGGCGCGGGGTTGTCGCCCCAGAGCCACAGCTGCACCAGCAAACTGCTCAGAGCCAGCGGGCGGAAATAGTTGGGCGAGAAGTCCAGCGGTTTCCGAATTGCCTGCAGCCACCGGGCAGGGTCTCGATAGTCGGGGCGCCCGTAAATAACCTGCTCATCGTCCCACACGAACCCGAACTGAGCCGTTTGCCCATAGAGCAAGGCGATAAGCAGCAACACGCCGCCCCACAACCACCATCGAGCGTCGCGCATAAGTTGCCATCAGCGGCGCGCTACCGCGCCGTGCCGTGTCTCCAGCGCCTGGAAAATCTGTTCCACGCGCTGATTGACCTCCTCGTCGGTAAGGGTGCGCTCCCGACTGCGGAACACCAGCGAGAACGCAAGGCTATGTAGCCCTTCTGGAATGTGGCTGCCCGTGTAGCGGTCAAACAGCTGAACCGATTCAAGCCATTCGCCGCCCACTTCGCGAATCGTGTCAAAAAGTTGTCCCACAGGCACCTCTTCAGGCACGAGAATAGCAATATCGCGAAGCACGGGCGGAAAAACGGGCAAGGGACGATAATGCACCGTATGCGCCGCGGCATGTCGGAGGGCATTCAGGCTGAACTCGCCTGCGTATACGCGCTGGCGAAACTCATTCTCGCGGGCAATCGTGGGATGGATTTCGCCTATCACGCCCAGACGCTGGTCGTCCCTGTCATGCACATAAGCGGCGCGTCCTGGGTGAAAACGGGGGTCATGATTGCCGACAGGCACGAACCGAGCCTCGATTCCCAGCGCCTGCAACATATGTTCCACCACCCCTTTGAAATGATAAAAGTCCACGGGGTTGGGTTTTTCTTCCCAGTGGGGGCTGTGGTGGTTGCCCGTCATCAGGATGCCGAGATGGAGCCACTCGTGATAGCCCTGTTCGCCGAGCGCAAACACGCGCCCAATCTCAAACAGGTGCAGGTCGCGAATACCGCGCCGTCGATTGTAATCCGCCGTGCGTACGAGGCTGGAAAGTAGCGAGAAGCGCAGGAAGCTCATCTCCTCGCTCATCGGGTTGCGGAGCATTATCGGCTGGTAGAGTTGTTCGCTTAGCCCTCCACCAGCGGTCTGGAAGGGGTTTTCGGGTTCCAGCGTATGGCTGACAATTTCCTGCAGTCCTGCGCTGAGCAGGATGGTGCGCAGGCGCTCGGCAAAGGCGCCTTCGGGGCTATCCTTGCCTTGCGTGGTTGTGCCAGCAGGCGGGGTTTCGGGAATGCGTTCATAGCCGAGAATGCGCCCCAGCTCCTCGATCAGGTCAATCTCACGCTGAAGGTCGGGGCGATAGAGCGGAATATGCGTCTCAAACCCTTCTGGGGTACGGCTGGGCTTGAGATTGAGTCGTGTGAGAGTTTGTTCTGCCTCATCGGGGTTTATGAGGAACCCCAGCATTTGCGCAGCGCGAGACAGACGCACACTGAGTGTGCGCACAGAGTAGGGGGTCAGATACACATCCAGCATGCCTGTCACAGGCGCCACACCCGTCCATTCTTCAATCAGCTCACAAACGCGGAGCTGCGCCACCACCACGAGATTCGGGTCCACGAAGCGCTCGAAGCGATAGGAAGACTCGGTGCGCAGATCTAATGCACGCGAGGTGCGCCGAATAGAGAGGGGATTGAAATGCGCCGATTCCATCAGGATGTTGCGCGTGTTCTCGGTAACTTCTGTTTCGGCGCCTCCCATAATGCCCGCGACAGCGACGGGGCGTTCGGCGTCGCAAATCATCAGCATGTCGGGCTGGAGGGCGTGTTCGTGTTTGTCCAGCGTGGTGATGCGCTCGCCGGGGCGCGCTCGTCGCACGATAATCGTTTGCTGGCGCAGGGTGTCTAAATCGAAAGCGTGCAGGGGCTGCCCCAGTTCCAGCATCACATAGTTGGTGGCGTCCACGATGTTGGAGATAGGGCGCATGCCTGCAGCGAGCAGGCGGCTTTGCACTTTCGCAGGCGAGGGGGCAATTTTCACGCCTCGAATCACCCGCGCGCCGTAGCGGGGGCACAGATCGGGGTCCAACACCTCCACGCGCGCATGCTGAGCGGTTTCGCCTGGCTCCACAGGAGGCGGCTGGAGAATCCACTCATTCAGGCGCCAGAAGAGGGGGGTTGGCTCGCAGGCGTCCCCCAACAGGGCGTATACCTCGCGGGCAATCCCGAAGATGCTCAGGCAGTCGCCGCGATTAGGGGTGATATAGAGCGATAGCACCGTGCCCTGCGGCGTCTCCAGCACCTCTTCCACTTCCAGCCCCGCCATCGTGAGTTTTTCGGCGAGGGCGTCCGCGCTGAGATCAAACTGCACGAAGTCCTTTAACCAGTCTATCGGCACTCGCATGGCTTATAACAGAGGGAACTGCGCCAGGAAGCGCATGTCGTTTTCCAGGAAGAGTCGCAGGTCGTCTATCCCGTACTGGAGCATCGGGATGCGTTCGATGCCCAGTCCGAAAGCGAATCCGGAGTAGCGTTCGGAATCGATACCGTAGTGTTCGAGAATGTTGGGGTGAATCAGCCCTGCGCCGCCGAGCTCCAGCCAGCCGCCCTTCCACGAGATGGCGAAGTCTACCCCCGGCTCCACGAAAGGGAAGAAGTCGGGGCGGAAGCGCACACGCACCTCTTCACCGAACATAATGCGGGCAAACTGGGTGAGCGTGCCCTTGAGATGCGCCATGCTGACCCCTTCGTCCACCATGAAGGCGTCCACCTGATGGAAGGTGTGGGAGTGGGTGGCGTCCACATTCTCGTAGCGGAAGCATCGCCCGATGATGGCGATTCGGATGGGGAGCTGTCGTTCACCGCGCTGAACCTCTTCGAAGATGCGCCCTTGAATGGCGGTGGTCTGTGTGCGCAGGAGCCAGCCGTCGCCCACATGGAACGAGTTTTGCTCGTCCATCGCGGGATGGTCTTCGGGGTAGTTGAGCGCGCCGAAGTTGTATTCAAAGCGTTCCAGTTCGGGGCCTTCCACGAACTCGAAACCCAGCCCCATCAGTGCCTGCTTGACCCGACGCGCGGTGAGTGTCAGCGGGTGCAGTCGGGCGGGGCGCAGGGGGATGCCGGGCAAAGTGACATCGAGCGTTTCGGCACGCAGGCGTTCTGCTATTTCCTGCTGGGCGAGCGCCTCACGGCGTTCAGCTATTCGCGCTTCCAGATGGGCGCGCGCCTCGTTCACCTGTTGCCCAAACAGGGGGCGCTGCTCTGGCGGGAGCGTCCCGATCTGGCGCAACAGCTGGCTGATGGCTCCTTTTTTTCCTAGATAATGCGATTCCACCACCTGCAGTTCCGCCGTGGAGCGACAGTTGGCTATCGCCGATTCCGCCTCTGCCACAATCGCCTGAATCGATTCCATCTGCCTTTAGACCTCAGGTTAATCTGGCGTAAGATTATACCTCATCGCCGCAGGATAAAGCCGCAACCCCCTCCGCAAATCAGGCGGAGGGGGTGGGGGGTGAGTGAGGAGGTGTCAAGCAGAGGGGGTGGGATTAGAAGCCTGGCACTGGCTCCCACGGACGGGTGATGTAGTCGGCATAAGCGAAAATAATCATAATCACCAGCCAACAAAAGCCCGCTGCCGCAAAAAGCCAGACAAGTTTGCCGCTGAACTTCACATGCATGAAGTTCGCCATTACCAGATAGGTCTTGATTGCGGCAATGGCTAAGGCAACTACCGTGCCAAGCCACACCGGCATTGGGATGAAACCCGCTCCGACTGTCGCAATCAGCAAAATCAGCAACGCAATCAGGGTCCATGTGTAAACATGAATCGGAACCACATGGTGTTCATGTCCTTCCGCGTGATGCGCTGTATGCTCTTCCATCTTTGTTTACCTCCCGATGAGATAGAGCAGCGGGTAGATGAAAATCCAGACGATATCCACGAAGTGCCAGTAGAGTCCCACCATCTCCACGGGCATGTAGTCGGCGACAGGTTTGCGCTTTTTGTAGTCGATATAGGCGCGTATTATCAGCACGCCAATGGCAATCATCCCGACCAGCACATGCAAGCCGTGCAAGCCCGTGAGGATAAAGTAGAAGCCCATAAAGAGCTGGGTGCGCTGTTTGAACTCTTCAGGGGTTACGACCTTCTCGGTCTCCAGTTTGACTCTGTAGTTTCCTTCGGGCGTGGGTTCAAGAATCGTTTTTTTCTCGCCATGCTCCACAATCGCGTGCGCGTCGTAGCCCCAGCCTGGAATGAGGTGGTGTTCATACTTTCTGCTGTATTCAACATACTTATTGAACATGAAGATGCTTGCGAAGAAGAGCGTGAAGCCGAGGAAGAGAATCTGGCGTCCGTGTTTGTTCTGCATGGCGGCTCGCACCGCGCGCGCCATCGTGTAACTACTGGCAAGCAGTACGAGCGTGTTGACACCGCCCACCACCCAATCCAGCTCTTTATGAGCGAGGGTAAACTCGTGCAGGTACTTGAGACGATAGATGCCGTAGGCGGCGAAGATAGCGCCCAGGAACAGCACCTCCTGCACGATAAACGCCCACATGCCGATGAGGTAGGCGTTATTTTGCTGCTCTAAGGTCTCAAACTGCTCGCCCAGAATCTCCTCGTGTGCGGGATGGGCAAGCGAAGTTCCATGCTCTAACACTTCCGCCTCTTTGACACTCACGGTCGGTTAGCCTCCATTGATAAGTTTATTGTGCCCCCTCCCACCGGATCAGGCGGGAGGGGAAGAAGCTTAGCCGTCTTTGCCTCCGACAACAACAGGGCGCGGCTTGGGGATAATCCCCGTCGGCTCTTCGGGATGCCCATAGTCGTAGGCAGGGCGAGTCACGATGGGCGTGCGCTCGAAGTTGTGGGGGTCGGGTGGTGTGTCCACCAGTTCCCACTCCAGCCCGCGCGCGCCCCACGGGTTGCGCTCTGTGACGACGCGCCCATACTTGAGCGACCATACCAGGTAAATCACGGGCAACAGGTAACCAACGCCCAGCACCGAAGCGCCCGCCGAAGAAAGCAGGTTCAACGCCGCCCACTCTTCGGGGTAGCTATGGTAGCGGCGCGGCATCCCCATGTAGCCCAGAATAAACTGGGGGAAGAAGGTGAGGTTGAACCCCACAAACACCAGCAGCGCCGACAGTTTCGCCCAGCTCTGCGGGTACATGCGCCCCGTCATCTTTGGCCACCAGAAGTGGAGCGCCGCCAGATACGCCATAATCGCGCCGCCCACCATCACATAGTGGAAGTGCGCCACGATGAAGTAGGTATCGGTCAGATGCACATTTGTCGCCATCGCAGCCAGGTACAGCCCGGTCAGCCCGCCAATCACGAACAAGCCCATAAAGCCCAATGCGTAGACCATGGGCGCTTCCCAGTGAACACGCCCCTTCCAGATGGTCGCCATCCAGTTGAAGGTCTTAATCGCCGAGGGAATCGCCACCAGGAAGGTCAGGAACGAGAAGAGAATGCTGGCGTAGATGGACTGACCCGTGCTGAACATGTGGTGTCCCCAGACGAGGAAGCCGATAATCGCAATCGCGAGGCTGGAGAACGCCACGAAGTGATACCCGAACACGCGCTTTTTGGAGAACGCCGAAATGACCTCGCTAATCACGCCCATGCCGGGCAGAATCATAATGTAAACGGCTGGGTGTGAATAGAACCAGAACAGGTGCTGATACAGGATCGGGTCGCCGCCCAGATTGGGGTCAAAAATACCGATTCGGAGCGAGCGTTCAATTGCCACCAGCAACAGGGTGATCGCCACGACGGGTGTGCCCAGCACCTGAATGAGGCTGGTCGCATACATCGCCCACACGAACAGGGGCAGGCGGAACCAGGTCATGCCAGGCGCGCGCATCTTATGGATGGTTACGAGGAAGTTAATCCCCGTAAAAATGGAGCTAAACCCTGCCAGGAAGACGCCCACAATCGCGAGGCTCACCTCGCCCTTCGCGAAGGAGCTGCTATAAGGCGTGTAAAATGTCCAGCCCGTGTCAATGCCGCCTCTGACCAGCGCAATGGTCGCGAGCACCGCCCCCACCATAAAGAAGTACCAGCTCAGCAGGTTCAGACGAGGAAACGCCACATCGCGCGCGCCAATCATCATCGGCAGCACAAAGTTCCCAAACACGGCGGGGATGGAAGGAATCAGGAAGAAGAAAATCATCAGCACGCCGTGAATGGTGAACATCTTGTTATACACATCGGAGGTGAGCAGATCGCCTTTGGGGGTTGCCAGTTCCAGTCGAATCATGGCTGCAGCCAAGCCCCCCAGTAGGAAGAAGAGGGAAATGCTCACCAGATACAGGATTCCGATACGCTTGTGGTCATAGGTAAACAACCACGAAGCGACGGTCGTTTTCCAGTTAAGATAGTTCACTCGCTGCTGTTCGCCATGCGCGACAGTCTGTGTTGCCATATTAGTTTCCTCCTCCGGCTTGCGCCAGCGACTTGATATAGGCGATCAGGGCAATAATCTCTTCCTCTTTGATTTGCCCCTGATAGGGGGGCATCTGGTTTTGATAGCCCGCCACGATTTTCGCGACAGGGTTCAAAATAGATTCTCGGATATAGGCGTCATCTGCTTTGACGGTGCGTCCGTCGGCTAATTTTACCTCATGTCCGTATACTCCGTTCAAATCGGGCGCCTTGACCGCCGAGTTCGGGTTCATGTGGCAGGTGTTGCAGGCAAGTTTAGCAAAGAGCTGCTTGCCCTGCTCCTCAAGCGACATCGGCGCTGCCGCGGCGCCAGCCCCACCACTCTGGAGCCACTTTTCAAACTCGTCAGGCGGTAGCACACGTACTTTGCCAATCATTTCGGAGTGCTTCGTGCCGCAGTATTCGGTGCAGAAGAGGTGGTACTCGCCCGACACCGTGGGCGTGAAATACATCGCATTATAGCGCCCAGGCACGGCGTCGCGCTTCACCCGGAACGCCGGGATGGAGAAGGCGTGGATCACATCCTGCGAGATGATAGTGGCTTTGATTAGTCGCCCGGCAGGCAGGGTCAGCTCGTTATTTTCGCGCACGCCGTTCGGGTGCTGGCAGTGCCACATCCACTGCTTACCAACCACAAAGACCTCATAGTAGCCGCCTTCGCGTGGGGCGTAGATGTCGCCATAGAGTTTTGCTGCCCACCCGAAGATGGCTATCGCCAGTATCAGAGGGATGAGCGTCCACGATAGCTCCATGCGCAGATCGCTGTCGGTGGCGTTGGAGCGGTCCACATTCTGGTTGCCAGCCCGATACTTGACGGCAAGATAGACAGCACCGAACAAGACTATCCCACCAAAGAAAAAGGAGAGCGCAGTGATGACCCAGTAGAGCCATGAGATGCTCACAGCCTCCTGGGATGCGGTTGGCGGTACAAACGGAATATTCCACATAATTCCTCACTCCTGTTCGTTTTCGGTCGATGTTGGGTTAGGTCGGCGCCGCTCCAGTAGCAACGCGCCGCCAATCAGAATCGCCAGCGAAAGCACCGTGATGATGCCCGCAATTTGCACCACGCGCAGAATCACCAGTCCGTACTTGCCCGCGGAGGGGTCGTACTGGAAGCAGTATAGCACGGCGCTCAACACCGGGTTGCCAATCTTTCCTTCGGACGCTTCCGCTAAAGCGAATTTCAGGTCGCGTGCGGAGAATTCGATGCCGAGCAGGTAGCGCGCCAGTTTGCCCTGTGGCGTGAGGATCATAATCACCGCAGGGTGCGCGTATTGTTTCGTGCGCGGGTCATAGGTATACTGAAAGCCGACGGCGTTTGCCAGAGCCTTGATGTTTGGTTCGTCGCCCACCAGAAAGTGCCAACCCTTCTCACCGCCTGACTTCTTGTAGGCAGCGAGGTAGCTCTGTTTCTTCTGGCGCGCCAGTTCCGGAGTCTCGGTAGGCGAGATACTCACGGTGATGACTTCAAATTCTTTGCCAATCGTGTAGTCCAGGGCATTCAGCGAGCGTGTTAATTCGTTCAGTACGACGGTGCAGAGCATTGGGCACTCGTAGTAAGCCAGCACCAGTATCACGGGGCGTTTGCCGAAGTAGTCGCCCAGTCGCACGGTTTTCCCTGTCTCATCGCGGAAGGTCAGGTCTAAGGGAACCTGAGTGTTGAGGCGTTGCTCAACAGAGACCTGGCTCAGGATTTTTTTCTGCTCCTGTTCCTGAAATTGCCCAATTTCGCCGGGGCGGCGGTAGAGTTGGGCGCTGGCGAGGCTGGTCAGCCCCACAGATGCCATCATTATCATCCATACCCATAGTCGGTTACGCATATATATCACCTCTTACTGAGGCAGCCCACGCTCCAGAATGAGCTGCTTGGCGCGTTCCACGGGGATTCGCGCGCGGGTCATGGTCTGGTCTTGCCAACCATAGGTCGTTGTTTTGCGTATCTCCTCGCGATAGAAGTTCTCCCAGTCGCGCATCGGGAACCCCTGCACGCGCGGTTCCGACGGGAGCTGGCGCTCTCGGGATTCTTTACGGACAGACGGCACTTCGGGTTCTGGCACATTCACAATCCAGGCAAACACAAAATAGGAGATAATCACCGAGCCGATGATGGTGGCGAAGATGAGAATCAGGAACTGCGCCATCGCGCGCACCGAGAGGTCGCGTTGTTCATACGGCTCGCTCTCGATAAGCTTCAACTCTTCGGGGTCTACAGGCTTAAGAATGTCCATGAGCCACCTCCATCAGGCGTGCTTCATTCTGGGGCAGCAGGGCGCGCTGATTCAGGAAGCCGAGCATGAAGTAGAGCCACAGCCCGCCGAAGCCCAGAAACGCCGTGATATCAAACAGTGAAATGGAGAGGGTCTCCGCAAAGAAGGGCTTAATCTGCCAGAAGATGTCCACAGTGCGAATCGCCAGCACCAGAATCGCGCCTGCGAGCAGCTGGGGCGCCACCTTTTTGGTGCGCGGTGCAAGAAACAGGAAGAAAGGCACGAAGAAGTGGAAAATCACAATCAGGTATGCCAGGTACTGCCACCCGCCGTCGTTTCGGCGTAGGTAGAACTGGGTGAACTCATACAGGTTGCCAGAGTAGGTAATCAAGAGCTGAGAGAAGGAAACATACGACCAGAAGACGGTGAGAGTAAACATGAAGTTGCCCCAGTCACGGCGGTAGGGCATGTAAGTGATTTTGCCTGCATAGGGGGGCAGGTCGCGCCACTGAAGC
>JBBIQJ010000089.1:0-9918 GCA_037442385.1 Armatimonadota bacterium
CACGCGCCTCTTTCAAGCAGCGGGCGCGCCCATTACCCCCAACATCCAGGTGCAGATTCAGAACCTTCAAGAGTCGTTAGACCCCCTTCTGCGCCAGCAGGTTGCCTTCCTGATTTTGGTGAGCGTGCAGGCACGCCAGTGGCGCGACAGGGCGTTTCAGGAGCTCACACCTGAAGAGCGCGATTCCCTTTTCCTGTGGCTCAACCTCTCCCACACGCGACAAGACGCCGACTGGGGCGCCAATACGCCCGAGGCGTTTCGCTTGCCCCTCAAAGCCATTCAGAAAGTGGATTTCGCCGCGCTGTTTGCAGGTGGACACGATTGCGCCCTTGCTCTGCAGCAAGTTTCGGAAGCGCTCCAGAAAGCCGACGATGCGATGCGACTCAAGTGGCGTAAACCCTTTGAGTATAACCTGGACACTCCGTGGGGGCGCATCCGAATCTGTGGTGGCGGTAACGATACGCATCCGCGTCAGCCCTACCTGATCCTGATAGACATGGGCGGCGACGATACCTATCTGGGCGCGGGCGTCAACCTCTCGCTGGAGAACGGCGTCTCGTTTCTGATAGACCTCGCAGGCGACGATGCTTACCTGGATACCCAGCCGATGCGCACGACACCGATTCCCGAAATCGCCGATCGCGCTCAGCGCCAGGGCATGGCGTTTGGCGGCGCGGTGATGGGTTATGCGCTTCAGCTTGACTCCGAAGGCGACGACCTGTACCGCACTGCCTGCGCAGGATTGGGCGCCGCGCGCTTCGGAGTGGGCATGCTGATAGACCTGAAAGGCAACGACCTGTATGACGGTTATGCGTTCACGCAGGGCGCGGGTCTGTGCGGGATTGGCGTGCTGATAGACCGCGAGGGACGCGACCAGTACGCCTGCTTCACACAGGGACAGGGTTTCGGCTCGCTCAAGGGGGCAGGGCTGCTGATGGATATCACGGGCAATGATACCTATACTGCGCACGAAAAGCCGGTGGATTTTCCCTCCGCCCAGACCGCGGAGCGCAATGTCAGTCTCGCACAGGGCTGTGGCTACGGACGCCGCGCGGACTATCTGGATGGGCGCTCCTACGCAGGGGGTGTGGGGGTTCTGATCGATATTCAGGGCGATGATGTCTACCGCTGTAGCGTGTTCGGGCAGGGGGTGGGCTATTGGGGCGGCTTCGGCATGCTGATAGACCTGCAGGGCGACGATTCGCGCGAAGGGGTCTGGTATGTGCAGGGCGCTTCTGCCCACTTCTCGATCGGCTATCTGGAAGACCGCATGGGCAACGACCGCTATCTTGCTTCGCTCAACATGGCGATGGGCGCAGGGCACGATTTCGGGGTGGGCTACCTGCTTGATTCAGAGGGCAACGACGAGTATAATGCGCCCAGCCTCGCTCTGGGCGCTGGCAACGCCAACGGGATAGGCGTTTTTGTGGACCTTGCAGGCGACGACCTCTATCAGATTCGAAGCAGCTCGGCGAATCTGGGGCGTGTGAACGCGATGGGCAGGGGCACGCTCCGCGAGCGCGCCTTCGCGCTGGGGCTGTTTTTAGATAACGGCGGAACCGACTCCTATCCTCCCAACCTGGAGTTCGCGGGCAACGGACGCACATGGCTGTTCTGGGTGCAGCAGAACCCGCGCCCTGCCGAGAGCCAGCTGGGCGTCGGCATGGACCGTTAACTTTTGCCCAGAACTTGCGCAATCAGCTCAGTGAACTGCGTTAGCAGGTGCTGTGCCTCAGCCTCAGTTGCCGACTCTACAAACAGGTGAATCAGCGGCTCGGAAGCATCGGGCAGCACCAGCGCCCACGAGTGATCCGTGTAGACCTTCAGCCCATCCACTGTCTCGGTACGCCCCTCCACCTTCTGCGCCACCATACGCATCACACGCCCCTTGAGTTCCCAGGGACACTCTATCGTATGGTGGAGCATCGTGAAGGCGGGAATCTGGTCTGCAATTTCAGCAAGCCCTATCTCGAGCCGCTGGGTGGTCTCCAGCAGTTTCATGAAGGCGAACATAGCGTCGAAACCGGGCTGAAGCTGGGGGAAGATGAATCCGCCCTGCACATCGCCTGCGAGGCAGAGCGTTTCGGCGCGCTCTACCGCCACGCCCATCAACGAGCGCACATCGGCGCGCGTGCGAATCACCTGCACACCGAAGGGCGCCGTTATCTCCTCAATCACCGAAGGCGCGTTCACGGGCACGGCAATCGCGCTGTTTGGGTTCGTCCGCGCCATCAGATAGACAAAAACGGCAAGTAGCCGACTGCCGCTAATCACGCGCCCGCGCTCGTCCACCACCGTCAGACGCTCGCCCTCGTTCTCAAACAGCACCCCACACTCCGCGTTTAGGCTCTGCACTACCTGGCTCAGGTTCTGTGCGAAGGCGTCGTGTTCTACAGGCGTGCGCGGCGAGCGACGCGCGTCGGGGTAGGCGTTCAGTGCGATCACATCGTAGCCAAACGAGCCAATCATCGAGGGCAAAATCGCCGAGACGCGACTGAAGGCGTAGTCCGCCACGATACGAAGTGGGCGCCGTCGTTCAGGCAGGGAAACCAGCCGTAAAAACGAGTCCTGATACTGTTCCACGGCGCGCGAAGCGAACTGAATCGTGCCCACCTCTTCGGCGTCGCACCGCGCAAAATCTTCCCGATAGAACAGATTCTCAATCTTGCGCTCGCCCGACTTGGAGAGGTAGACCCCGCGCCGATCAAAGAACTCTATCAGGGTCAGTCGGCTATTGTGGGGTGCGATGCGCACATTCACGCCGCCCGCCGCGCCGATGGAACGCAGATAGTGGCGCGTGATGGGCACTGGCATCGCCCGCAAATCTGCCACATCCACCCCTGCCGAGAGGAGTCCTGCCATGAAGGCGTGCTTGATCATCCGCGACGCCTTGAAAGTATCGCGGGAGAGAACCACCGTCGAGCCGCGCGGCAGAGTGGAGCCATACGCCGCGCCCAGTTTGGCGGCTAAATCGGGCGTCATCTCAATGTTGGAAAGCCCAGCCACCCCCAAATCGCGAAACAGCGCGCCCCGCCAGCGCGTGCCCCAAATAAGACTCATCGTCACCGTCGAACCCGACTCGATATACTTGTCAGGCCAGAGCTTCACGCGCGTGCGAATCACACTGTCGCTTTCGATATGGCACCGGTCGGCAATCACTGCCTCTTCCTGAACCTGCACATTGTCTTTGATGGTGACCCCCGTGCCCACAATCGCGCTCTGGATGTGGCTCGCGCGCCCGATGTAGGCGCTGTCCCACACGATGCTACGCACCACCATCGCGTCGGCTTCCACGATACAGTTGTCGCCCAGCACGGTATAGGGTCCCACCACTGCGCCCTTTTTGATTCGGCAGTTGCGTCCCAGACACACGGGCGGCACAATTGTGGCGTTGGGGTCTACCGTTGTGCCTGCGCCCTGCCACACGCCAGGGATGACCTCGTTGCCCGGAAGAGGTAGTTGTACCTTCCCGTTGAGCATATCAATATGCGCTTCGCGATACTGCTGAAGCGAGCCGATGTCGCTCCAGTATTCGCTCATCACATAGCCATACAGCGGCTTGCCCTCGCGCAACAGCGTCGGAAACAGGTCCTGGCTGAAGTCGTAGGGTTTGCCCGGCTCCATGTAGTCAAAAATCTCTGGCTCCAGAATGTAGATGCCCGTGTTCACGGTATCAGAGAAGACCTCGCTCCATGAGGGCTTTTCCAGAAAGCGGGTGATGCGCCCATCCTCGCGCGTGATGACCACGCCGAACTCCAGGGGGTTGGGAACCCGTGCCAGCACGAGGGTCGCCAGCGCGCTGTTTTTACGGTGAAACTCGATTGCGGGTTGTAGGTTGATGTCGGTCAGCGCGTCCCCGCTGATAATCACAAAGGTGCCGTCTTTGAGATGCTCTTCGGCTTGTTTGACGCTTCCTGCCGTGCCCAGCGGGGTATCTTCCACCGAGTAGACCAGCCCGATTCCCAGGTCAGAGCCGTCGCCGAAATAGCCCTCTATTGAGTCGGCAAGATAGTAGACCGTCGCCACAACCTGGGTGATGCCCTGCGCCTTGAGCAAAAGCAGAATATGCTCCATAATTGGGCGGTTCACCACAGGCACCAGCGGCTTGGGATGATTCGCGGTTATCGGACGCAAACGGGACCCTTCGCCCCCTGCCATGACCACTGCTTTCATCGCTGGCTCGCCCTCGGAGAGTTTTATACGCCTTGAAATGGCATCCTCCTGCAGACTTGAGGTATACTCCCATCGGGAGGTTTTCTCACTATGTGGCTACCATTCAAAAAGATTCTGGCGCCGACCGACTTCAGCGAGCCGTCCTACCTTGCCCTAGACATGGCAATCGAGCTGGCAGACCACTTCGATGCGGAACTACATCTGCTCCATGTGGTGCCGCCGCTCCATGTGGTGCCCGTGCCTGTGAATGTGGAGATCCCCCTCTACGAGATGGAGCTGAAAGAGGCAGCGGAGCGTTCGATGCAGGAGCTTATCGAGCAGCGCATCCCGAAGCACCTGACCACCTTCGCCACGGTGGTGTGGGGCGACCCCGCTGACGAGATTATCGCCTACCAGAAAGAGAAGGGGATAGACCTGATAGTGATTGCCACGCATGGGCGCAGCGGCTGGAAACGCTTCGTGTTCGGCTCCGTTACGGAAAAGGTGGTACGCTATCCCACCTGCCCCGTGCTGACAATTAATGCGCCAGAGGAGTCGTGAGCTGCGTACCTGTGCCAGAAACGAGTCCACGATAGCAGCACACCCTTTGACTGATGTGTTCTTCAGGGGGAACGACAATGTGGTTCCCCCTCAAACATAGGCTTTTTGCATCCCCTCTACCCTCTTCAATTCCCCCTCTCTGATGCCGATAATTCCCCCTGTCGGAGGTCTAGCAAAATGGTGGCGACGACGGGAAACAAGCAGAACGATTTCTCCATAGCCCGAGTTCGCAGCGAATGGGATCACCGCTTCGTGTTGTTTTTGTGGGTTCACTTCGCTGTTTCCTTGCTTCTGGCTTTCTGGTACCGCACCTTTGAGGAGGCGTTGCTCGTGGGGCTACCCAGCGCTTTGGTGCCTGCTTTAATCGTGCGGAGCCAGCCAGGCACGACCCTCTCGCGCTGTGTCATTGGCGCGGCGTTTATGGTGTTTTCGGCGCTGTTCATTCACCAGTCGCGTGGGGTAACCGAGCTCCACTTCCATGTATTTGCCGCACTGGCGATACTGGGGATCTATCGTGACTGGCGCGTGATTGTTACAGCGGCGACAACGATTGCGGTTCACCACACCAGCTTCGCGGTTTTGCAGGCGATGGGACTGCCGTTTTATGTCTACTCCACGAACCTTAACTTCTTTATTCTCACACTGGTGCATGCCCTTTTTGTGGTGCTGGAATCGGCAATTCTCATCTGGCAAGGGTTGCAGGGCGAGCAGGAGTGGCGCCAGGCGGAAGAGTTGAGCCGCCTGGGACAGGTCTTGCACGGCGAGCAGTTCTCTGGAAACGACCTGACCGCTACCATTGAATGGAACCGACAGTCGCCCCTATGGGGCACGGTGGATACGATTAACCAGCTGATGGGGCGCCTGAATCGGAACATTGGGCGCTCCAAGCGCGCGGCGCAGCATATCGCCGAGCAAACCCGCTTCGTGCGCTCTGACGCGCAGACCATCCATCAAATGGCGGACTCGATTCTGCGCTCGATGAGCGAGTTGAGTGCCGGGGCACGCCGGCAGGCGGAGCAGATGGAGCGTTCTGCCCAGCAGGCACTGCGTGCTGCCGAGATTGCGCAATTGACGCGCCAGCAAGCAGAGCGCCAGCTTCAGGAAGCCGAGCGAACCCGCGCGTTCGCCCATGAAGTGGCGGAATACACCACCCAGATTGTCCAGTCCAGCACCGCACAGCAGGATGCCGCCGCAAGCGCCCTGAAAGCCGCTGAACATTCGGCGCAATCGGTCAGCGAAGCCCTCACGACCGTAAACACTCTCAACCAGCTGGCAGACGCTGTAACTCAGCAGGTTCACCATGCACAATCGGCTCTGGAGCAGGCAGTGGGTCAAGCCAGCCATCGTGCCACGCAGCTCAGCCAGCGCTCTCAGAGCGTGCGCCACATTCTTGCGACGATCACCGAAATCGCGCGGCAGACCAACCTGCTGGCGCTGAACGCGGCAATAGAAGCCGCGCGCGCTGGAGAACACGGCAAAGGGTTCGCCGTTGTGGCGGACGAAGTGCGCGCCTTAGCCAACCGCTCTGCCGAGGCTGCCAAAGAGATCGACAGCGTGCTGCAGGAAATGACCCGCGAAATCGAGGGCATCCTTGCGAGCATGCAAGGCGACGCCCATCAGAAGGGGCTGCAAAATATCACCGCCGAAGTGTTGCAACAGGTGGTCTCCGCGTTCGAAAAACTGCGCGACCAGCTCCAGAAAGTAGAGCAAGTTGCTCAAGCGATCCATCAGGCGAACACCATCGTCGTGGAGCAGTGCCGACACATCGAGCAATCTGCCCATACCAACTACCAGCACGCTCACCAGAGCCAGCAACGGCTCATTGAGGTCGCCACCCAGATAGACCAGCTCAAGGCGCTCATCGAGTCAGGACTGCACCAGACTGTGGAGACCACTCAGCAAATAGAGTCCATTAACGAAGTGATTCAAGCTATCGCGGCGCTTAGCGAGCAAACCACTGCCTCCGCTCAGGAGGTAGAGACCGCCGCCCATCGCCAGATTGAGGCGGTACAGCAGCTCCTCAGAGCTATCGAGCAGACCGACCAGACCGCGCAGGAAGTCTTCCAGCTGCTGGCGCAGTTCCGCACCAGCGACGGGGAAGGTGAACTCTCTCGCCTCCCCCACGCGGCTTGAAAACTTTTCAGGAGGAGAAGGATGAAACCATTCCGAAACTGGGCCCTGCGATCACTCGCTGTCAAACTGGCGTTTTCGGTGGGAACCACCACTGCCCTGATTCTGGCGGTGCTGAGCTGGCTCAGTTACCAGACCGCCAGCAAAGTTATCGCTGAAGAGACCATCCGCAACGGCACGGAAATAACCCAGAAGACCGCCAGTGAAATCGATTCGTTCCTGTTGCGAGTCTCGCGCATCCCGATGGTTATGGCACAGCGCCAGTATCAAATTGGCAAGGACCCCGACAAGCAGGTGATTCCCTTCCTTGCGGGAGTTCTGCAGTGCGTACCTGAGAGTGAGGCTGTCAGCGCCTATTACGCTTACGAACACCTGTATCCGCCCAATCCGTGGCGTATTCCTATCGTCACGCGCCAGTCCTGGCCTAAGTGGCACAAAATAGACTCGGATTACGACCACCATGATTCCAGCCAAGAGTGGTATCAAAAGCCTAAAAAGACCGGCAAACTCAGCATCACAGAACCGTACTATGACGATGGCTCTGTGAACACCACCATGGTCAGTGTTACCGTTCCCATATACGACTCTAAAGGGCGCTTTTTCGGGGTGGCAGGCGTGGATATTACGCTCGACGCGCTCACCCAGCTGACCCACAGCCTGAAACTGCTGGATGAGAAATACAAAGAACACGAGAATGCGATGCTCATCAGCGAGGCGGGCACCCTGATTGCTCACCCGAATAAGCAGCTCCTGCTCCGCAAAGGGTTCGACGGGACGCCCTTCTCCAAACTCGCCGAGAGCCAGTTCGTGCGGCGTGATCAGCAAAGCGGCTACACGCGCGCTGTTATCGACGGCGAACCCGTTTACCTTTTCTGGAGCAAAGTTCCCATTAGCGACTGGACACTGGTGTTTCGCGTGAAGGAATCGGCTATCCTCGCGCCGATTGCGCACCTCAAAACGCAGTCGCTGGTGTTTACCCTTATCGCGTTGGGCTTGATGCTTACTTTGGTCGTTGTGCTGACTTCGCGCACGCTGGCGCCCCTGCGCCAGATGATTGACTGGGCGCGCAACGCCAGTGAAGGTGAAGGCGACCTCACCATTCGTCTGGACGACACCCGAACCGACGAACTGGGACAGTTCGCTGCCTACTTTAACCGGTTTATGGAGAAACTCCAGAACACGGTTCAGCGGGTCAAAACTGCTAGCCAGCAAGTCGTGGCGATTGCTCATGCCACCCAAAAAGCCACCGAACAACTGGCTCAGGTCGCCACAGGGGTCGTCCAGCAAACCACACAAGCCGCCCAGCGCTCAAAAGGCTTCCAGAATGACCTGCTCCAAAACAGTGCCCAGTTGAACCTGCTCCAGCAAGTGACCCAGACCACAGCGGACAACGCCCGACAGAGCGTTGAAAAACTCTCCGAAGGCGTTTACACCCTGGACACTGTTTCTCAAATGGTGCAGGAGGTGGCGCAGGGAGCAGAGCAGACCGCCCTGGCTGCTTCGCAGAGTCTCCACCAGGTTCAGCAGCTGCTCAAGGCCGTGCAGAACACTGTAGAGCAACTGGCGCACACACGCCATGAAACCCAGCATGTAGCCCATTCTGCCCAGGAAGGTGTGCAGGGACTCTCGGAAGCCACTCAGGCGGTCCAAAAAATCGCGCAGGATGTGCAGGTCGTCAGTCGCGAATTGGAATCCCTCGCAGATATGTCTGCCTCCATCAGCGCGATTCTGCAGACGATAGAGGAGATTGCGCGGCAGACCAACCTGCTGGCGCTGAACGCGGCGATAGAAGCCGCGCGCGCTGGCGAGGCAGGCAGGGGTTTCGCTGTTGTTGCCGAAGAGGTGCGACGCCTTGCCGAACGCTCTGCAAACGCCACCCAGGAAATCCAGAGCATCATCCAGCAGGTGCTGGAACGCACCCAGAACTCGCTGAACGCGCTCCGAATCACTACTCAATCAGTGTCTCAGGGAGTGAACCAATCGGCGACTGTGCAGGAGCATCTCACGAGCGTCCTGCAAGCCGTGCAAACAATTGATGCCCAAGTACAAACGGCAGTGCGCACAATAGAAAATGTCTATGCGAGCAGCCAGGCTGCCGTGGAGCAACTCCAGAACATCGCCGCAATCTCCCAACAGACCAGTGCTGCCACCCAGCAGATGAGCGCCGAAATGGCCTCCGTCTCGCACACGATGCGCTCTGTGGAAGCCGCCACCCAACAGTCGTCTGAAGAGTCGCAACAGATGGCGCATACCGCGAACGCCGTTATAAGCTCGCTGCAGAGCGTGGTCAGCCAGAGCGAGCAGATTACGCAAGAGATCGCTCACGCCTCGCAGGCGGTCGAGAACCAGAGCGCGGTTTTGAACCGCGTGCAGGGGCTGATGAACGAGCTCAGCGCGATTACTGCGGAACTGGACACTCTGGTCAAGCAGTTCAAAACAGAATCTGAGGGAAGCACAGAGCCTGCTCCTCAGCTTCGGGTGGCATAGCCATGCGCAAACAACCTTTTGCCGTGGGATTGATTCTGGTATGGGGCGCACTGGTTGCCTCTACCTTCTGGAGGATGGAACTGCGGTTCCTGCGCCCTGCGGAACGCCCGCAGGGCGCCCGCGCAATAGACCCGACCACGCGACCCAGCGTCCCCTTTTCCACGCTTCACACAGACCGCGGCGCTATCCCCCTCCAGGGCGCGCTCACCCTCGTTAACTTCTGGTCACCTGACTGCGCCTGTTCACGATTCATGGAGCGCCATGTGCGCGAACTGGTGGAAACCTACCGCCCGCGGGGCGTGCGCTTTATCACGGTCATTATTGCCGAAGGGCGCGACCACAACACCCTCCTGCGACTTTGGCAGCGGACAGGAATCGACACACCTGCCGTACCCGACCCTGAGGGCGCTATTGCCCGCCAGATGGGCGTATGGGCAGGTCCTGCGGCGGTTATTCTGGACAAAGAAGGGCGAATTGCCTATATCGGCGCGTATAACATCGGGCGCTACTGTGATAACAAGCGAACCGCTTATGCCCAGCAAGCGCTGGAGGCTCTGCTATCGGGGAAAACGCCCCCGCGCCCAAAAG
>JBBIQJ010000090.1:0-9883 GCA_037442385.1 Armatimonadota bacterium
ATCTGTATTGCAGGGGGAAAAGAGCGATGCTGATTGTCTACCGCATCCTCTGGATTGTGGGGTTGGTGGCGTTGATTGTGGAGCTGGCGCTGCTGGCGAACCCGCGCGTGCGTGCGCCACAGAGCAGCAAAGAGTGGCAGATTGTGCAAGAAGGTAGTTTCACGATGCGTGCGCCGAAACAGTTCCGCTCTGCGCGCGTGCCCAACTTCATGTTGGCGATGTACGGCTCCGATAGCGAGTTTCGGATACTTGAAGCGGTGTTCCTGACGCGGGGGCGGCGATTCGGGATGGAGATTCTGGTTGTCTCGCCCAGACAGATGAACCTACCTCCGTCTTTCGTGCAGGCGCAGAACCCGCTTGCACAGCCTCCGAATATGGCACAGCTCCTCCGCAAGGCACATGCCTCCTACATCGCCTCCCTCCGCGAAGACTGGGAGTTCGTGGATTTCAAGGAGACAAGCAACCGCGCCATCAGGGTGCAGGGTGTGCCTGCCTTGCGCTCGGACTACACTTGCAAAATCCCGCATCCGATAGACTTTCTGAGCATGCCCCTGCAAGGGTTTCTGATTACCGTGCCGCTTTCTCAGACCCGAATCGTTCACATTAACGCCTACGCGCCGCCCGGTTCGTTTAAAGAGTACGAGAAGGTCTACGAGCAGATGATTGCCTCGATTCGCATTCAACAGGGGGGATATTAGTGAACAGATGCCGATGGTGCGGGATGGAGAGCCGCGACCCGAATGTGTGTGAATGGTGTCGCCGCGATATGCGCACGGGGGACTTCGTGCAGGGGTATCGCCCCCCTACACAGCCTGCTCCTTCGGATCCAGCGCCAGACGCTCCATCCAGCGGCCAGCCAACCGTGCAGGGCGCTCAGCCAGTGTACGACTATCCGCGCCCCGCCGCGCCTGCCCAAACACCCACGCAAGGCGACTCGATTCGGTTCCTCCACGAGGTCTCGGAGGGATTCCCTTTCTGGGTGCGGGTGGAGCGGTTTCTGGGAATTGTGATCCCGCTGACGGCGATTAATGTGTTGCTGTTATGGCAGAAGCCCGAATGGTCGTTCTGGGCAAATATGCTTTACTTCTTTCTCGTGGGGCTGTGGCTCCCTGGCTCGCATCTGGTGGAACGCTTTGACGATTTTGACGAGTATCGCGATGTTGGGATTGTGTTGCTGTTGAATTTGCTCTGCTGCGGCAACCCTGTGGTGGTGTTCATGCTTTATGGGCTGACGCTGGTGAGCCTCTGGTTGATCACCCGCGCCGACATCAACTGGTCGCTGCTGGGAGTCTACGGCGTCTATATGGTTTTGATGCTCTTCTTCAACCTCGTGCTGATTCTGGTGGACTACGCCGATGTTGCGGACGCGCTGAGCGTTGGGATTGCGTTTGCGCCCCTATTTCCCCTCTTGGCGCTCTTTGCGGGCTGGTTTTTGGGCGGTCTGGTACGTCCCGAATACGGCTAATCCAGTTCGGGCTGGGGTTTAGTCCATCGGCTCAAGAGCGTGAAGCCGAGAGCGCCCGAGAGTGCCGAACCCAGCAGGATACCGATTTTGGCGAGGTCAAGGGCTTCGCCCTGGAACGCCAGCTGGGCAATAAAAAGCGCCATCGTGAACCCAATTCCCCCCAGAAATCCGACGCCCCACAGATGAACCCAGCCAATCCCGCGTGGCAGTTGCGCAATTCCCAGCCGTACAGCGATCCATGAGGCGCCAGCAATCCCTATTGGCTTGCCCAGAAGTAGCCCCAGCACCACGCCCCAGATAACGCGGCTATCCCACTGAGTGGCAGCGTCGCCCCCCAGCGCCACACCTGCATTCGCCAGTGCGAAAATCGGCATAATCAGAAACGCGACGGGGTAGTGCAGCTGGTGTTCCAGCCGCTGCAGGGGTGATTGAACCCGCAGCGAGGCACGCTCAATGGCTTCCACCGCCGACTGTTGCTCAGGGTCCAGAATAATTTGTGCTTCCGTGTAGGGCTTCTCAAAGCGACTCAAGTAGTCGCGCACACACCGCACATAGTGGGCAGGGTCAATCCGGGAACGCACAGGGATTGCCAGTGCCGCCATTACACCCGCTACCGTCGCATGCACGCCCGACTTGAGCATGAAGAACCACATCACCAGCCCCATCAGGAAATAGGCGAGCGCACTACGCACCCCCATCCGATTCGCACCAATCATCAACACCCATACCAGCAGGGCATATCCCAGAAAACCGATTTTGAGGTTTTCCGTGTAGAAGAGGGCAATCACCAGCACCGCGCCGAGGTCGTCCACAATCGCCAGCGCAGTCAGAAACACTTTCAAGGCGGTTGGAGCGCGAGTCCCCAGCAGCGCCAGAGCGCCCAGTGCGAAGGCAATATCGGTTGCCATCGGAATGCCCCAGCCGCGAATGTTTTCTGTGCCCCAGTTAAGCGCTGCGTAAATCAGCGCGGGGGCGACCATCCCCCCAATTGCCGCGGCGACCGACAGCGAGGCTTTTTTGAACGAAGCCAGCTCCCCCACCAGCAACTCGCGCTTGATTTCCATTCCTACAAGAAAGAAGAAAATCGCCATCAAGCCGTCATTAATCCAGAGCAGCAGGGGCTTGTCCAGGTCTATCAGGTTCCCAAAGCGCACTTCGACGGGTGTATTCCACAGGCGAAAGTAGGTTTCTGCAAGTGGTGAGTTCGCCCAGAGGAGCGCTACAATCGCGCACGCCAACAAGATGATGCCTCCTGCCGTTGAGCGCTTGGCAAACTCCTGAAAGGGACTTAACAAGCGCTCGATGGGAGCCTCTGCCGAGATGCTGTCAGGCATTACCGTTTTAGGCATGACTACATTCCTAACACATGGTATCCTGCGTCGATGTAAATGACTTCTCCAGTAACGCCACGTCCCAGCTCACTGAACAGAAACACGGCAGCATCGCCCACTTCGTAAGGATCGGTGTCGCGCTTGAAGGGAGCGCGCTCCCGCACATATTCCATCATCGAGGTAAAACCCCGAATGCCGCGCGCCGCCAGCGTACTCACAGGACCAGGCGAAAGCGCATTCACCCGAATCTGGCGATCGCCCAGCTCGTAAGCCAGATAGCGCACGCTGGCTTCCAGCGCCGCCTTCGCAACCCCCATCACATTATAGCCAGGCACCACGCGCTCACTCCCCAGATAGGTTAGCGTGAGAATAGAGGATTTGGGTGCCAAAATGGGTTCCAGATGACGCACCGCCGCCACAAAAGTATACACGCTGGTCTCCATCGCAATCTTAAACCCTTCGCGGGAAGTATCCAGAAAGCGTCCTGCGAGCTCCTCGCGCAGGGCATACGCAACGCAGTGCGCGACAAAATCTACTTGCTCCCAGCGTTCCTTCAGCACTGCGACACGCTCTGCGATTTCCGCATCGTTGTTCAGGTCGCACTGGAAGATAAAGGCGTCGGACAGTTCCGCTGCCAGCGCACCCACCTTCTCCTCAAAACGCTCATTTTGATAGGAAATCGCCAGCGACGCCCCATGCTCTGCACAGCGCTGAGCAATCTTCCATGCCAGGCTATGCTGGTTCGCAACGCCAAAAATCACGCCTCGTTTCCCTGCAAGCAGACCGTTTCCTTGCATAGCCTGATTGTACCCCATGCGGGTATAATTTCCCCGTCATGTTCCGCCTGAACCCCGAATACACACCCAAAGGCGATCAACCCCAGGCAATAGAGAAACTGGTCCGGGGGGTGGAAGCGGGGTATCGGTTTCAAACGCTTCTGGGGGCGACGGGCACAGGAAAGACCTTCACGATGGCGTCGGTGATTGCGCGTGTCCAGCGTCCGGCGCTGGTGATTGCGCACAATAAGACCCTCGCCGCGCAGCTGTGTCAGGAATTTCGTGCTTTCTTTCCCGAAAACGCCGTTCAGTTTTTTATCAGTTACTATGATTATTATCAACCCGAAGCTTATGTGCCTCAAACGGACACTTATATCGAGAAGACCGCCTCTATCAACGACGAAATTGACCGCCTGCGCCATGCGGCGACTCAGGCGGTGCTGGAGCGCCGGGATGTAATCGTGGTCGCCAGCGTTTCGTGTATCTACGGTCTAGGGTCACCGACCGAGTACCTCAGGAGTATTGTTACCGTCAAGCGCGGAGATTGCATAGACCCCCGCGAACTGGCGATGCGCCTGGTGGAGCTCCAGTATGTGCGCTCCGATATGGTGCTGGGGCGCGGCACATTTCGGATCCGCGGTGATGTGATAGATGTGCAGCCCGCTGATGAGGAGTTCGTCACGCGGATTGAACTCTTTGGCGACGAGGTGGAGCGCATCTATCAATACGACCCCCTCAAAGGCGATATTCTGGCGGAACTGGAGCGAGCCGTTTTCTTCCCCGCTACCCACTATGTAACGCCGTGGGACCGAATGGATAGCATCATCGAGCAGATTCGGGCGGAGCTGGAGGAACAGGTGCGCTATTTTGAATCCCAGGGTCGTCTGATAGAAGCCCAGCGCATTCGCCAACGCACCGAAATGGACATCGAAATGATGCGGGAGCTGGGCTACTGCAACGGGATCGAGAACTACTCGCGCTATTTCGACGGGCGCAAGCCGGGCGAACCGCCCTACACCCTGCTGGACTACTTCCCTGAAGACTACATCGTGTTCATCGACGAGTCACACCAGACCATTCCCCAACTGCGAGGGATGTATAACGGCGACCTGCAGCGCAAGCGGATGCTGGTAGAATATGGCTTCCGCTTACCTTCTGCGATGGACAACCGTCCCCTGCGGTTCGAGGAGTTTCTCCAGCGCGTAGGGCAGGTGATTTTCGTATCGGCGACACCGGGCCCCTATGAGCGTGAGGTGAGCGAGCAGATTGTGGAGCAGATTATTCGCCCTACGGGTTTGCTGGATCCCGAAGTGATTGTTCGTCCCACCCAGGGGCAGATTGACGACTTAATTGGCGAAATTCGCAAGCGCATTGAGCGTCAGGAGCGAGTGCTGGTCACGACACTCACCAAGAAAATGGCAGAAGACCTCACCAGCTACCTTCAGGAACTAGGCATTAAGGTTCAATACCTCCATTCGGATATTCAGTCGCTGGAGCGTGCGGAAATTCTGCGCGACCTGCGTCTGGGGACTTACGATGTGGTGGTCGGCGTGAACCTGCTGCGCGAGGGGTTGGACCTGCCAGAGGTTTCGCTGGTGGCGATTCTGGACGCCGATAAGGAAGGTTTCCTGCGCTCGGAAACCTCTTTGATTCAAACCATCGGGCGTGCGGCGCGCAACAAGTTCGGACAGGTGATTCTGTACGCGGATAAAATCACTGGCTCCATGCAGCGGGCGATTGATGAGACCAATCGGCGTCGCCAGATTCAGCTGGAATACAATCGCCAGCACGGCATCGAACCGGAAACTGTGCGCAAAGAGGTTCGCGAAACGGTGCGGGCTTATAAGGTCGCTGAGGAGCGTGAGGCGTATCGAGTTGCGGACACTGACAGGGTGGCTTTTGAAGACTTGCCTTTGGTCATTGACCGCCTTGAGAAGGAGATGCGCCAGTGCGCGAAGAACCTGGAGTTTGAGCGTGCCGCTATCTTGCGGGATGAGATTCTACGCCTTCGCAGGATTCTGGAGCAGAGTGTCGTATAGGACTCCAGAAATTGCGGGGTGAAGCCGAAAATCTGGGACTCCAGATTTTTCGAGGTCTGCCGATAATCCGGGATAGGTAGTATGCTGAGGCAGAAAAAGGCAAACCTGCAGCGATGCAGGGGCGCAAAGCCCAAGGGTCTGCTCGAAGGGCAGACAGCCGGGTTGCCTGCCTCCGCGCTGATAGTCCATCAGCAGAGTAAGGAGGCAGAACGATGCAAATTACGTTCGAGGAAGTACGGCGAGCGCTGAAAGCCTATCGGGCGGCGGTTCAGGCGCCAATCCCGAAAGAGCATGTGCCAGAGCCTGTTCAAACCTCGCCCGAGGCGGATCAGCAACTGGCGCGTGAACTGGCGCGGCAACTGGTGCAGATGCCCGATGTGCGTGAAGAGCGCGTCAATGAGGTTAAAGCCAAACTCGCCAGCGGGACCTATCGCGTCTCGTCTGAGATGGTCGCGGGCGCCATTATTCGCCGCGCCCTCGCCGATAAAATCCGCTAACTCCGCACCGCAGGGGAGGCAAAATACCTCCCCTGCACCATTAAATCTGCAGGAAAATCTCCCCTGTGCGAGAACCTTTAGCCTGTGAGCCAGCCTTGTTGGGTTCTCGCCGTTGTGAATCAGAAGGGCGGTGTGGGTAAGACCACCACGGCAGTAAACCTGTCGGCGGGGCTTGCCGCGGCAGGCGATACCGTACTTCTGATCGACGCCGACCCTCAGGCAAACGCCACAAGCGGGCTGGGTGTGGAAGAGCACGAATATAACCTGTTTGATCTTTTTCAGGAAGATGCGATGCCAGAGCAAGTTATTTCCGAAACAGGACGCCCGAATTTGTGGCTCATTCCCGCCAGTATAGACCTTGCAGGAATCGATGTGCTACTTGCCTCCCGAATCGCTCGTGAAACCATTCTCAAGCAGATTCTTCAGCCTTTACGCGGGCGGTTCCAGTGGATTATTGTGGATACGCCTCCCTCATTAGGCTTGTTGACCATCAACGCCCTCACTGCTGCTGACGGACTGATTATTCCTCTTCAATGTGAATATTATGCCCTTGAAGGGCTAACGCAGTTGATGCGCACGATTGAGCTGGTACGCCAGCATCTCAATCCGAATCTGACCATCTGGAAAGTTCTTCTGACGATGTACGATACACGCACACGTCTTGCGGAGCAGGTGGAATCCGAGGTGCGTAAGTTTTTTGGTGCGAAAGTAGCGCAAACGGTCATTCCGCGCAATGTCAGAATCGGGGAATCGCCCAGCTTTGGACAGCCCGTTATAGAATATGATCCCCGCTCGCGAGGAGCACAGGCATATCTGGAGTTTGTGAAGGAGGTACGCGAATATGGCGCGTCGCGGTCTGGGTAAAGGGATTGGCGCATTGTTGGGGCAGTCAGAGCTTTCGGAAACTCTGGTGCAGGAGATTCCGATTGCACAGATACGCCCGAATCCGTTTCAGCCTCGTCGGCAGTTTGATGAAGAGTCATTGCGGGAGCTGGCAGAATCGATTCGTCAGATGGGCGTAATTCAACCAATCATCGTTCGGCAGGAATCGGCAGAAGACTATGTGCTGGTGGCAGGTGAGCGGCGGTTGCGCGCAGCACAGATGGCAGGGCTTACCGCAATTCCTGCGATTGTGCGTTCCCCATCCGAGCAGCAGATGCTGGAGATGGCGCTTGTGGAGAATGTTCAACGCGAGGATATTAATCCTGTTGATGCGGCGCTGGCATACAAGCGCCTGATGGACGAGTTTGGGTTGACGATGGAGCAAGTCGCTCAGCGTGTGGGCAAAAGCGTCCCTGCCATTTCCAATACTATTCGCCTGCTTCAGCTGCCAGAGTACATTCTGGAGACGATTCGCAATGGCGCACTGAGTGAGGGACATGGGCGCGCTCTGCTCATGGTACGAGACGCTGTTCATCAGCGCCAGCTGTGGCAGGAGATTCTCTCGGATAACCTGAGCGTTCGCATGGTGGAACTGCGCGCACGCGAATGGCGAGAACGCGAGATGAACCCTACGCCGCGCAACGCGCCCCAATTGGCACCTCAGCCCGTTTCTGTTTCAGTGGAGCTGAAAGCGCTGGAGCAAAATTTGAGCGCCTATCTGGGCACGCGCGTGCAGGTAGTTCAGATGGCTGGCGGCGGAGGGCGCATCGTGATAGAGTTTTACTCGGAGGAGGAGCTGGGGCGCATCCTTGAGATTATTGCCCCGAACGGGCTGTAGTTTTCATGTGAAAACCCCCTGCTGCAGGTGAACACGATGGAAAAGGCAAGGCTAAAAGCGAGGCAACAGTTCCGCGAGATGCGCTTCGGGCTTTTCGTCCACTGGGGCATCTACTCCCTTCTGGGACGTGGGGAATGGGTCATGTATCACGAAAAAATCCCACGGCAAGAGTACGAAAAGCTTATGCAGCAGTTCAATCCCACCTTGTTCAATGCTCGCGAGTGGATACAAATTGTCAAGAAGGCAGGGATGCGCTACATCACCATTACTGCGAAGCATCACGACGGATTCTGCATGTATGACAGCGACCTGACCGATTACAAAATCACTAACACACCATATCACCACGACCCGATGGCTGACCTCGCCCGAGAGTGTAAACGGCAAAACATTGCGTTGCTTTTCTACTACTCTCCGCTCGATTGGCACCACCCCGCTTATGAGAACGATTGGGAAGCTTATACGCGCTACTGGCATGGGCAGGTCCTTGAACTCTTTCGCAAATACCAGCCCTTCGGCATCTGGCTGGACGGATGTTGGCATAAGCCAGAGCAACTGGACACTACCTGGAAACTCACTCAGCTCTATCGGGAAATCCGAAAAGTCGCCCCCGGAGCGATTATTGGAAACAATCACCATCAGCCGCCCCTCCCCGATGAGGATATCCAGACCTTCGAGCAAGACTTGCCCGGAGAAAATACAGCAGGTTTTAACCCTGTCAAGCCCGTGGAAAAGGCGCTCTATGAGACCTGCATGACCATCAATAACAGCTGGGGATATCACGCAGGCGATCATAACCATAAAAGTGTCGAGACCCTTGTCAAAATTCTTTCTACCTGTGCTGGACGAGACGCCAATCTGCTTCTGAATGTCGGACCGAAGCCTGACGGCACCATCCAGCCTGAATTCGTCGAAAGGCTGGAAGGGATGGGCAGATGGCTCGCTGTTTACGGTGAGGCAATCTATCGCACGCGTGGACGACTCATTCCAGAAGCGGAATGGGGCACTCTCACAATGCGCGGCGAGCGCTTCTTCTTCCATATCTGGAAAATGCCCCCAGAGCGAACTATTGTGATAGAGCCGTTTGCCAAGCGTGCGCGCAAGGCTTTCTGGATGGACACCAAAGAGCCTGTTTCGTTTACTCAGGAAGCGCAAACCCTGCGAGTGGTACTCCCGAATAGGAGTCTTACCAGAGGTGTCGAAGTGATTGAGCTGGAGGTTCTCTGAAATGGCTTCCGAGCTGATCTTAAGCAAGGAGCGGAGCGCCCTTGTGGTCGTCGATATGCAGGAAACTTTTCTTGAGCCTGTCAAGGTACGTGGGCTGATAGAGCGCAATATTCTGCTGCTCATGCAAATTGCACAACACCTGGGCGTTCCGATACTGGCAACAACTCAGAATGCAGAGAAACTCGGCGGGATGACTCCAGCGCTTCAAGGGATACCCGGGGTCCCCCTCTTCAACAAGCTCTGTTTCAGTTGCTGGCAGGACGAAGCGTTTGCAAAAGCGCTGCAAGAATCAGGCTGCCAGCAAATTCTCCTGACGGGGGTGGAATCCCATATCTGCGTTATGCAAACGGCTCTTGACCTGGTTGAGGCGGGTTATCAGGTACATATCCCTTATGATGCGGTTGCCAGCCGAAACAAGCGTGATTGGAAGTATGCCCTCTATCGTTTACAAAGCGGAGGCGCTATTATCACCTCGGTAGAGTCCGCAATCTACGAATGGCTGGGAGCTGCAGGAACGGAGGAATTCCGCAAGGTACTCCCTCTCCTGAAGGCGCATATGAGTCCTCAGCCAGAGTCTCCCGAGGAAGCAGAATGAGAAATCAACCGCGAAACAGGCTCTTCAGGACAAAGTAAAGGTTCGCAGGGCGTTCCGCCAAGCGCCGCGAGAAGTAAGGATACCATTGCTCTCCATAGGGCACATAAATCAAGGTACGATAGCCTTCCACCACCAGCTGCTTCTGGAGGTCGCGGCTGATGCCGTAGAGCAACTGAAACTCAAACTGATTTTTGGCAAGCCCAATTTGCTGGGCATACCCTTTTGCGTGGCGA
>JBBIQJ010000091.1:0-9873 GCA_037442385.1 Armatimonadota bacterium
AGCGATTGACAAGCTCCCTGCGGATGATTTGAAAGTTTTCTTCCGCTGTGCGCTTTCGCACTGCCTGAAGCCGCTTTCCTACTGGCACGACCGTAGCGTCAAACCGATGCGCAAGCTGAATCGGCGCATTCCCGAGCACGGCGCGTTTTTGCGACCCATGTCAAGCGCATGGAGCGCGGCAACCGTGAGTTCTGGGAGATTCTAAAGGCCAATCGCGCGAGGGAAGTGCCTGCTCTCCCGTACTGTACCGATGCCCGCTCGCTTCCCGTGGAGGACAGCACAGTAAGCCTTGTCGTTACCTCACCTCCCTATGTAACGAGCTACGAATATGCGGACCTCCACCAGCTCAGTGTTCTCTGGTTCGGCGCAACGACCGATCTGAGAAGTTTTCGGAAGGGGTTTATCGGGCGTTCCAACGGCATCGAAGCATGCCCTCAGCAAATGAGTTCGCCCCTCGCAGAGTGGATTGTTCAGCATCTAGGCGAACGTAACCCACTCAAAGCAAGCGAGTGCGCTCTCTATTTCGCCGAAATGGATCAGTGTTTTACTGAAATACGGCGCGTGCTGAAACCGCGAGGCGCCGATGCGATTGTAATTGGCAATACCCACATCAACGGGGTAGAGATTCAGAACGCGCAAGTGTTCGCGGAGCAGATGGCGACTCTGGGCTTTGCGCTGGAACGCGTGATTTTACGCGAAATTCCTTCCAAGATTCTGCCCCGAACGCGCGACAGCAAAACAGGCAAATTCGCCCGCGTTGACGAAGCCGACTATGGAGCGTACCCCACCGAATATATCCTGATTTTGCGCAAGCGTTAGCCGCTATTTGCTCTTTGCTGGCTCGCCAAAAAGCTCCATAATTTTCGCACGGCGGGAGCGGAAGATTTCTTCAATCCGGGGGCGCACAATCCAGCGGTTGACCCAGCCATCTATCACGGGCACAGGGAGCATGTAATAGACCAGATCGTGCATATGAACCCCTTCTGCCACGGGCGTGAAGGTGTGCCGATGATGCCAGAAGCGGTAGGGACCAAAACGCTGCTCGTCGACGAAAAAGTGAGGCTCCTGCACATGGGTAATCTCCGTAACCCAGCGCATCGGCAGGTTCCAGAGAGGGCGAACGCGGTACTCGATAATCATGCCTGCCGCCATCTTTTCAGACACGGGCGTGAGGATGTCAAATCCCATGTAGGACGGCGTGATGATTTTGAGGTTTCTGGGGCTGGAGAAGAAGTCCCACACTTTGTCTATCGGCGCGGGGACAATCTGCTCGGTTTCAAAACGGAACAGGCGCGGCATGTCAGCCTCCCAGTGTCTCAAGGGCTATCTGGATGTTCTGGGCGCATGCATGAAACCACTGGGGCGGTAGCAGTCGGAACCACCAGCTGGCGGGTCGGGCGTTGGTGTAGAGCAATCCTTCGGCGGTGAGCAGGGCGTTGCGTATTATTCGGGCGCGGGCGTATTCTGCCTGGGTTTCCAGCGCACGCGCTTGCTGGCGCAGTGTCTGAACCTCGGGCGTGCGTCCAAGTTGAACCCGCTGGCGGTTGAGCTCCCGAATCTTCACTTTTATCTCGTGCAGAGCGTGCGCGAGATGTTTCTGCTCGCGTGGGTTCTCGCGGTAGGCGCGTTTGAGCTGGCGTCGAGTTTCGTACAGGGCGTGCGCCTGTTCGCGCAGGGCGTCCGCCTGCCGTCCTATCGCCAACAGCTGGGCTTGAATTGCCTCGTGCTCTTCCAGCCGTTGCGCCCATGCGGGGTTTTCGTGTTCCGCGAGGAAGCGCATCAGGTCGCGGGGGCGTTTCTGGCGCGCCAGCGCTTCCAGCAAACTTCTCTGCTGCTCCACGACTGTGCGCCACCGTCGGGCGAACTCGTGCGAACATATCTCCGACTGCCCAAACGCCTGTGCCAGATGCTCCGGCAATCGAAACGCCACGCATTCCGTCGAAGCCAGCGAGTCCCATGTCGGGTAGCGCACGCGCACAATCGGATAGAGATTCAGCGCCCCGCACCCCTGCTGAATCTGGCAGTTCATCGCCACCGTGCGCGCAATATAGGGCGACCCCCGCTCGCTGAACACAAAGATAAACTCGTGCGCCAGCATGCTGATGAGCGTGATGGCTTTACCCACCAGCACACACTCATCGCCGAAGTGCTGTTCCACAACCGCCGCCAGCTGGGCAACCGATTCGATAGGCTCCTGCAAGCGCGCTACCTTCGGTTCGGGGGTCAGCACCGTGAGGTAGCGTTCCGTGAGCAACAGCGTGCCCCGACCCTCCTTCGGAATCAGCAAGTCGAACGGCAGTGCGCCCGCGCCGAACTGGTCCAGCGTGTAAATTTCGGAACCCGCGAGGCAGGCGTTATAGGCGTTTTCACAGAGGGAGCGTGTCGCGGGACTCACAAAGAGGTCTACCAGCCGAAAGCGTGGCAGATGGGCGGTCTGGGTGTTGAAACGGAGCAGTTCCGAAGTGCGGGTGAATCCCACGAATTCCGGGATGTCGCCGATCAGCGCCCGCAAAAAGTCGGGGTAGAGGTAGCGATAGAGGTCAGCAAGGTTGCCGTCGGGCATCGCCTGCGCCCGCTGATGCACCGCACGCCGAATTTGCTCCGCCTGAGAGCGGGCATAGGTGCGCTGTTCAGGGTTTGCGAGGCGTTCCAGCGTGCCTTCAAAGCCCCACTGGAGCAGGGCGTCTAAAGCAGGCAACACCTTTACGAGAGGCATCTCCGCAATCGGGCGCGGATGTGGGTCGGTGGTCACCAGACCGCGCCAGCCCCACGCTTCGGTGAGCTGGTCGATCAGCGCTTGGCGCCCGTTCGGCATGGTGTGCGCGAGGCGTTCCAGTGAACCGCCGAAACGGCGAAACTGCTCGCGTGTCGGGAACACTTCACAGCCGAACAGTTGGGAAATCTCCCCTGCGGAAGCCCACAACGCACGGGTGGAGCCGTCGTTATGGGGCAACATCGCGAAGCCGTCCGCGACATACGCATCGTGTGGAATCGCGCGGGTGTGGGCGCGACCGAAATAGTCGGTGTCGTGAACTCCAAACAGAAACGGGCGCGGCGGGGAACTATTTTGCAGGAACAGCAGCAGGCTCGCCTTCATCGGCTCGTCCCAGAAAACGGTCTGCCCCAACGCCAGCATCGGCACGCCTGGGGGAAGCTGCGCCAGGGCTGACTCGACCGACGCGCGACAATCCGTTTCAACAACCGAGTTCATATCTGCGGGAGATTATACCCGCCTCACTCATACCGAAGCGCCTCAATCGGCTGAAGCTGGGACGCGCGCCACGCGGGGTACAGCCCGAAGAAGACCCCAATAAACGCCGCGAACCCAAACGCCAGAAGCACCCCTTCAATCGGGATCAGCACCTTCCAGTTCGCCTGCGAAGCGAGTGTGTATGCGGCATAGTAGCCCAGCCCGATTCCAATCAAGCCGCCCAGCACGCTCACCACCACCGACTCAATCAGAAACTGCATCAGGATGTTGAAGCGTGTGGCGCCGATTGCTTTGCGCAAGCCAATCTCGCGCGTGCGCTCCGTTACGGAGACCAGCATAATATTCATAATCCCGATTCCGCCCACAATCAGCGAGACGAGCGCCACGCCCGCCAGCAGCAGGGTGAACACCTGCGCGGTCTGCTCCACTGTCTCCACGAACTCGCCCTGATTGAACACACGGAAATCGGGGTCGCCCCACGGCGGAATGTTGTGGGTGCGCATCAGGGTCTCTTCGATACAGGTCTGGGCGTCAAACATCTGGTCGGAGCGCCGCGCCTGCACATTCAGTGCGTCCAGATGATCCTGGCGCGCCAGTCGACGCATGCAGGTTGTGATGGGAATATAAATCCGGTCATCCAGGCTGCGGAATCCTGTGTCGCCCTTGTAGGCGAGCCGCCCGATAACCTCGTAGGCTTGCCCACCGATACGGATGGTTTTGCCCACGCACGCGCCGCCCTGAAACAGCTCCTGCCACACCGTGTGCCCAATCACCGCGACGCGCGCCAGGGTTTTGACCTCCTGCTCTGTGAAAAAGCGCCCGTCCTCCACCACGAGGTTGCGAATCGGCTCCAGTTCGGGCGTAACGCCTGAAACGCTGGTGCGCATATTACGGTTCAGATATTTCACCTGCTGGGTGGTCCAGACTTCGGGCGAGACGCGCGCCACATATTGCCCGCAGCTTTTGAGGATGGCTTCCCCATCGCTGATTTTGAGGCTCTGCACGCTGCCGAACCCCAGAAACGCGCCGCCGCGGCGCGCCTGACCAGGGCGTACCGTCAGCACATTCGCGCCCAGACGCTGAATCTGCTCCAGCGTCGCCTGACGGGCGCCCTGCGCAATGCCTATCATGGCAATCACCGCCGCGACACCGATAATCACGCCCAGCATCGTCAGCCCCGTGCGCATCTTATTCGCACGCAGGCTATCCAGCGCCGTCAAAAAACTCTCAATCAGGCTCATGGTTTACCCCTTAAGACGCATGGAACGGCTGGAAGTTCTCTCCAAAGTGGACCCTTCCGGTCAACCCTTGCAGGAACCTCCGCCTCGCAAGCGAACGATTTAAGCGTCTCATGGAACCACGGGAAGGGCGTTCGGTGTACGGCGATTGGCGTACCGCCGCGATGGGGGAAGGTGGGCTACAGCGCTCCGAGTTCAAGTGGCTCACGCGCCCGATGTCGGCGTATGAAATGATCGACGACGGTGTGGCGCTCTATCAGGAGCATTTCTCTCTGCTGGCGCGACTCAGCGTTCTGATTTACATGATTCCAACCGTTATCACAGTGTTGTTTCTGATTCCAATCGCTCTCACCGAATGGCGCACGGCAACGCCTTCGCCGATGCCCCTCTCCAGTCTTCTGGAGTGTGGCTCTTGGTGCTTGCTCTTGCCCTATTTGATGATTGCACCGCCCTTGCAGGCAGCGGCGACCTCATGGGCAGCGTATCGCTTCCTGCAGGGAGAGCCTGCGCGCTCTCTACGCGAGGTGTGGGACGCTGTGCGCCCCCGATTGGGGCAGCTGATTATGAATCAATTGCTTGCGTTCATGGTGCTGGGGCTAATCTATGGGGTGATTGGCGTGATAGCAGGAATTGGAGTGGTCGCAGGCCCGATAGCGATTGGCACGCTGGGGCTGGGCCCCACGGTCTCCTTGATAATACTGATGCTCTACTACCTGCTGGGAACGATTGTACTGCTGAGCTTGACAGCGGTTGCAACGGTCTGGGTGATTATCCTGCCGCAGATTATTCTGTTTGAGCCTGAAACCGACGCGCTGACCGCGTTTTCACGGGCGTTCACTTTGATTGGGAAAAACTTTCGGCATGCGTTTATCAGCTGCCTGCTGTTTTGGGCGTTTCAGGGGGTTGTGTATTTGTCGGCATATATGTTTCTGGGGCTGGTCGTGTTGGTTGTGGCAGGGCTGCTCTATGCGTATGGTGTGGATTTGCAGGGTCTCTATATGCGCTGGGCGAACACTTTTGGGAATCTGGTGGATATAGTGAGTTATATCGTGTTCGCGCTGGTGTACCCTGCGATGTATTTGACCAGTTTCTTTTTCTATTTTGACCTGCGCTATCGGGCGGAGGGGCTGGATATTGCGCAGGTGCTGGCACGGGGTGGGAAGGGATGAGAGCATGGCTGCTATGGGTGTGTATGGGGCTGTGGGCGTGTGGGGGATGGGCGTGGGGCGACACGGTTTCGGCGCTCCAGGAAGTTCAAGCGTTGCTGAACCGAGCCTACACCCAACAGCGTATCGCGCGGGAGCAGACCCTGCAACGCGCTGACCAGATCCTGAGTCGCTTGCCGCAGGAGGCTTTTCAGCCGCTTCGGGAGCAGCTGCGCAGGGCACGCGAGTCGCTGAGTAACGACGACCTCGCGCAGGCGCAGCAGGCGGTGGGGGTCTATCTCAAATGGGCGCGCGCTCACGCCGCGCCGCCGTCCAGCGAGGCGGTCAAAAAGCAACTGGAGCGTATTTTTGCCGAACCCGATATGGAGATTATCGAGAAGACCTTCTGGGAGCGTGTGGTAGACGCCATCCGGGAGGGGTTTGTGCGCCTGCTGGAGGCGCTAAATCGGCTTTTGGGGCGGGTGGGGGGCGTGCCCGCCGCGAATCTGGGGCCTGTGTTTCAGTGGCTGGTGATTGCGTTGCTGATTCTGGCGCTGGCGCTGTTCGCTTCCTATCTGATGAGCCGATTCGAGTCGCGTCGCCCTGCGCCGCAAGCAACCCTGGCGGGTGGAGAGATTCCCGACGACGCCCGCGTGCTGAGCGCAGACGAGTGGCGTCGGCTGGCGCAGCTCAAGGCGCAGTCGGGCGAGCACGCGCTGGCGGTGCGCGCGCTCTATCTGGGCGTATTGCGCCTGCTCCACGAGAACCGATTGCTCGCCTACGACCCCGCGCTCACAAACTGGGAACATCTGGAGCGTTTGCGCAAGCCGCCCACGCCTGAAAATCGTGCGCTCCTCACCCAAGCCTACCGCCTGATGCTCGCGCCCACCCTTGCGTTTGACCGAATCTGGTACGGCAACATCCCCGCAACCGAAGAGGATTACCGCGCTCTCGAATCGGTCTTTCAGGCGCTTCAGCAGAAGATAAGGGGGCAAACCCATGCGTTTGACCGAATCTGGTACGGCAACATCCCCGCAACCGAAGAGGATTACCGCGCTCTCGAATCGGTCTTTCAGGCGCTTCAGCAGAAGATAAGGGGGCAAACCCATGCGTAGAGGGGAGCGCTGGCGGCTGATCGGGCTGGTGCTGCTGTTCGCCGCGCTGGTGACCTATATGTTTCGGCTGGCGGGCGAGGCATATGACCGGCGCTTTGTGCCCCTGCCCTACAGTTACGGACAGCACCAGTATGGCGCGAAAGGGCTGGCGCGCCTGCTGGAGCGCAACGGCTACACCGTGCGCTCGCTGAAGCGCACCTTCGTGAATCTGCCCGACGATGCTAATATGTTGATTATCTTCCCTCTGCCTGCCTCGCTGGAGGGGCTTTCCCTGATGCAGTTCTGGACGGAAGAGGACGCTGAGTATCTGGAGGGCTGGGTTCAGGAAGGCGGCGTGCTGGTGCTGATGGCGAACGACGAACGCCTGCCCGAAGCCCTGCGCACAGATAAGGGACGTTCTCCCTTCGCTGTGCCAGAGCGGCGCTTTATGAACGCCAAACCCCTCTGGAACCCCGACTGGATGGCGGGCATTCGCTCCGTGCGCATGGGCGATTTCGGGCGGCTGAAGCCAAACCCGGAGTACCCATGGATACCGCTACTTGGCGATGCAGGGGGAGCGACCGTTGCGCTTATGCGCTACGGCGACGGCTATGTGCTGGAGTGCGCCGACTGGCTCTGGCTCACCAACGGACAGCTGCGCGAGGCGGATAACGCGGCGTTCTTTCTGGCGTTTGTGAAGCAGGTGTTGCCTGATGGCGGCGTGATTTACTTTGACGACGCGGGGCTGGGCAACCTCATTCTGGACGAAGCGGCGACCCCACGGGACTTCTGGGGCTATGCGCCGCCTGCACTGCGTGTGGCGTTCGCTCATCTGGTGGTGCTGACTGCGATTGTCATGTTCTCTCTGGGGCGGCGGTTCGGCTTGCCGTTGCCAGAGCGCCCGCGCCATCCCCCGCTGGGCGAGTATGTGGACGCGCTGGCGAATCTGTACGCCTCGGCGCAAGCGGTGCAGCCTGCGTTCGCTACAATCATGGAAGACCTGCGCCGACGACTCTGCCGCCAGCTGGGGCTGCCCAGCGGCGCGACCCTGCTCCAGCTGATTCAGAGCTTGCCGCCCGAATCGCCCCTGCGCGAGGCTCTTACCGAAGCCCACCGCGCTCTGCAGAACCCCCAGCTCACCGAAGGCGAATCCTTGCGCCTTCTGCGGCGGATTGCCGAAGCGTACGAATCTCAGCGCCCTGCCTGACGGTCTAAATAAGCCTTGAGCGCGTGCAACGCCAGCCGATAGCTGTCCACCCCGAAGCCGCTGATGAGCCCAATACACGCGGGCGCAATCATGGAGGTGTGGCGGAACGACTCGCGCGCATAGATATTGGTCAGATGCACCTCAATCGCGGGTAAACCCACCGCGCGCAGAGCGTCGTGGAGCGCGATACTGGTGTGCGTATATGCGCCTGCGTTCAAGATAATTCCGTGCGCCCACTCGCGCGCCTCGTGAATGGCGTCAATGAGCGTCCCCTCGTGATTGGACTGCACATGGCGAAGCGTGATACCCAGACTCTGCGCCTCCTGCGAGAGCTGCGCCACCAGCGCCTCCAGCGAGAGCGCGCCGTACAGGTGCGGCTCGCGCACGCCCAGCAGGTTCAGATTCGGTCCGTTCAACAGGAGTATCTGGTACATTTCCGTCCCCTCACGCTTCGGGCAGGTCGGCGCTGGTGGCAATCACCTGCATGTCGACGTCGGCAATCTGCTCAGGCGGATGCGACAGCACCATAAAGCGCGCTTGCTTGCCAGGCGCGAGTGTGCCCACCTCGTCGTCGCAAGTCGCATAAGCCGCGCCGACAGTAAACAGTCGCAGGGCGGTCAGCGGATCTAAGCCCTCTTCGGGCATGAGGCATGTGCCGTCGCGGCTGGTGCGAGTTACGGCGGCGCGCCAGCCCAGAATCGGGTCGCCTGGCACCACCGGCTGATCGGAACTGAACCCGACGGGGATGCCGCGCTGTACCCAGCTGCAGAACGGCATCAGCGCGGTGGCGCGCTCGCCCAGCCCTGCAAGATAGGCAGTGGTGAGCCACCAGAGAAACTCTGGCTGCGGTACCACCGCCACGCCCAGCGCTTGCATCGCGTCCATCAGATCGTCCGCCATCAGCATCGCGTGTTCGATTCGGTGGCGATGGTGGGGGCGTGGAACCTCCTCAAGCGCGCGGCGGTAGCCTTCCAGCACCAGTTCAATCGCGCGGTCGCCAATCGCATGCACGGCGCACTGCCACCCTGCGCGATGAACGGTTAGAATGCGCTCCATCAGTTCCTCGGGTTCGTACATCAGCACGCCGGTAGTGGGCGTGTCGGCATAGGGCTGTCGCAGGGCGGCGGTGCGCGTGGTGAAAGCGCCGTCCGCAAACAGTTTCACCGCACCCCAGCGCAGGTTCGGGTGGGGCGAGGGCGGTTGGGGGCTGAACCCTGTGGCTTCGCCTGCCTGCTCGCTGTGGTCTAACCAGCCTGCTCGCTTCGCCGCGTTAAAGAGGGGCATTAGTGTCATACGCACGGGCGCGCCCTCTTCCAGCGCCTGCGCATAGGCGGCGACTTCCGCCTCCAGATCGTGCCAGCCTGTGCTGGCATCCGAAGCGCACAGGATACCGCGCCGCGCCAGATCCTGCGCCGCGCGATGCACCGCCTGCACCAGCTCCGCGCGGGAGGGCTTGGGCATGTGTTTGGAAACGAGGTTGCTCGCGCTTTCCAGCAACACGCCCGTCGGCTCGCCCGACTCGTCGCGCAGAATCACGCCGTCAGCAGGATCGGGCGTTTCGCGCGTGATGCCCGCAATCTGCAGGGCGCGCGTGTTCACCACTGCCCCGTGCTTGCTCACATGGTTGATGTAAACGGGGCGGTCAGGACACACGGCGTCCAGGTCATGGCGCGTTATGTGGCGTCCGCCGGGAAGCAGGTTCTGGTCGTAGGCGCGTCCCAGCACCCACTCCGCGTCTGAGTGGGCGTCCATCCAGTCGCGCAGGCGTTGCTGAATCTCATGCACGGAGGCGCAGCCGCGCAGGTCGGCTTTACCCAGATCAATCCCCAGGGGCAGAATGTGCATGTGGCAATCGTTGAAGGCGGGGGTAATCGCCTGCCCGTCGGCGACCCATTTGCGGGCGTCGGGATAGCGCGCGCTCAACTCGGCGCGGGGACCCACCGCCACGACACGCCCTTCCTGCACCACCATCGCCTCG
>JBBIQJ010000092.1:0-9823 GCA_037442385.1 Armatimonadota bacterium
CCAGGCGTTGCAGCCGTCCCACCAGAAGTAGCCTGGGAAACCGTTGGAGTCGTAGCCCGTGTAGGGGTCTACGCGCCAGTCGGTGTTGGCGGGTGCCAGCTGAGCGCCCAGTCGGCGCCACTTCGCGTGCCCATCCGCCATCACGAACAACGCACCCTGGTTGTGAATCCACATTGTGCCCGAGAGCGCAAACATCGCGCTAATCGGATAGGCGTTGCCCGGATTGCCGTTGGTGCAGCTGAAGTAGCGGCACGGACGCGGGTCGTTCGGACTGCATCGGAGAACCGGGTTCGACACAATCACGCCCAGCGACTTCGCCTTGCCGCGTCCCTCCCACAAGAGCGGCAGCTGGGACGGGCGCGCAATGCCCGCCATCGCGTAGCTATGTAGGAGCCCGTTCATCGTGTAGCTGACCCCTGCCGGTTGCTTTGGCGGGTTGGCATAGTCGCCCGCGGAGTCCAGGGGCCCGAAACGAACCTCAGGTCCAGAAGGGCAGCCGTACATGCCATGATTCTTAATGTAGGGATACACGGTGTTCGCCCAGTGAACCAGTGAGGAGAGACCGCGGAAGTGCCCTGCCTGTGCCCCCTGGGAACGGGACCAGTCGGGAGGTACCAGATGACCATACTGCCAGATATTGGCAGGCGCCCCAGGAGTCTGCAGTCCGAAACTCAGAGGGAAGGTCTCGTCATAGTCGTTGATGTATTGCATGAAGGCAAGTCCCCACTGCTTAGAGTGAGTCGTACAGGTCGTCTGACGCGCCTTCTCGCGCGCCTGTGCAAACACCGGGAACAAAATCGCCGCTAGAATGGCGATAATCGCGATAACGACCAACAGCTCAATCAGCGTAAAGCCTCTGCCATACCTTCTCATAGCAGTACGCCTCCTCCTCTATGATTGAGGGAGGGCGTCCCTCGTTAGATATATACTCCACAGGTGCTGTAAACTCCTGCTTGTTGTGCCTCGAGTTTCGGGCAAATTTCACGGAATTTTCTGCTAAGAAGCCATCGCAAGCAAGAATGCGCCAGGCGTTTCTCTCCGGAGGCTGAAGCCGATTCTGATATACAAAGCCAGCCTGCGCTAGCTTCCGTAGCCTGAACATCCTGTCCACAATCACGCGCAGGATGCGCGTGCCTCTTGAGCCGACGACGGTCGGCTTTGTCTCGTAGGAACGATTTCAGCCATCTAACAGAAACACCCTCTGATCCCACAGCTTGCTCGTGTTCTCGGATCGCCGCTAACTCCCAACGCGCTCATGCCTCCGCGCGCGCCTGCACACACCCTAAACGACACATTCTCCAAAAACACCACCCCAGGCTTGTCAAACCGCGTCGCCTCCTGAGCTTTCAGGAGAGTAGCAGGATTTATGAAAGATGCGTCGTAAATTATGATACCCGCTCAGACAACCGAGCGGACAAAGGAGGCTTAGATGATGCGTTACGGCAGAGGGTTTACTTTGATTGAGTTGCTGGTGGTGATTGCGATTATCGCCATCTTAGCGGCGATTCTGTTCCCGGTGTTTGCGCAGGCGCGTGAATCAGCACGTCAATCGACCTGTGGCTCCAATATGAGTCAGCTGTCGCGTGCGATTGCGATGTACGCGGCGGACAACGAGCAGACCCTGCCGATGAACCGCGTGGTGCTGGGACCTGGAGGCGGCGTCTTGCCAGACCCGCTCAAGCGCACCTGGGCGAGCCTGATTAGCCCCTATGTGAAGAACAAGGATGTCTTCTTCTGTCCCAGTGGCGAGAAGCCACCGACGGAAATTAATCTGGACGACTGGGCGATGCGCGGCTGGATTGCGCTCGGCTACAACACGCATATTGCAGGCTGGTACTGGATTGGCGGCGACCTACCCAGCGGCGAAAACACCATCATGGTGCCCAACCTGGCGATGCTGAAGGAGGCGGCGCAGTTCGTACTGCTGGCGGAGACCGCTAATGGGCGCTCGCCGCAGCAGGGGGGCAACTGCTTCGGCTTCTCTGCAGACAACAACTCCTTCGGCGGCTGTGAAGGCACACCCCAGTTCCGTCAGGTGATCACGGGGCTGGCGCGCAGCGGCACTGCAGGCTATGCGCCCATTCTGGCACGCCACCGCGGTGGGTTGAACCTTGGCTTTGCTGATGGGCATGTGAAATGGTTCCGACTGGGCGCTGTGATTCCGAACCGCAGCCTGTTCCCGCCAGGCGGATGCTCCTACGCTGAGGAGCTGCGCGACTTCAACGCCGCCAAAACGCGCTGGCTCATCTGGAACCGATGCTTGTAAGGAGGCGACGATGCAGGTCTTCCGTGAAAAACCGATTCTGGCGGTCGGACTGCTGATTGTGGCTCTGCTGGTGGTACTGGTGAGCTGGATGTTTTTTATGCGCACACCAGAACCTCAGGTTGAGCCTTATACACCGCCGCCCGCTCAGCCCAATCCCAACGAAGGGCAAGGGCAGATACTCTAACACAAAGGGGGTTCCTTATGAAACGGCAACATGGATTCACTTTAATTGAGTTGCTGGTTGTTATTGCGATTATCGCCATCTTAGCGGCGATTCTGTTCCCGGTGTTTGCTCGCGCACGCGAGGCAGCCGCGCGCACGCAGTGTCTCAACAATGTCAAGCAGGTTGCGCTCGGCGCTATCATGTACGTGCAGGACTATGACGAGAAGATGCCGATGGGCATCAATGTGCCCGGCGGTCCCGCGGAACCGCTCAATCCTCTGACCCTTCCTGCGATGCGCAACGCATGGGTGCGCACCACCGCATGCTGGATTAACGCACGCGGTAATCAGTGTCTTGCAGGTGGCAACAATATCGTGGGGTTGCGCTACCTGCCTATCGGGCAAACCCCAGCCAATGTCCCACCGCGCCCTGCGGGGCTGCCCGGCAACATGCCGTACCCCTTCTACATCCACCGGCTTGTTGACCCGTACATCAAAGGGGGCGTCGCCCAGACTCGTCAGGAGACTATGCAGTCGCGCACGGTCAAGGGCATCTGGTACTGCCCCTCCGACTCCACCACGGTGGTGGGCTACGGCAGCGAGACCTCCCTTTTCGAGCTAATAGGTCTGCGCCATTACCAGGTGTTTGGGCACGACTACATGTATAACACCTGGCTCATCTATAACTATTCCGACATCCTGCGCGGCGGTAGCCCGAACCAGTGGGTGCTGAACCCGAAGTCGCTGGCGGCGGTGGCGCGTCCAGCGGAGATTATTCTCTTCTTCGACGCCTTCGCCATGTGGCATAACACGATGCAGGCGCCGAATGGCGGTCCCATCCCTGAAAACTGGAATGTCGCGTTCGTGGATGGGCACGCCAAAAACATCCCCCACGCTGTGTTTATGGATCAACGCCCCACCTTTCCTTCAGGGGGCGGACGCACCATCCGCCTGAACCAGGACCCGTCCGCAGAGAACCCGAACCTCTAAATGCTTGCTATGCCTCCCCCGCCTGAAAACGGGGGAGGCTCTAACTCCCTTCCCCTGCTGGAATACTCAACGCAGGTAGCGCAGGAACAAGGGCATCGTGCGCGTGGGGGAGAAGTGGCGCGTCAGGTAGCGCAGTTCGGGCATCAGGCGTTGCATCGTCTGCTTGCCAACGCGCCAGCTCGGCTCCGCCAGAAGCGCCATCATCCAGTCGGTGATGCGGCGCAGGCGCTCACTGTAGGGATACCACCACAGCTCAGGCTTGCCCGAATAGACCTCGCTCACATACTGCACCTGCACCATCTCGTACAGCCCAAACTCGCCATGCGTGCGCCCGACGCCCGAATCCTTGAACCCGCCCCATGTGCCGTAGGAATCGCCATAGGCAACAATATGCGAGTTAACGCTCACAGAAGCGCACTCCAACCTCGGGGCAAATGCGTGTGCTCGTGCGCGATCCTGGGTCCAGATAGAAGCGGTCAGCCCGAAGGCGCTTGCGTTCGCGCGTTGTATCGCCTCTTCCGCATCCGCTACAGGCTGCGCCATCACCAGCGGTCCGAAGGTCTCTTCCTGCATGCCGAGCATGGTTTCGTTCGCGTCGGCAATCAGGGTCGGCGCGTAGTAGAGTTCACCCAGCTCGCTCAACACACGCCCCCCATAAAGCACACGCCCGCCCTTCGCGCAGGCGTCCTCCACATGCGCCTGCACACGCTCACGCTGGAAGGGGGCAATCACGGGTCCCATATCCACATCCGACTGCATCGGATGCCCCACCCGAATTTTCGCCAGCTCCGCACGCAACGCCTCCAGAAACGGCTCATAGACGGCTCGCTCCACATAGACCCGTTCCACCGAAGCGCAGGTTTGTCCTGCGTTCACCATCGCGCTCCATGCGATACCGCGCGCCGTGCGTTCAAGGTCGGCGTCGCGTAGCACAATCGCAGGGTCTTTGCCGCCCAGTTCCAGAATCATCTTCTTGCCCAGCGCGCCTGCCTGCTCGGCGACCTTTCTACCGATGGGCACGCTCCCTGTGAAAACCACCCCGCGCGTGAGCGGATGCTGAATCAAAGCGCTGCCCTGCGGCGCGCCGCCCTGCACCACCTGCACCAGCCCCTCTGGCAGTCCCGCCTTCTCAAAGAGTTCCCCAATCAGCGCGCCCACATGAGGGGTTAGCGGCGACGGCTTCAACACGACCGCATTCCCAGTGAACACCAGCGCGAGTATCTGCACCACTGGCAGGGTGAAGGGGTAGTTCCACGGTGCAATCACCGCCCACACGCCATAAGGATGGAAAAAATAGGTACAGCGCCGATCCGCCATAAACGGATTGCGCGAGCGCACCCTGCGCGGCGCCAGCAAACGCACCCCCTCGTAAATCAAATAGGTCGCCATATCAATCGGCGGGAACAGCTCCACAATCATCGCTTCGATGGCGGGCTTGCCCTGCTCGCGGGCGACCAGTTCGGCAATTCGGTGGCGCTCGTGCGCAATCAGGCGACGGAGACGGCGCATCGCTTCGGCGCGTTCACGCAGGGGCACCTCGCGCCATTCCAGATACGCCGCGTGCGCCTGTTGCACAACCCCCTCAATCGCCTCTACGGGAGTGATTGGTATCTCCCCCACCAGACTCCCATCCGCCGGACTGTGAATGACCAGACGATTCATCGCACCTCTATTTTTCGACTGCGCGGTTAAGAATCCTGCCGGGCGTCTGGTTAGAGTATCTCACCCTCGTGAGTGATCAGAGGTACTTCCTCCAATTTAGCACCCCAAAGCTGCCGATAGGGGCGCACCTGACGCACCCATGTTGGAATCTCAAAGACCCACAGCAGATTCTGAATTGCTTGCACGGGGCGATGGGGCACAAAAATATGCACCGCGGCGCTGTCGGTAATCTGGTTCAGTACCATGCGTACAGGCGGCGTTTCGGTGTCAGCGAAGGCTTTCAGCGCTTGCCTCATCTGGCTCACATCCAGAAGCGTTTCTACCGCTTCCATGTCGCAGCCAATAATCGTAATGAATCGTCCGTAGCCCTCTATGTCGCGTTCCCGAAACTCATCGGAGAGTTCTTGCTTGTTATCCCGAGTCAAGCGGGTCAGGGGGCGTTTTTCGGGAAGATACTGAATGGGCGAATCGGGCGCCAGCGGGGCGTCGCGCCCGCTTTGCCAGCACCACGCCAGACCGCTGGACAGCAGGTGTTCAGGCAGCTGGCTGAAAAAGGTTTCCCTGTGGTAGTCATCAGGGAATGTCAAGGCATAACTGATAACCCCATGCTCACGCCAAAAACTCACAACCTCTGGATTACGGCTTTCCTCACTCACTCGCTTCGACTGAGATTGTCTCCGCAAGAACCAGTTGAAAGGCATCGCTCTCACCGCCTGTTGCGCCTGCAGGCAGGGGTAGGCAGGTCAAACGGATGACCGATATCCTGCCTGAATGCCTTGCCTGCAAGCACTGAGAGTGTACCCTCACTCGTGGGTGCGACGGGAAGACAAACGCTTAGGGAATAAACTCATACCCATACGCCCCGTTCCAGGTGAAGGGGTTCGGCGTGTCGCCTGCTTGCTCTATCAGGTTGCCCCAGCTGCCGTCGATGTGTCGGGTAGCCCCAAGCAAGCCCCCTCATTCCCTATCCACCCACGCGCGCGGATACCGACTAAACCGCGCAATCCAACCATCCTCCCCGAACAACTCGGCTGCCAGGTTCACCAACATCGGCACGCGCGTCAAATCTGCCACCCACCCTCTTGAAGTCTTCACCGCTATCCTATACTCCTCACGCGCATCTATATCGTACAACGCATCGTGCAGCATAGTATCAATCGCCTCCAGCAGAACGGTTATCATTACATCTTCTTCCAATCGTTGTACCCGCTGCAGCCGCTCCGCCCAGCCCTCAAGCAGACTGCGCGCCTGCATCGCCAGCCATACATCAGGCGGCTCGTACCCCGCCATCACACTCAGCCACTCATCGATCGTCTTATCCCGCACCACGCGCATCAGCCAGAACCCAAACTTGTCCAGCGCCTCTTGTTGTTGGGCGGTACGTCCATGCCATTCTACGCTGGGATCAGGGAATGCAGGCAGCGACGGCATCTGCAGCGGCGCAACAGGAGCTTTTCTGTAATCCAGCAGGGACATGGCATCCTCAGCTCGGGCGTAGGGATAGACATACGAGCTATACTGAGCGATCCAGCCCGGATTATTCGTGCCAAAGACACACTGGGGCATGTCTGGAAAGCAACGTTTTATGTTTACAGGCTCGTCAGCCCCTTCTAAGGAGATTAAGAAGTGGATTTCGTCAGTGCTCTGGAACAGATGGAAACAGTTGAACAAGGCGCGGTCTACAACTCGCACGATGAGTTGGTGCAAATCAATAAACTCAGACACGGAGAAAGCTGAGACGATAGCCTCGAATATCTCTCTGTCAGAATCAAAGTGGTTGTAAAGTCCCTCAATCAGACCCTGACCCCTGTATATAGCGCTATCACGCGCATACTTGATAAAGGTGGTTCCTAACTTTTCCTGTACCTGTTGGCATGCTGGTAGCATGGTCAGCGCCCCCTTTAGTATACCTTACCTCCAAGGAATGCGTACTGGCTCGATTACACCACACCTCAGCATATCGATAGTGGCGTAAATCACGATGGCAACTGCCTCCTCTACTGGAACACCCCCCGCAAGTAGCGACTGATATGCGATGCGAATATGATCCAAGAAAGAGAGATTACCCTTCTGTTTTGAGATTTGGCTGATGAGACGTCTTTGTGCACCCGTAATTCTAGCATGATCCCATCCTCTTTCTTTCATATATGCATGCGAAATAGACAGGGCTTTTTCTGGGTCGTAGTTTGGATGTCCTGTAAATGCAGACTTGATAAAAATATGATGACCGCCTACTTTACCATATTCTCCCAAGTACTTGCTTACCTTTCCTGCAGCTTCTATCAAGCGCCCACAGAACTTGGCTACATCCCCAATATTCAGTCCGAGTATCCGACTGATATGGCGGGCAAACCGACCCAGCTTCAGCGTATCCCCTAATCCAGGAATAACCCCAGCCGCTGAAATCAGCGCGTTCTTGATATCCAGCCGCGCCAGATACAATCCCGCATTAGCCAGATCCGCCGGCTCTCCCGCCCCAGGAAAGAATCCGATGATGTCCAACAGGAAATGAATCAGCTCTGACAGGTCTTCATCTACAGGTCCTAAGCCGGCAGGATCTGTCAGGTTAATAGGGTTGTTCAAACAATACACATACACATTCGGGTGCCCGCCTGCCACATCAATCGGGTCGCGCTGCAGCCAGCGGGCGGTGCGGGGGTCATACTCGCGGGCGCCGACATGGTACAACCCTGTGAACGGAATAAACTCATACCCATACGCCCCGTTCCAGGTGAAGGGGTTCGGCGTGTTGCCTGCCTGCTCTATCAGGTTGCCCCAGCTGTCATAAGTGTAGCGGTCAGTAATAACGCCGCTGGGAGAGACCAGCGCCCGCCCATGCCCCAAGCCGTCTATCACATAGTAGCGCGTGTTGGCGGGAAGATACTATTCCCGCGACAGGGTGTCATCTGCCATCCGCTTCCTCCATCCGAAAGTACCGCCAGAAAAGACCCACACCGTATCCCGTTAGCACGCTGGAGACCAGAAGCACCCATCCATACTCCCGCAGCACCACACCCAACCAGAGCGCATCGCCCCGACGAATAACCCGCTCAGTGGTGAGGATTTCTTCGGGCGCGAGAAAGAGAACGAAAAAGCCCACCAGCAAAATCCCTGCAAGCAGCCCAATCCCGACCGAGAGTTGCACCACATGGTGCCGATCCTCACGCCACAGCAGTTCTAAACTTGCCCAGTGGAGCAGGGCGAATAGCAGCAATCCATAGCCGATGAAACCCGACCACCAGACTTTTGGCAACAGCCACATCTGCCACAGGATGAGATGAGAAAGTGTGTCAGGTGAACCTTTGAGAAGGAACTCCTTTACTGACCACAATAAAGCAGCTATAGCGTTCCAGACAATCCAGTAAATGAGCAAGCTCCCAATAAATCGGAATGCCTTTATCTTCATCTCCTGAAGTATACCCTTCCGAGCAAATCCCAAGGAGTTGCCGATGGATTTTTGATGGTTGGATCGAAGCCATACAGCATCGTAGCACATGCTTCAGAGTTACCTCTGCTATATTTTGCTCCTGTATATTGCCATATCTCAAAGGCAGGATAGGCTGAGTGGAAGCCTGAGAAGGAAATAATTCGCCCCTCTTTATCCAGTCGAAAAGTAGCTCTAAAAGATATCGGAGGCGACATAGGATAGTAAGGATTGGAGGCAGTGAATGACAAAATCACGTCAACCCCTCCGTCGTTTCGAGGCATGACAACAGGCTTTTGATCTATGAGATTAGGACCGACCGTCGCGTTAGCTTTGCCCTTCCATATTACTCTACCCTGTTTGTCAACTACTTCAGTTGTTCCCACTTGTGCGTTTTTGAAATCGACATTCAGCTTGCCCTCTTTATTTTTGTATGCGACAAAGGCAATTTGCACTCTATATCGGGGTGAGTCTGGAGAGAAGCGGCGATTATCTCCCTTGAAGCAGACGCCACCTGGCCCCACAACTGTCTGGACAGGAATGAAAGCTGTGACAGAATATCGGACACTACCTTTCGGACCACCAGGATCTTCACTAATTCCGTCTGAATCGCTGTAGTTGACAGGATCATTCCCACAATACACATACACATTCGGGTGTCCGCCTGCCACATCAATCGGGTCGCGCTGCAGCCAGCGGGCGGTGCGGGGGTCATACTCGCGGGCGCCGACATGGTACAGCCCTGTGAACGGAATAAACTCATACCCATACGCCCCATTCCAGGTGAAGAGATTGGGCGTGTTGCCTGCCTGCTCAATCAGGTTGCCCCAGCTGTCATAGGTGTAGTGGATGACGCCGTTCGGGGTAGCCAGCACGGTTAGACGGGTATAATCGTGAGATACTCATGGAGCGTCCTGTGCCGAATCCTGCGGGCGATTGGGCGGCGCGTGTTCTCTGGCTGCTGAGCATGTTGGGGCTGATTGCGCTGGCGCTCTATGTTCTCTGGGCGGTTCGCAGCGTGGTGAGCCTCATGTTCGTCTGCGGCGCAATTGCCTATCTACTGATTCCCGTGGTGGATTGGCTCTGTCGATGGCGCCCGCCTGGTGTAACGCCTGTGTTCTGGCGCGGGCTGGTGAGCCTGGGGGTGGTGATCGGGTTTATCGCGTTGGTGGTGTACGCTTCGGTGGCGTTTATCTCGCCTTTTATTTTTGAGGCGCGCGACTTCCTCAAAGACCTGCCCACCTATCAGAAGCAACTGGAAGCCAGCCTGAGCCAGTGGCAGCAGATCTACCAGCAATGGTACGCAGGGCTGCCCCCAC
>JBBIQJ010000093.1:0-9773 GCA_037442385.1 Armatimonadota bacterium
GGCGGCTCCTACTTCGCCGCCCAGCGTGCCCAGGTCCTGCATCCCCTCAGAGGCGTTCCAGATGAAGGGACGGACGCGCCCAGCGGCATCATCTGACCAGCCCGCGAGGACGGAACCGTCACGGCTTATAGCAAGCGCCGCGCTCCACTCCCCGCCCAGCGTGCCCATATCTGCAATGCCGCTGCTGATGGTCCAGCGAAAGGCGCGCCATCGTCCGCTGGCGTCCATCGCAATTCCGACCACGGTTGCCCCATCTCCCGAAACAGCGCGCGCCTCGCTGCTTGTGCCTCCCAGCGTGCCTAAATCCTGCATGCCTGCCCCGCGAACCCAGCGAAACGCGCGAGGCTGAAGGCTCCCGTCCTGAGCCACCCCGACAACCACCCGCCCGTCAGGGGAGACATCGTAGGCATAGCTCCAGCTGCCCCCCAGCGTGCCCAACCAGGTAAGGCTCTGCGCCGAAAGCGCTGTCGCCAGCAATGTCCCAGCCCATGCAGTCACCATACGGCTCCATCCTTTCACATAGATATCTCGCATGATTCGCCTCCAGATTATCTGGCTTAGCCCAGTGAACTGTTTCACCTCAGTGAATTATACCACAGAATCTCTCGGCAAACGGCGCTTCCTGATCCCAGAGGCAGGATTTTCTCCAGTTCGCATAAAATTAACAAGGCGAGGGATTTCTCATGTTCAAAGGGATTCCGCTTACTCTGGGCGTGGAAGAGGAGTATCAGATTGTGGACGCCGAGACCCGCGCACTCGACTCGTATGTGTCCAAAATCCTGCCTGACGGGCGTGTACGCCTGCAGGATCAGGTGAAAGAGGAGTTCATGGAGTCGCAGATAGAAGTGGGGAGCCGCATCTGTCAGACGGTTCAGGAGGTACGGAGCGAGTTGCAGCGGCTTCGAGGCGCCCTGATCGAAATTGCCGAAGCGCAGGGCAAGCATATCGTGGCTGCCAGCACCCATCCGTTTTCGCGCTGGGTCGACCAGAGCATCACCCCGCGCCTGCGCTACAAAGCGCTCGAAGAGAACATGCAGGATATCGCCCGACGCCTGCTAATCTTCGGCATGCATGTGCATGTGGGCATCGGCGACCTGGAACTCACCATAGATATTTTCAATCAGGTGCGCTATTTTCTGCCTCACTTACTGGCGCTCTCCACCAGTTCCCCCTTCTGGGATGGGCGCCGCACTGGGCTGAAATCTTACCGCAGTGTGGTCTTTGAGAACTTGCCGCGTACAGGAATCCCCGACTCGTTCGCCTCCTACGCCGATTATGACCTGTTTATGTGTACCTTAGAGCGCGTGGGGGTGATCGACGACCGCACCAAAGTATGGTGGGATGTGCGCCCACACCCTAAGTACAAGACGCTGGAGTTTCGTGTGTGCGATATTTGCACCTCCATAGACGATACGGTGTGCCTGGTGGCGCTCATCCAGTCGCTGGTGGCGTTTCTGGTGGACTTGCGGCTGGGCAACCGTTCGTGGCGCATTTATCATCGCGACCTGATTCGCGAAAACAAGTGGCTCGCCGTGCGACACGGCATCCACGGGGAGCTGATAGACTTCGGACTGGGCAAGAAAGTGCCTTTCGAAGAGCTTGCCGAAGAGTTGCTGGCGCTAATACGCCCTTACGCCGAGCATCTGGGCTGCTGGGAGGAGGCAAAGCGCGCCCGACGCATTCTTAAAGAGGGTACCAGCGCCGATAAGCAACTGCGTGTGTATGAAGACTCTGGCGGCGACCTGAAAGCGGTCGTGGACTGGTTAATCGCCGAAACAAAACGAGGGGTTGTGAACTAAGAACTGGCGCTGGTGTAGCTGCGCAGGGCAAACCGCCAGAACGCGCGCCCCGCAATAAAAAAGCTCACACCCCACACCACCGCAAACACCAGAAACGCAGGCGACGCCTTGCCCAGCAGTGCCTTCGTCGGAATCGTCGCCAGAAACGCCACAGGCAACATATAGGTGAACACCCGGCGCAACACCGCATCGAACACATCCGTCGGGAAGCGCCCAATTTGCGTAAACACCTCCGATAATACCCACAGATTCTCCACCCGCACCAGCCAGATGCTCAGGGTCATCATCATAAAGTGGAAGGAATAGAAAATCAGCGCCCCGGTGAACACCATGCCGAAATAGATTGCCACATTCAGTAGCGAGGGCATATACTCCAGCCGAAACAGGGCGTAAATCCCCAGCAGCACCGCCACCACCAAGGAGCCGAGCTGGTCGAGATTAATCCGCCGCAGGGAAATCCAGAACTGCGAGTCGACGGGTTTGAACAGCACGAAGTCCAGCGTGCCCTGACGCACCATCGTGGGTAGCTCCGACAGCCCGAAGTAGAAGAAGGTGGCAATCAACGCGTCAATAAAATAAAGCGTTGCGGCGAGCATCAGCGCCTCCGCCTCCGTCCAGCCCGCGATAGACTCCGTGTGGCGATAGATAACCTTCAGAGTCACCAGAAAGAAGCCCAGCCAGATGGCGTTGTAAAACATCTTTGCCCAGAAGTTAGCGCGGAACTCCATCTCGCGCACGAGGCTTGTACGCAGAAACGCGCGGTAGAGGTTCCAGTAGAAGCGCAGCCGCTTCACATGCCCACCCCCGTATACTGGCGTAACCCCGCACGCCAGAGAATGGCAGTCAACCCCATCCCCATCAGCACCCACAGCGCCTGAATCCCGATGTGAGACCACATCAGCTCCCCTGTGAGCTTGCCCAGCGCTATCTCGGTGGGCACGGCGGTCGTGTAGCGAAACGGCATAATACTGGCAAGTGTCTGGAGCCACGCGGGCATCAGTGCAATCGGCGCCACCCAGCCCGACAGCAGCAACATCGGCACATAGTACAGCGAAAAGACGCTCTGCACCTCCTGCAGCCAGAACGCCAGACACGCCAGCCCATACGCTACCCAGAACGACACCAGATGCCCCAGAAACACACTCAACCAGAACTCCCACCCCAGATGAAGCGGGCTTAATGCGGTGAATCGACTATAATACCACAGCGCCAGCGCCGCCATCGGCAGAAACAGCACCATCCGCATCGCCCGCCACGACAGGTTGCGGGCAAACAGCATCCAGCCCACAGGCACCGGACGCAGGAGCCACTGCGACAGCACGCCCTCCTTAATCTCCCACGAAAGGTCCCACATCAGATGGCTCACGATAAAGTTCGTTACGAACGCCATCAGCACATAGTAGGTCACCATCTCGCCAGGGTGATAGCCTCCAATCACCGCTTTGCCATTGTATGCTGAAAGCCATACCAGCGGCATCACCAGGCAGTGGATAACATCGGTCAACATCCAGATGAAGGCGCTGGCGCGGTAGGCAAGGCTGTCCTCGATGTAGATTCGCAACAACGCGAGGAACTTGGCGATGGCACGCACGCTTCAATTGTACCTCACCGCGAGGTATAATCTCGCCACAACGCCTCGCCCCATCCTAAGGAGGGAACGCCGATGCAGATAGAGATTGTGTCGCACCCGTTGGTGAAACATATCCTGACCCAGCTGCGCGATGAGCGTACCGAGCCTGCCCGATTCCGCATGCTCGCGCGTCAGCTCACTTTTTTGTTGGCGATAGAAGCCACGCGCGACTTGCCTGTGCGCACCCATCCCGTCAAAACCCCTCTGGAGACTACGGAGGGCTACTCGCTGGCGAAGGCGATTGTCGCCGTGCCGATTTTGCGGGCAGGGCTGGGCATGCTGGAAGCGCTGACCGAGCTCTTTCCCGACCTGCGCGTCGGCTATATCGGGCTGGAGCGCGACGAGCAGACCGCCATCGCCCGCGCCTACTATTGTAAACTCCCCCCACTGGATAACAGCCGTGTGCTCTTGCTGGATCCGATGTTGGCGACAGGCGGCTCTGCGGCGCAGGCAGTGGAAGTGCTGGTGAATGCAGGCGCGGAAGAGATTGTGCATATCTGTGTGGTGGCGGCGCCTGAGGGCGTGCGCCTGCTGAACGAGCGGTTCCCGCAGGTGCGGATTGTCGCCGCCTCATTGGATCGGGGGCTGAACGAGCGCAAGTTCATTTTGCCCGGTCTGGGCGACTTCGGCGACCGACTCTACGGCACAGGCGCACGCTGAACGGGTCAGGTAGACTCTTATTATGCGACTAGGGATTTTCAAGGACTGGCTCAAGCGCGTGGGGCAGGCGCTCAGCCGACGCGGTGTGGACGAAGTGCTTCTGGAAGAGCTGGAAGAGACGCTAATTGCCGCCGATGTGAATGTGCATGCGGTGGAGACCCTACTGGAGCAACTCCGGGAAGAGGCGCGCGCCCAGCGCCTGCGCGAGGTGGAAGATGTCAAGGCGTGCTTGCACAGTATCCTCAAAGAGTGGTTGGGCGAACCTGCGCCCCTGAACGAAAGCCCTACCCCGCCCACGGTCTACCTGTTCGTGGGGGTGAACGGCGTCGGTAAGACCACCAGCATTGCTAAAGTGGGCTACTGGCTCCAACAGCGAGGCAAGCGCGTGTTGCTGGCAGCAGGCGACACCTTTCGCGCCGCTGCCATAGACCAGCTGCAAATCTGGGCAGACCGGCTCGGCACAGAAGTGATTAAACATAAAGAGGGCGCGGATCCCTCCGCCGTGGTGTTCGATGCAATTCAGGCGGCGCGAGCGCGCGGCTACCACTATGTGCTTGCCGACACCGCAGGACGCCAGCACACCGCCGCACGCCTGATGGAAGAGCTCAAAAAGATTTATCGCGTTACGGAGAAAGCGCTGGGGCGTCCTGCGGACGAAGTGCTGCTGGTGCTGGACGCTGTGGCAGGGCAGAACGCCATTCGTCAGGCGGAAGAGTTCGCGCGCGCCCTGCCCATCACGGGGATTCTTCTCACGAAACTGGACAGCACCAGCCGTGGGGGCGCCGTACTGACCATCCGCCAGCAACTGGGCATTCCCATCAAACTCATCGGCACGGGCGAGAAAGCCGACTGCCTGGAGCCGTTTGACCCCGACGCTTTTATCGAGGGATTAATCGCGCTTCCAGAAGAGGAGGGATAGCCTCCTTAAACAGTGCAACCCCCACGAGGGGGGCTGCACTGCCGGTGTTCGCTTGAGGAGGTAAGACGGTTTACTGTCCGAAGCCCTGTCCGCCGCGGCGCTGACCGCCTGCACCGCCAAATCCGCCGCGCGGTCCCCCGAATCCCGGGCCGAAACCGCGCCCGCCTTCGAACTGGAAGGGCTTACCGAGCATCTGGTTCCACTTCTCGCGCTGGGCAGGGGTCAGCACAGCAAGAATCTTGTTCTCCATTTCCTGGCGTGCTTTTTCAAACGCCTGCGGGTCGGGGCGACCGCCGCCCTGCTGGAACTGCCCGCGCATCGCCTGGAATTGCTCCTGCAGGATGCCCTGAATTTTGGCTTGCTGCTCCTGCGTCAACCCCACCTCTTTGGCGACTTCAGGGTTCATTAGCGCCATCGGACCCTGCCACTGGAGCTCCAGTTCGCGCAGGCGCTTCTTCTGGGCGTCGGTCAACACGGTGGTCGGGTCATTCTTCTGGCGAATTTCCTCCATCCGCTGGCGTCGCTGGTCCGGAGGCAGGCTGCGCAGTTCCTGCATCGCGAGGCGCATCGCCTGTTGCATCTCGTTGATTTTCGCCTTCTGCTGCTCGGTCAGGTTGAGTTCACGCTGGACATCGGGACGCATCAGGAGCATGCCAGCAATTCCGCGCCCCTGCATCATGCGCATGCCCGGGCGCTCCTGTTGACCCGCTTGAGGCTGTGGGCGTCCCTGTCCTTCGCCGCGGCGCTGTGCCTGAACCGCTGCGGTCGCGGCGAAAGCCAACGCCAGAACACTCGTCCAAATCCATAGATTTCGCATGGTCGTTCGTACCTCCGTAGGCTATAGACGCCTCACGCACGATGATGTTCACCCGCATCGTCAAAAGACCCGCGGGTTAAGCAGGAATCTAAAGCCTTTTCTGAGAAATTGATTCCTGATGGACGCGATAGAGCGTGCGCGTGAAGCGCTGGCGCAGTCGCCCTTCTTCAATTTGCCGAATGTGGGGGTCTTGTTGATAGTCCCTGACAGCCTTCAGATTTACCGTGCCAACCAGCGGGCGCTGGAAATTCTGGGGTACGAGCCAGAGGTTCTTCAACAGATGACCTTTTATGACCTTTGCTTGAACCCTCCAGAGCAGGTTCGACGGTACTTTGACGGATTGCTCGGCGAAAAGCCTGTTGATTTCGATGTACGGATTGCTTCAGGAGCGTGGTGTATTATTGAGGGGGCAGCCGCTTTCTTCGAGGAACCCCAGCTGTTTCGAATGCTATTTGCCGATTTAACTGGTGTGCGCCTGGCGTGGCGCGTTCTGACGCAGCTGGTGCCCAGCACAGCACGCCTCACGGGAGAAGCGTATCTGCGGACGCTGGTGCGAGAACTGGCGTCGCTTCTACGAGTCGAATGCGCCTATGTGGGCGAGCTGGTGGAACCCAACAAGGCGCGTGGGCTGGCGTTTTGGTCTAAAGACAACTGGCAAGCGCCGTTTGATTACACACTGGAAAACACGCCGTGTGAGAGCGTGGTTAATAAAGCCGCCTGTCTTTGTGCGCGTTCGGTGCAAAGTCTCTTCCCCCATGATGAGGAACTCAAAGCGCTGGGAGCAGAAAGCTATGCAGGCGTCCCTTTGCGGGATGCACGCGGACGCTCCATGGGCATCCTGTGGGTGTGTGGGTTAAACCCTCTGCCCGATGCGCCTGAACTGCTGGAGGTAATGGAAAGCGTGGGGGCGCGCGCCAGCAGCGAAATCGAGCGCATGCGGATGGAGCAGGAACTCCAGATTGTTCGCGAGCAGCTGCTGCAGGCACAGCGCATGGAGAGTATTGGGCAGATGGCAGGGGGTGTGGCGCACGATTTCAACAACATGCTTACCGCGATTCTGGGCTACATCGAACTGGCGCAAAGCGCGTTAGCCCCCCAGCACCGCGCCTATCACTATCTGGAAAGCGCCATCCGCGGCGTGGAGAAAGCCTCGGAGTTCACACGTCAGCTGACCCTGTTTGCGCGGCGCCAGCCGATGCAGATTCAGACTCTTCAACTGAACGCGATTGTGCAAGAATCGCTCCAGTTTTCCCGGAGCTGGCTTCCCGCCACTATTCGTGTGCAAACTTTTCTGGCAGAAGACCTGTGGCTGGTGGAGGGCGATGCCTCTCAACTCACACAGGTTCTCACAAATCTTTTTCTGAACGCCCGCGACGCGATGCCGCAGGGAGGTGTGCTGACCGTAGAAACCCAGAATGTGGTGCTGGATCAGGAGTATGCCCGCAGGCACTACGAGGTCGTGCCAGGCGAGTATGTGATGCTTTCCGTTTCCGACACAGGGGTTGGCATGTCGCCCAGTCTCCGGAAACGGATTTTCGAGCCGTTTTTCACCACCAAGCCCCAGGGGCAGGGCACGGGGTTGGGACTGGCGATTGTTTACAGTGTGGTCAAGCAGCTGGGGGGGCACATCTGGGTCTACAGTGAAGAGGGGCGCGGTACAACTTTTAAAATCTACCTCCCGCGCGCGGCGCACGAGCAACTGGTGCCCGTGCTGACAACGCCTCCTGCCGCGTCAGTGGAGCGCGGCTCCGAAACGATTCTGCTGGTGGAAGACGAGGCGGATGTGCGCACGGTGGCGGCAGAGGCGCTCCGTGCGCGTGGCTACACCGTGCTGGAAGCCGCGACCCCTGCTGAAGCGCTCCAGCTGGCAGGGGAACACAGAGTCGACCTGCTGGTGACCGATGTAGTGCTTCCTGTCATGAGTGGGCGTGAACTGGCAGAGATCGTAACGCGCCTCCAACCCCAAATTCGGGTACTCTATGTATCAGGCTACACAGAGAACACCATTGTTCACTATGGCGTGGTGGATTCGGGCGTGCATTTTCTGCCCAAGCCCTACACGCCGTCGCAACTGGCGGCGAAGGTGCGACAGGTTCTGGATGAGGAGCAACAGGAATGAAAATCGTACTGGGTGTCGATTTAGAAGGCGCGTATCAGCCAGCGCTGGAATGGCTCAAGGCGTTGCGTTTTCGAGAGGCGGAGGTTGTTCTGGTCTCGGTGATAGAGTCGCCGCGCCCTCCGCTAATCGGCGTGATTGCCCCTTTTCCGCCGGAAGTGATGGCGCAGACGATGGCGGACGCCGAGCGAGCAGCCCGCGCACGACTGGAGCAGGTACATCAGGAACTGGCGCAATACGAGATTCCCGCTACCACTGAGATCCGCCACGGTCAAGCCAGTACGCAGGTGCTGGCTTGCGCCGAGCAAACAGGGGCAGATCTGATTGCGATTGGGGGCTCGCACAAGCGGACGCTGGAAGCGTTCTTCGTGGGTAGTGTGATGCGCGCGGCGCTCGCCCACGCCACGCAGAGCCTGCTGATTGCGCACGCACCCCCACCTACCGCCCCCCCCCTGCACGCCGTGTTTGCCACAGACCATTCCGAATATAACCTGCGCTGTGCCGACCAGCTCCTTGCCTTCGCCCCCACAGGCATTAAGCGGATTGCGATTGCGACCGCCTTCGAGATGGACGAGGAAACGCTCCGATTGCTCACACGCGGCGCGCCCGCGATTGCCGAATCGGGCAGCGACTGGATTGTCGAACACCTGCATGAGCGCAACCGCCAGGTATGCGAAAAGTTCCGTCCGCTCAACCTGAGCTGTGAATCGGTGGTGGTGGAAGGACCCACCATTCCGTCCCTGTGCGAGGTGATGCGTGAGACCGACTCGTCGCTGATGATTATGGGCGCGAAGGGGCATTCGCTGCTGGAGCGGCTTTCACTGGGGAGCGTGTCGTATCACTTTGCGACTGCCGAGCGCACGAACCTGCTGATTCTTCGGGTATGAAACGCACTTACCGCTTGATTGTGGGCGTGATGGGCGGTTCAGTGTGTACCGAAGAGCAGTACGCGCTGGCGAAGCGCGTGGGGCAGTTGATTGCCCAGCGGGGCGCGGTGCTGGTGTGTGGCGGCATGACGGGCGTAATGACCGCCGCGGCGGAGGGTGCGCGCGAAGCAGGCGGGCTGACGATTGGCATTCTGCCGGGCGCGAATGAACACGAGTCGCCCCCGAACCCCTTTATTGAGGTCGCGCTCTTCACGGGACTACGCGAAGGACGCAATTATCTGAATGTGGCGGTCAGCGACGGGCTGATTGCGATTGGCGGCGGCTACGGCACGCTCTCCGAGATTGCGCTCGCCCTGCGGATGGGCAAGCCCCTCGTGCTGGTGGACACATGGCAGTTCAGCCTGCGGGGCGAGACGCTCGCCGTCCCGACCGCCGACACCGCCGAGCAGGCAGTAGACCTGCTGTGGCAGCGGATGGGGCTAACGCCCACAGTTTAGTCGCTCTCGCTTCGGTCGATCGGGGAAAGAAAGCGAAAGCTCCCCGAAGAACCGATAGTCATCAATACGCGTGTCATCAGGAGGGTTCAAGAGCGCCTGAGGCACCTCCGCATAAAGCGCCTCGCAAAACGGCCATTCGCCCTTCGTGAATTCTATCTTATCTCCTCGTAAGGCACTCTTGGCTTGACTCGGCGCTCCGCGGTTCTGGCAATCACAGCGCCATCAGTCTTGAGCTGCCCCCATGTTTAAAAGTGAAAAAACGGCTCGCCTCCGTCAAAAAGCACTGCCTCTCGCACCAGGTAGTCCGACTCAGGGTCAACCAGCAGGAACCACTCGCTCGTGTACCCCCAGTTGTCTCCGACGGCTGAAGCCGCTCTGTCGCAAAGAAGAGGGGGGTTCGCTGAACAGGACGCGGGAACCGCGTCCGCTGATGTTTGTCATTTCTCTT
>JBBIQJ010000094.1:0-9764 GCA_037442385.1 Armatimonadota bacterium
CAACCATCTTAGAGCGTCCGAAGCGTGTGGGAGGCGACCTCCTTACTCAGTTGGGGGCGATAGACCCCACTGATCGCCGTGCGGTGCGAAAGCTGATCCCCCCGTACGGCAAGGTGTGGCGCGCCATCCCTCCAGTGAACACCTACGAGCTGGAAGCCCGCTGCGAGTGGCTCAGCAAGCGGAGTATCAAAAAGTCCAGCAAAGCGTATGCCCTGCGCCTCGCGATTGCGATGTGCGACCTCACCACTCTGGAGGGCGCCGATACGCCCGAAAAAGTGCGTCGGTTGTGTGCCCGCGCGCGCAACCCCTATGCCCCACGCGAAGGCATGCCCTCCCGCGAGGAGCTGCAAGTGCCCAGCGTTGCGGCGGTGTGTGTCTACCCGAACCTGATAGCGGTCGCCAAGCAGGCGCTGGAAGGCACGAACATCAAAGTCGCGGCGGTCGGCACGGCGTTTCCATCGGGGCAATATCCCTTCGCCCTGCGCCTGGCAGATGTCAAATGGGCAATTCGGGAAGGCGCCGACGAGATCGACATGGTGATCAACCGCAACGCCTTCCTGTCGGGCGACTATCGGCGTGTTTATGATGAGATTGTGCGCGTCAAAGACGCCTGCGGCGAACAGGTACACCTCAAGGTGATCCTGGAAACGGGCGAGCTGGGCAGCTACGACGCCATCCGCAGAGCCGCTTTTATCGCCCTGATGGCAGGAGCTGACTTCATCAAAACCAGCACGGGCAAAATCCAACCTGCGGCGACCCTGCCCACCACGCTGGTGATGCTGGAAGCCATTCGCGACTACTATGATTCTACAGGACACGCCGTCGGCATGAAACCCGCCGGCGGCATTCGCACCGCAAAAGACGCTATCCGCTATCTCGTGCTGGTGAACGAGACTCTCGGACCCGACTGGCTCACCCCCGAACGGTTCCGCTTCGGCGCCAGCTCGTTGCTGAACGACCTTCTGCGCCAGCTGGTCAAAGAGCATACGGGGAGCTACCGCGCTTTTGATGAGTTTTCTTATGATTGAGGAAGGGGGAGTGATTTAACTCACATGATTGCCAGAGCGAAAACAGGGAATCAATGCGAGGGAACGAAATTACTGACCATCCAGTCAAAATTGTCGGCAGGATTTGTGTGCTCTCCGGCGTACAAAGGAAGCACTACTCATTGCGGAGGATGATACCATGCGGCAACGAAGCAAAGGCTTTACGCTGATAGAGCTGTTGGTCGTAATCGCGATTATCGCCATCTTAGCGGCGATTCTGTTCCCCGTGTTTGCTCAGGCGCGTGAAAAGGCGCGCCAGACCCAGTGTTTGAATAACGGGCGCAACCTCGCCACCGCGGTGCAGATGTATCTCCAGGACCATGACGAGCAGTTCCCCATAGCCATCTATCGTTCGCGCAGTCAGGCAGGCACAGAGTGCGAGTATACCATGATGACCGCCGTCCTGCCGTACATGCGGAATAAGGATATTCTGCGTTGCCCCTCCGACGCCCAGCCGATGAACTTTCATGACGGCGCGCGTGGGCTATCGGGTATAGGCGCACCCGGAGGCGAATGTAGCGAAATGCGCGAGCTGAGCTACATGTTCAACTTTGAGGTCGCGCGGCCTGGGGAACACCCGCTCAACACAAGCTGGCGCACGAACCCCAAGCCTTCCGCCAAACTGGCGCAACTGCCTTTCCCAGCGGAGACCAGCATTGTGTTCGATGCGCATCTCGTGGTGGTCTTCAACGGGAGCTGCGGTTCCGCCATTGGTATGGAGCCGATTGATACTGCCGTTCAGGGGCGTCATCAGGGGTTGGTGATGACCAATTTCGCCGATGGGCACGCCAAAGTGGTCAAAACGCGCCAGGACCGCCCCAATTGTGGGTATAACTATCTGGTGGGCTATCAGCAGGCGCGTCCTGCCCGACCCTGGTGTCTGGGCGAGGGTCCCTACCTGCGCCGTTGCGGTCAGACGGCGCCTGCTCCATGCCGCTACGAACTGGAAGGCGTGGTGGATGAGGACAACCTCGGCAAATGCTGGCGCCCGCTCTATCCGTAAGGGGTGCGGGGCGGTTGCGCGAACGATGATTCTGCTCCCACGCTGCTGGGTGCTGTTTGGCTGTGGTGGGCTACTGGCGTTGCTGGCGGTAGCCCACCCGCCGTTATTATGGGGGGCGGTGGCGGTAGATGTTCTGGTCGCGATGCTGGTGTTAGTGGATGTATTGACCCTGCCTGCCGCCCGTGCGTTTCAGGTGCGCCGCCAGCACGACCATGTGCTTTCGCTGGGAGCGCGCAACCGCATCGAGATAGTGCTGGAGCATACCCTCACGACGCCCCGCTACGCCCGCCTGCGCGACGAACCGCCCCCCGATACGGAGTGGGACACCCGCGAGTTCGCGGTGAAACTTCTTCCAAACCAGCCAACCACCGCTGCCTACCACATAACGCCGCGCTATCGGGGCGAGGCACGCTTTGAGGACATTTTCCTGCGCGTGGAAGGGCGCCTGCGACTGATAGCGCAAACCTACCGACTACCCGCCCGCGAGCGCGTGCCCGTGTACCCCAACTTGCTCCAGATGCGCGAATATGACCTGCTCCGCCATCGCGGGCTGCTGAGACAGATGGGGTTCCGCCAGTACCGCCTGCGCGGAGTCGGCTCCGAATTTGAATCGCTCCGCGAATACACCCCCGACGACGAGTTCCGCAAGATTGACTGGAACGCCACCGCCCGACGCGGCAAACTCATCGTGCGCGACTATCAGGCGGAGCGCAGCCAAAATGTGCTTCTGCTCCTCGACGCAGGACGCAACATGCTCGCCGAGGTGGAGGGCATGCGCAAGTTCGATACGGTGCTGAACACGGCGCTGATGCTCGCCTATGTGGCGGTGCAGATGGACGACAAGGTAGGCGCGATGGTGTTCGCCGACGAGGTAGACCAGTTCGTGCCGCCACAGCGGGGGCGCGCTCAGGTCGCCCACCTCACCGAGCGCTTGCACGCCGCCCAGCCCCGACTCGTGGAACCCGATTACCTGTACGCGACTACCTACCTCGCCCGACGCTGGCGCAAACGCTCCCTGATGGTCTTCTTCACCGACCTCATAGACCCCGACTCCTCGCGAATGTTATTGCACGCGGTGAGCGCCCTGCGCAAACAGCACCTCTGTGTGGTGGTCACAGTGGCGGACCCGCGCCTGCGTGCATGGAGTCAGCAGCTGCCCGATAGCCCCCAGACGCTCTATCGCCGCGCGATCTCCACCCAGGTGCTGACCGACCGCTTTGCGGCTATCCGCACGCTGGAGCGCACGGGAGTCCACGCGATCGATTCCGCCCCAGAGACCCTCGTTGCCGATCTGGTGAACTACTACATGCAGGTGAAAGCACGGGGTGGAATCTAACCCTGCAGGAAAACGATTCGGAATGCCATAATAAAAAATCAGGAGGTTTTTGCAATGCGAAAGGTATTGACCCTTCTGATTGGGATTGGCGCTGCCAGCCTTTGGGCGGACATCTCCTTCAGCGGTTCCCCTGCCACAGGGATGGGCGGTGCAGGATTGGCGATTGTTCGTAACCCCGGCGCCCAGATGTACCAGAACCCTGCGCTGGCGGCGTATGTCAAAGGTGTGCGATTCGGACTGGGCAGTTTTGATTTCACGACGAAGGGCGCGAGCCTCAGCAACCTGATAGACGACCTGAAGTTCCGCCAGGGCAGTGTCGCCGACATCGGTACGGGCGCGGCGCTCCTGCGCAAATATGCCCGTGAAGACACGCGCCTGATTGCCACAGGCGATATCGGGCTGGTTATCAATGGCTTCGCGATTTCTGCCGGCGCGATTGTCGACGCACGGCTTTTACCCAACGCCTCACTTCAGAACTGGGCGCGTACCAGCGGCGACCCAACCACCATCCCCACCAACGCACGCGGCGACATTATTGCGATGGGCGTTGCCAGCCTACCAGATATTACGGGCGCCACACGCTTTCGCTTTCAGGGCGGCGATCTGGCGGTCGGCGCGCGTGTGCGAAGCCTGAAGGTCTTCTACACCCACTACTTCGCAGATCAGAACGCGCTTCAGAACAATCAGGACGCTATTCGCGCCCCAGAATTGGGTTCACGCGACTATCTGGAGTTCAACACCACCTCCGTTGACCTCGGTTTCCTCTGGCGCGCGCCTGACGGCAAAACCAGCTATGCGATGGTGGTTGAAAACTTCATCGAGCCGAATCTGCGCATCGATGCCACCTCGCGAGATGGCGCTCCCCTACGCCTGAAGCCCTTCACGCGCACCATTCACATGGGCGTTGCGATGGAGGTGGTGGGGGGCGGCGTATGGGCGCTGGACCTGATTGATGTGGGCAATAATGCAGGGCGCTCGGAGATACGTGTGGGCTACGAGCAGCGCATCGGCGCGCTCGTATTGCGTTCCGGCTACGCCTCACGCACAGGCTGGACAGCGGGGATTGGAATTGGCGGCTTCAACTTTGCCTATTCCGACGAATTCCCGATCCAGGTCTCGCGCATGCTAAACTTTTAAGCGGTGTGGGCGCTCTCCGCTCTAAGGGCGCCCACCGCCAAACTCATGCGAGTAGAGATTATCTCAGTTGGTACAGAACTGCTGCTGGGTCAGATTGTGGACACCAACGCGGCGTGGCTTTCAGCACGCCTTGCAGAGATTGGGGTCAGTGTCTACCGTCGGGTGACGGTGGGGGATAACCTGGAGCGCCTTGTGGATGCTTTGCAAGACGCCCTTCGCCGCGCCGAAGGTGTGATGACGATTGGCGGGCTGGGACCGACGGAAGACGACCTCACGCGCGAGGCGATTGCGCAGGTGCTGGGCGAGCCGCTGATAATGGACGAGACCCTGGCGGCGCAGATCCGCCAGCTGTTCGCCCAGCGTGGACGCGAAGCGACGCCCCAGCAGCTGCGTCAGGCGATGCGCCCACCCTCCGCACGCCCTATTCCCAACCCCAACGGTACCGCGCCCGGACTGCACGCCGAAAAGAACGGGCAATTCCTTCTGGCTCTGCCTGGTCCTCCCAACGAGTTCCAGCCGATGGTGCAACAGTATGTGCTGCCTGTGCTGGCGGGGCATACAGGAGGGCAAGTGATTCGCTCGCGGGTGCTACGGCTGGGCGGGATTGGTGAAGCCGACGCGGAAGCAACGCTAAGCGACCTCATCAAAAGCGAAAACCCCACGCTGGCGCCGCTGGCGAAACTGGGCGAAGTCCATTTCCGCATTACGGCTCGCGCCAGCTCGCCCGACGAAGCGGAAGCCCTGATCGCTCAAATGGAGCGCGCCGTACGCGAACGGCTCGGACGCTTCATCTATGGAACCGACGACACCACGCTGGAGCAGGTGGTGGTGGAGCGCCTCCGTGAGCACGGCGAAAGCCTCGCGGTCGCCGAGTCCTGCACAGGCGGGCTGCTCGGCAAGCGCATCACCGATGCGCCTGGCAGCTCGGAGGTGTTTCTCGGCGGGATTATCGCCTACAGCAACGCCGTCAAGCAAAGCTTGGTGGGCGTGCCCCCCGAAGTGCTGGAGACGGCAGGCGCGGTCAGCGAGCCGACCGCGCGTGCCCTCGCCGAAGGCGTGCGCCAGCGACTCGGCAGCTACTGGGGAATCGGCATCACGGGGATTGCGGGACCTAGCGGCGGCACGCCCGACAAACCCGTCGGGCTGGTCTATATCGGCGTTAGCAGCCCCCACGAGACAACGGTCTACCGACAGGTTTTTCTGGGCGATCGCGCCGCCGTGCGCTGGCGCGCCACCCAGTTCGCCCTCTGGCAACTCTATGAGCGTTTGCGGGATAGATGATGCGACTGTTTGTGGCTGTCTTGATACCGCCTGAGCTGATGCATCGGCTGGCGCAGGAGCAGGCACGGCTTAAGCGTCACCTGCCTGACCGCGCCATGCGCTGGGTCGCGCCAGAAAACTTTCACATCACCCTGCTGTTTCTGGGCGAGCAGCCCGAAGAACGCCTGAGCACTATCTGCAAGGCGGTTCAGCAGGCGAGCGCTGGAGTGGAACCCTTCACAATACAGGTTCAGGGGCTGGGGGTGTTCCCTAACTGGAACCGCCCGCAGGTGCTGTGGTCCGGTGTGGAGCAGGGCACGGCAACCCTCACGCAGCTGGCACAGTGCCTGCACCGAAACCTGCTGGAAACACCCGAACGCAAGCCGTTCCACGCCCACATCACCTTAGCCCGAATCAAAGAGCATGAACAAAGCGACCTGGCGAAGCGCCTTCTAATGCAGGTGGAGCCGCGAAAGAATCAACTGTTCGGAACTTATGAGGCTGCCCACATCAGCCTGATGCTCAGCGAACTGACTCCGCAAGGCTCGCGCTACACCGAAGTGGCGCGGTTTGAACTGACGCCTGCGTCTCCGTAATTTTTCCCCTACAAACCCCCTCCTCTCCTGCCGAAAATAGACTCAACGGTAGGTGAATAATTTCATGGCAGAGCGGGTGCTAATTGTGGAAGATGAACCGGACTTGCGCTATGTGCTGACGCGCCAGCTGCGGGGGGATGGCTATGAACTCGAGACCGCCGTCGACGGCGAGGATGCCATCCAGAAAATCCAGCAAAACGATTACGCGGTAATCATTACCGATATGAATATGCCTCGCAAAAACGGATTGTGCGTGATTAGCGCCGCGCGCGAGTTTCTACCCGAAGCCGAAGTGATTGTGTTGACAGGGCACGGTTCGCTCGAAAACGCTCTGCAGGCATTCAAGGCAGGCAACATTTTTGAGTACCTGCTCAAACCGCTGGACGATATTGGCTTGTTAAACACGCTGGTAGCGCGCGCGATTGAGCGGCGCAATCTCAAACGCCACAACCGCCAGCTCTTCGAACAGCTCCAGCATGCCTATGAGGAGCTGAAACAAAAATCGGAGATGCTGGTGCAGAACGAGAAGATGTCGGCAATTGGTACGCTCGCGGCAGGAGTCGCCCATGAACTCAACAACCCGCTCACCGCAGTGGTGGGGTTCGCGCAGATTCTGCAGGAAAAACTCAAAAGCAAGCGCCCGCTCAACTGGAGCGACGAGGAGTATCAGCGCGTACTCACCGCCATCGAGAACCTGGTGCAGGGTGCGCATCGCTCCCGCGATATTGTGGCAAGCCTGTTACGATATGCTCGTGTGTCCCGCGCTGACGCTCGCTCGCTGGTGGATATCCATCAGGTGTTGCGCGACGCCTTCGTGTTCACCGAGCATATGCTCCTGCGACACGGGATTGCCCTCCAAAAGCAGTTCGCCCCTGACCTGCCGCAAGTGTGGGCGAACCCTTCACGCCTGCAACATGTGTTCACCAACCTGCTGCTGAACGCTCAACAGGCTACGCCTTCAGGCGGTACGGTAACGGTACGCACGGAGCGCTCGGACGACCCCAAGGGAATCTGGGTGCATATCGAGGACACCGGATGCGGCATCCCCCCAGAAGACCTGCCCCGCATCTTCGAACCTTTCTTCACCCGTCGTGAGGAGGGCACAGGGCTGGGACTCTCTATCGTGCACCAGATTGTGGAGGAGCATCAGGGCGAAATCCATGTCTGGAGCGAGGTCGGTAAAGGAACCCGCTTCTCTATCTTCCTGCCCGCAACCGAAGTGCATCAGCTGACCCCCCCCGAAACGTCTTCCGTCGAAGCGCAAAGCGCGTAGGTTTAAGCGCTCCACTCAAAATAGCTGCGGGGCGTCTCGTACAGGCGCACACGGCTCAACTGAACCCCTCCCTGAAAATGGGGCGCCAGCTTCTCCACGATAAACATCACCAGATTCTCGCTGGTCGGGGGAGTCTGGTCAAAGGGAGGCACTTCCTCGTTGAGGTACCGATGATCTAACACCTCCAGTACCTCTTTTTGCACCAGCGCATCCAGGTCCGCAAGGGAAATCACCATGCCTGTAATGGGGTCTACCTGCCCGCGCACCGTGATTTCGAGGCGGTAATCGTGCCCGTGTCCGTAGGGATTGGCGCACTTGCCGAACAGGGCGCGGTTCTCTTCTTCGCTCAGGTTGGATTGATAGAGCCGATGGGCAGCCGAGAAGGTGTAGGCACGTGTGAGCTCCACCGTGTACGCATCGCGCCCGCTGGGCAACTGTTGCGATTCCCCACGATACGCGGAAGCCAGCATGTCCGATTCAAGGACCTCCACTTTCTCTATCGGCACGCCGAGATGCTGGCTTAAGGCGTGCCACAGATAGATTGCCAGATTTTCTGTTGTTGGCAGGTGCTGCTGGAAGTAGGGATGTTCCCGATTGAGGCAGCGATGATCCAGCTCACCGTTGATGAGGTTTTGAATCTTCTGGGCGATTTGCTCGCGTTGCGCAGGCGTCTTTGCCAGGACGGCATATTCCACCCACACGCGGTAGTTATGCCCATGATGGCGCGCCGCCTTGCCAAAAATTCGCGCGTTTTCTGATTCGCTCAGGTGCGGAAGCCGATAGAAATGCGACGCCTCGAACGCGAACATGTGCGCTTCACGTTGTCGTCTCACACCATAAGTTTACCTCGAATACCACTGCTGAATGAACGCGCGGTATTCGGCTTGCTCCCTGAGAATCGGCTCCCACCATTCGGGATGGTGGACATACCAGAGGACGGTCTCGCGCAGGGCGTCTTCGAAGGGAGTTTGCGGCTGCCAGCCCAGCGCACGGATTTTTCGGGTGTCTAATGCATAGCGTCGGTCGTGTCCGGGGCGATCGGGCACGCTCTGGAGCAGGCTTTCGGGTTTCTGCAGAATTTGCAGGATGCGCAGGGCAATCTCGCGGTTCTGGCGCTCGTTGCCACCCGCGATATTGTATGCCTCGCCCGCCTGTCCACGCTCTAATAGCAGAGCCAGGGCGCGCACATGGTCTTCTACATAAAGCCAGTCGCGCACCTGTGTGCCGTCGCCATAGAGGGGGAGCGGCTCGTTCTGAATCGCCCGCACTGTAAAGAAGGGAATGAGCTTTTCGGGGTACTGGCGCGGTCCGAAGGTGTTGCTGGGACGGACGATAATCACGGGCAGCTCGTAGGTGCGATAGTAGGCGCGTGCCAGCAGGTCGGCGCCTGCCTTGCTGGCCGCGTAGGGGCTGTTCGGGCGCAGGGGCGACTCTTCTGTAAACGCGCCCTGCTCAATATCGCCATACACCTCGTCGGTGCTGATGTGCAGAAAGCGTTCCACCCCCTTCTGCCGCGCGACTTCCAGCATCACAAAGGTTCCATACACATCGGTCGTGATGAAAGCGTCGGGGTCCAGGATAGAGCGATCCACATGGGTCTCAGCGGCGAAGTGCGCCACGAGGCTCACCCCCTCCATCGCCTTTTCTACCGTTTCACGAGAGCGCACATCGCCGTGAATGAATTCAAAGCGGGGGTTACCCTCTGCCTCCTGAAGGTTTTCACGGCGCCCTGCATAGGTGAGTGCGTCCAGAACCCGCACGAGATGGTCGGAGTGTTGAAGCATATACTGCACGAAATGGCTGCCGATGAAGCCCGCTCCGCCCGTGACCAGCAGAATTTTTGCCATATTTTGAGGATACCCGACGCCCACTTTGCGCTTTTGGCACAAAAGTTGCTGTTGGAAGGAGTAGGGGAGCAAAGCCTGCCCTCGTAAGGGGGGAGTTTCCGCCCCACGGGGTAAGCAAGAAAGCACGGAGCCAGGCAAAAACGCTTGGCTCCGTCGTTTTTTAATGGGCTGGCTTGGGGTTTAATTGAGCTATGCAAACCGAGCCTGAAGGCGCAACCCAGTGGCAAAAGACGCTAATTTTGGGCTTCTTCGTATTGCCATTGTGT
>JBBIQJ010000095.1:0-9659 GCA_037442385.1 Armatimonadota bacterium
GTGGCGTCGCTGGCGGGCAAAGGGTTCGGCTTTCAGCTGCAAAACCCGATTGTGGTGGGGGTGCTGGTGGCGTTGCTGGTGGTGTTTTCGCTCTCTTTGTTTGGGGTTTACAAGTTTCAGGTGCCATCCACGTTGATGCGCTATGTGGGGGCGCGTCAGGGCTGGGTGGGCGCGATAATGATGGGCGCGCTGGCTTCGATTGCCGCGGCGCCGTGTGTGGGACCTGTGATTGTGTCGCTGATTTCGCTGGTGGCGGCGCTGGGCAACCCGACGGTCGGCTTTCTCATTTTCTTGGCGCTGGGGCTGGGTCTGGGCACGCCCTACTTTGTGCTGGGGCTGGTTTATGACCGTGTGCAGAACCGCTTGCCGCGCTCTGGCGAGTGGACGGTTCTGGTGGAGCGTATCTTCGGGGTGCTGCTGCTGGGGGTGGCGCTTTTCTTTGCGGGCACGCTGCTGCCCAAGCCTGTAGAAGAGTGGCTGTGGGTCGCCTTCTTCGTGGCGATGGCGCTCTATTTCTTCTTTGCGGGGCGCGGCGAGTTCACGCAGGCGCGCGTGGTGCGCCTGAAACAGATTCTCGGCGTGGTGCTGGTGGGGCTGGCGCTCTCCAACACCTATTCGATTATGAAGCCGAAGGTGGCAATTCAGTGGACGCCGTACTCGGACGCGCTGGTGGAGCAGGCGCGTCGCGAGGGCAAGCCTGTGGTGATTGACTTCACTGCGAAATGGTGCATCGCCTGCGGCGAGCTGAAGGAATACACCTTCACCGACCCCGGGGTGGTCAGGGAGTCGGAGCGGTTCGTGCGCCTGGTGGTGGACGCGACGCGCTCTGGCGACCCTGAAGTGGTGCGCATCACGCAGAAGTACGGTGTGGTTGGCTTGCCGACGGTGGTGTTTATCGGCTCGGACGGTCAGGAGCGCCGCGACCTGCGCTTGACAGGCTTTGAACCTGCCCGCGACTTTCTGAAACGGATGCAACAGGTGCGATGAGGCTGGTGGCTTTGTAGGGAAGACGCCTCCCCTCCCCACGACTGCCCCCTGCTTTGTAAGGGGAAACCGAACCGCTGCCCTTCTCCGTGAGCGTCGCTATTGCGGGCACAACCAGGCAAATTCCGAACTGGGCAGACCGTATCGTTGTTGACCCCGGCATTCACTATGGGGAACCCTGGGTGCGGGGCACGCGCGTGCCTGTGGCTGTCGTGCTGGGCAGTTTGGCGCAAGGGCTGAGTCCCGAAGCGATTCTCAAGGAATACCCCGCGCTCACCTATGAGGATATTCAGGCGTGTCTGGCGTATGCGGCAGAAGTGATTCGTTCGGGCGAGCTGATCGCGCCGTTGAGGGCGTAACGCGATGTGGGTGAAAGTGGGCATGGTCCCGACTTCCTCTCTTTGCGGCAATACGGGCTTATCCTTCACCGCGTAGGTAGCGCGCCGCGTCTTCAGGCGCGGTGATGTTAATCCCGACGCCTGTGCCCATCTCAAAGCCCGCGTCTATGGTCAGGCGTGGCGCAATCCGCAGGAACCAGTGGAACTCCGCCTCCGCTCCCGTGTTCACTGGCGCGGTGAAGAGCATGAAGTTATACGGCGGCTGGCTCAACACGGCGTCGATACGCTGAAGCACATGCTGGAAGATGTCGGCAAACGCATCGCGCTCCGTATCGCCCACCTGCTGGAAGTGCGCCTGCGGCGCGTTGGGCAGGATCCAGACCTCAAACGGCACGCGGGCGAAGTAGGGCACGAATGCGGTGTAATGCGGTGTTGTGGAAACCAAACGCACGCCCTCGCGATGTTCCTGCTCCAGAATCGCCTTGAAGGGGCTTGTGCCGTGTTCGGCGCGGTAGCGGGCGATGCCGTCCACAAAGCTCTGGATCACGGGCGGCACGAACGGGAGCGCCGCCAGCTGGGCATGCGGATGCTCCAGCGACGCGCCTGCAACGCGCCCCTCGTTGCGGAATAGTAGCAGGCTTTTATAGCGCGAGTCGCGGCAAAGCGCCTGCAAACGATGCTGATACATGCGCACTGCCTCGCGCCACTGCGGGGCAGGCATCGTGGCGGGCGTCTGATTATGCACGGGCGTTTCGATAATCACCTCGTGTGCGCCGACACCCTCCGCACGCCAGTAAACCCCCGCTGGCTGGGGCTGGAAGTCGCCTTCGGGCGCAAGCGCAGGGAACTTGTTCGGCACGGTGCGTACCCACCAGCCCGGGCTATCGGGCTGGCTGCCTGGCTCGCGAAACGCCTCCACCTCAGGCGGGGTCATCGCTTCATGACCCAAGCAGAAGGGGCAGGTCGGCACATGGTCGGGTTTGGACGCGGGGGTCTCGTCGGCTTTTTTGAAGTCGTGCGGACGACGACTGCGCTCGGTTGCAATCACGACCCACTCGCGCGTAATCGGGTTCAAACGCAGTTCTGGCATAGTGGGGATAATTATGCCATATGGGAGGCTCAGCGCCCAATCATCTCGTTCAGCACGCGCTCGAATTTCTGCTGGGCTTCGCGGGCTTCGGGGGTGCCAGGGGCGAGTTCTACGGCGGTCTGATATGCCTGCAGAGCGGCGGGGATGTCGCGGTTCTGGTAGGCGCGGTCGCCGCGTTCAATCTGGGCGCGGGCGGCTCTGCGCTGATATTCGCTCGCCTGACTGCCCCTGCTGTGCTGGGCGGCGGACGCCCACGCATTAATCGCGCCCTCCAGGTTGCCCATGCGTCGCTGGACTTCGGCGATTCCTGCATAAGCTTCAGGGAGCGGCGCATACCCCACTGCCTGCTCGTAAGCCTGAAGCGCCTCTTCGTAGCGGTTCGCCATTAGCAGCTGGTTGCCGTACATCGTCAGGGCGCTGGCGGTGTTGCGCTGGAACTCGGTTTTCCACTTGCTGGACTGCGCGCTGTTTGCCAGTTGCGCGTAGATTTGCGCCGACTCCAGATAGCGCCCCTGACGAAACAGTTTCTCTGCCTCTTTTGCGCGCTGGGCAATCCGCTCATCGATGCGTTGCAGTTCGTATTCTTGCAGGGCGTGCAGACTGGCGTAAACTCCTAACAGCACAATCCCCATGAGGGCGCCGCCAATCAGCAGCACGGCGAGAAAAGTGGAGAGGAACTTGCGCGTGGCGGGCGACATGGTGGGGCGCACGGGCGGGGGCGGGGCGTAGGGCGGCGGGGCCGGAGGCGCGGCAGGCGGGTACGGGGTTCCTGGGGTGGTGTAGCCGCCTGTGGGAACGGGCTGGGGTATGCCTGTGGAAGTGGAGGGCGCGCTCGTGGTGTAGCCTCCTGTCGGGCTGGGGTATGCCGTGTAGCTGCCTGAGGGCGTTGCGGGGTAGGGCGTGCTGGCAGGCGAGGGCGGACCCAGCGGCGTGGCAATCACGGGTGGCGCCTTGAGCTGCTCCAGAGCATTTTGAATCGCCTGCTTCATCTCGCGCGCACTCTGGAACCGCTCGCCGGGCGCTTTGCGCAACGCCTTCCGAATCACCCAGTCCAGCGCGGGCGGAATGTTGGGCGCGACGGGCGGCTCGCTGTTGGTGATGTTGTAGGCAATACTCACCACCGAATCGCCCTGAAACGGCTTGAAACCTGCTACCATTTCGTACAGCACGATTCCCAGCGAGAAGAGGTCGGAGCGCTCGTCGATCGCGCCGCCCTGCACCTGTTCGGGCGACATGTAGCTCGGCGTGCCGAAGATCTGTCCGTCCATCGTGATGTTTGGCTCGTGCTTCATGCGGGCAATCCCGAAGTCGGTGAGTTTCACCACGCCGTTCGGCAGCAGGTGGATGTTTTCGGGCTTGATGTCGCGGTGAATCACGCCTTTGGAGTGCGCTTCGATCAAGCCGTCTAGTATCTGCATCGTAATCTGGCACGCCTCTTCGGGGGGGATGGCGCCTTCGCGATCTAATCGTTGGCGGAGGTTTTCCCCCTCCAGGTACTCCATCACGATAAAGTAGCGCCCGTTTTCCTCTTCTGCCTCGTATATCGTAACGATGTTGGGGTGTGTCAGGGAGCCAGCGGCGCGCGCCTCACGCTGGAATCGGGCGATGCGGTCCTGGCGCACGGCGTCGGTCGCGCCGGGGGGCATCATCAGCTCTTTGATGGCGACGCGGCGATTGATGCGCGTGTCAATCGCCTCGTAGACCACATCGTTGCTTCGGGCAATCTCGCGGATAATGCGATAATGCCCCAACACGGTTTCGGTGTGCATGCGTACCCCTTCGGTAATTATACTCTTCTGGCGGGCGATGGCATTTCGCGCGGGGTGGGTTCACGGGAGGCGGATGGAGGGTTCGCGTGCGGTTTCCAGCGCGCGCTCCTGCAGGCTGGGCGAATACCCGATGGTGGCGCGCCACAGGGCGCCTGTGGCTGTAGGGGCGCGGTCGCCGTGCCCCTCCACGGCTCTGTACGAACGCGGTTCCCGTGTCCTGTTCAGTGAATCCCCATCTTTGGCACAGAGCGGCTTCAGCCGTCAGGCACAACACCAAAAGCCCCAGAACCTGACGGGCCAACCCGTTCCTAACAAACCAAGCCAGCTTGCGCTGGCTAAAGTAGCCGACGCAGGGCGGCTTTGTATCGTAGGAACGGCTTCAGCCGCCAGGCAGAAAAATCCGAGCATACCGTTCCAGGCACAACACTCAAAACCCAATCCCTTGCACAAGGGCGGTCCTTCGGGACTTTAACACAGGCTTTGTCTTGAGGCCGCATCTGTCTCAATCCCTTGCACAAGGGCGGTCCTTCGGGACCCTACGCGCTAATTTTACCCCGTTTTGAACCCAAATCGCAAGTGCCAATTCCGAACCCCCCTGACTCATGAGTCAAATTTCGACGATTCTGGGGGAGGTTCGGAATCGTTCTGGTAGGGGGCAGCCCCCACACCCCGCGCGAAGGCTCACGGACAGACGATTCGCCGCACCACGAAGTGGTCTACCGCCGCCTCGCAGACGGAATCGTTGGGGGTGTCGGAAGTTCCGAAGCGCACGCGCACCTGCGCCGTGGGCGTTACATAGTCGCTCACGCGAAACTGGCGGCGTATCCACTGGTTCTCGGAGCCAGTGAAGTTGACCGTCTCCACGGGAACCCATGTCGCGCCGTTGTCGTTAGAGATTTCTACGGTGAAGACATCGTTAATCGTGGTCCCGTTGTAGAACCAGCGGAAGTATTCGATAATGGCGTCCGCCCCTGCGAGGTTAATCACAGGCGAGATGAGGTAGGTGGGACCGCCGTCCACATCGGCTTCGCCGGCGCTGCCTCCGGCGCTCCCCTGTCCCGTGAAGAAGCAAGCAGTGCCCGCGTCGGGCGAGTCGGCAGAGGGGTTGGCTGGCAGCCCGTTCTGGCTGGTGCCACGGGGTACTCCGCGCACCCATGCGCCTGCGGTGAGGGAGAAAGACTGTACCGTCCAGCCGAGGTTGGTGTCGAAGGTGTCTTCAAACAGAGTCTGGAATCCCTGCGCCACAAATGCCTGAAGCGGGTTGCTAGCGCCTTCGCGTGGGTAATAGGTGGCGCGTCCCTGGGTATCGCGCGCCTCGATGTAGTAGCGGATGGCGCTGCCACATGGCGGCGCGAGAATCGCGGTCATAAAGCGGTCGCCTCCCTGATAGCGGAGCGGCACCGTCTGATACGCGCCGCCGTTCACCGAATAGTGAACGAACACAGCGCTCGGATCGCGCTCGCCAGCGAGATTGGTCACGCGCACAATGAACCGCATCAGCGTATAGGCGTTCCCGAAAGAAGGCGACACCACTGCAGGTGGCAACTGCACAGGCTCAATGCGCACCCAGTCCAGCTGGGGCGTAGGCAAATTGTGGCGAGCAAACCCGGTGGCAATCTGCACATAGTGCGGCGTGCCGTCGTAGATGTTGCCGTTGTCGTCGTCCAGCGTCAGCACATCGATCGTAATCTGGGGCGAGATGCCCGAAGGGCGCAACAGGATGCTGTTGAGGTAGAGCTGACGCATATGGTCTAAAGCAAACTGCGGGTTGCTGGCGTACCGCTGGCGCATCTCCAGATAGGTCTGCCAGAAGGCGCCGCTAATCACCTGACCGCACGCATGCACACCCAGACTGTTCACATTGCACGGGTACTGGCGGTTGTTGACAGCGTTGCGCAAGCAGCCCGTGCCCGCGCCACGAAAATCAATCGCCAAACAGGGGTCTGCCGTCAGGAACGCCGCCGTTACATCGGCAATACCCTCATGGTAGTCGCCCGAGGCGTTCGGGTGCCCCATCGCAATCACAAAGTGTCCGTACTCGTGGTACACCACTGTAGAGTACGCCGTGTTCACACAGCCGTTGCCCGCACGATAGAAGTTAATGGTGCGGCTGCTATAGTAGGCGTTGCAGGTGTTGTCGATGTTTACATTGCACGGAATCTGGATATCCACGCCCGGATAGCTGGGGTTGATGGACTTGATAAAGTCATAGACAGTCTGGGTCTGGATAAGCCCGTTCATCTGGGCGGTGTTGAACTCGCTGGGCGGGCTGTTGAAGAGGAAGTTGGCGGGATCAGGGGGCGTTACAGTTTGCTGGAGCGAGAGGGTCGTGCCCGCCTGATTGGCAACCTGCACGGCGGGACCAATCAGGTTTGCCCGTACGGTAACGGCGGAGGTGCCAGAGTAGGGCAGGGTGAAAGTGCCATCAAGGTTGGTGAACACGCTCGCGCCACCGACGAGGCTCACGCGCAGCTTCGGGATAGGGTGTAGCACGGGCGGGTTCAGCGCATAGTCGGGGCGTAGTCCGGGCGTTACATAGCCGTCCACGCGCCCCATGATGTCCAGAGAATACACCTCCGAGCGCCACTCCAGCACTTTGCCCGTGTGCGCATCGACGAAAACCCGATAGCGCTCACGCTTTGCCAGCACATGGTTGTCCACTGAGAACGCCCATGCGAGGTGAGTGCGGTCTTCGTAGGGGTAAATCACCAGCTCTGGCTTGGAATCGGGTTGCAGGTCGGGGCGCAGGCTGGCGACCATCTTGAGCGCGCCCTCTTCTGAAATGGTGGGGGCGGTTTTGATGGGCGTTATAGAGCGCACCGCATTGCTCGCCAGCACCAGCGGGTAGCCTTCCTCGTTGCGCACCAGTAGGGTGAGCTCGCCTCTGTCGACGGGGATTCCGTCCAGTTCCTGCTGGAAGTAGACCGCTGTGAACTTGCCGAGCATCACATCCTGGGTATGGGTCATGCGTAGCTGGCTCGCGCCGCGTGTGAACAGCGCGCCATAGCGATTGACAAAACTCACAGCGGTGTCCACAGGCGAGGCGCCGAAAGCGAAGGGCACACCCCAGATGCGCCGTATCGTGTCGCCCTCATAGTAGAGCAAGACTTCGGGCACCTCTGCACGCAGTTGCTGAACGAGCGAATCGCGCACATCCCGTGCATGCCCGGATAGCAGAACGATAAGCAACAAACCTGCTACAACCAGTGCTTTTCTCATAGCAGTATCTCCTCTGGAAGCAATTCAGGAAAATGCGCAATCTTGGGAATCAGGGGGGCATTTCTGCCAACGCCCGACGGATGAAGCGGTTCCTCTCGTACGCAGCTGATCTGTGTCGGCTAACAGAACCAGCACAGGCTGGCTCTGTTTTTCAGGAACGGGTTCTCCCGTAGGAGGGAGTTGCCCGACCCGTTGTGTGGTGTTCATTTTCCTGAATCGCTCCTTAGTTAATGCGTCCCGTGCATGATTCGACAGGATGGCGGCGAATTCCTCTCGCGGAGAGCCTCCGTCGGGTATAGTATTCGCTATGAGCCGTTTCGAGGGGAGCATGAATGCACGGGGACTTCGGTTCGCCCTGGTGGTCAGCCGCTATAACGAGCTCATCACCGACCGCTTGCGTGAAGGCGCTGTCCAGACTCTGATACGGCATGGCGCAGACCCCCAGAGCATAGACCTCTATTCCGTGCCAGGCAGCTGGGAACTTCCCCTGATAGCCCAGCGGTGTGCCCAGAGCGGGCGCTATGACGCCCTCATCTGCCTCGGTGCGGTGCTACAGGGCGAGACCAGCCATGCACAACACATCAGCAGCGCGGTTTGCTCTGCGCTCATGCGCCTTATGGCCGAGACGGGGGTTCCCGTTGCGCTGGGTGTGCTGACCGAAGCCACCTTTGAACAGGCTCTGGAGCGGGCAGGTGGCAAGGCGGGCAATAAGGGCGCCGAAGCCGCGCTCAGCGCCATCGAAATGGCAAACCTTATCAAAACGATTATGGGAGAGGAACGATGAGAGCCGAATCGCTGGAGTTCTTTCGGCAGATTGTGAATATGCCCTCCCCCTCAGGCTATGAGCAGAGGGCGGCAGAGTTGTACCGACGCTATACCCGCGAGTTCGCCGATAGCGTGCAGACCGATGTGATGGGCAATGTGATTGCGGCGATTAACCCAACGGGCAGACCGCGCGTGATGTTCGCGGGGCATATGGACGAAATCGGGTTCATCGTCAAATATATCTCCGAAGAGGGGTTCCTCTACTTCGGTCCGATTGGCGGGCACGACCCGGTGATTCCCGTCGGTCAGCGCGTGGTGGTGCATACCCGTTCGGGACCGATTCCGGGTGTTATCGGCAAGAAACCCATCCATCTAATGGAAGAGGAGGAGCGTTCCAAAGCACCCCGATTGCACGACCTGTGGGTGGATATTGGTGCGACGAGCAAGGCGGACGCGCAGTCGGTGGTACGGATTGGCGACCCCATCACGATCGATGTGGAGTTTCGTGAGTTGCGGAACGGGTTCGCCACCGCGCGCGGATTCGATAACAAGATGGGCGCGTTTATCGTGGCAGAGGCGTTGCGACTGCTCTCGGAGGACCGCCCCACCGCCGCGGTGTTCGCCGTCGCGACGGTGCAGGAAGAGATTGGGCTACGCGGCGCCCGCACCAGCGCCTACGGCGTGGACCCACAGGTGGGAATCGCCGTCGATGTAACGCACGCCACCGACTATCCTTCGGTGGATAAGAAGCGCGTGGGCGAGATTCTACCGGGTAAAGGACCTGTCATCTGCCGCGGGGCGAACATCAATCCGCGCGTGTTCGATCTGCTGGTGGAAACGGCGGAGGCGGAAGGCATCCCCTACCAGCTAGAAGCGGCGGGCGGCGGCACGGGCACCGACGCGAACGCGATGCAGATTAGCCGCGCGGGGATGGCGACAGGGTTGGTCTCTGTGCCCCTGCGCTACATGCATACCCCGTGCGAGTTGCTCGCGCTGGAAGATGTGGAGAACGCGGCGCGCCTGCTGGCTGCCTTCACGCGCCGCATTAATGAGCAAGTCAGCTTCATTCCGGAACCGTAATGCGACTCTTGACGCTGGGGTTGTGCCTTATGATCGCCTGGCTCGCCCTTGCATGGACGCAAGGCGAGCCAACCCATGCCACACTCGGCGTTGCCCTGCGCCACCAGCCTGAACAACTTACCGAGGCGCTCCGCGCGCTCAAAACCGCTGGGGTCGGCGCGGTGCTGGTGCAGCTGGAGCAGATGCCCGGCGAGGTGGAATGGACGCACTTGCTCGAATCGCTGGAAACTTCAGGGCTGGAATGGTGGCTGGGGTTACGACGGTGCCCGCGCGCTGAAGCATGGGTGTGCGCCCCCGAACGCTACCGAATCGCAGGCAACGAGGAAGGAATTTATCCCATTCAGTTGCCAGGCGCGGAGCAGACCCTGATTGCCATTTCGCCTTCCGATACCCCCACCTTGCGCACACTGACCC
>JBBIQJ010000096.1:0-9624 GCA_037442385.1 Armatimonadota bacterium
GCTCTTCCGATCTCAAATGATGTATGGGGGTGTCACGATAACTTTCGGCGGCAGGGCGGTAAGTGGTGGATTACAGACATAAAATGGGTCTGGTAAATATGCGGTTGGTAGGTCTTTGGAGTATGATCGATTGGAGGGGTTAGGAAACGGCTACCGCAGGGGCAGATCGTAGCGACTCACTTTTCTCAATTGCTTCTCAATCGCCCTGCTCGAACTCGGTATACTTCAATTGTCATGCAAGAGGTGGTGGAGCGTTACGCGCCGCGGTTTGCGGTGCTGAGCGGGGTCTCGCTCCTGATGGTGCTGATGGCGTGGCTTGGCATGGGGTTGCGCATGCTGGAGCGCCTGCAACATCCGAATGCGCTCAGCCAATGCACAGAAGCCTACCTGAACGCCTGCCAGTACCAGCTGGTCAACTGGCGCGAGTGGCGCGCCGAGACCTTCTCCGAGGCGCAGAAGCTGAACCGACTCGTGTTTGTGGAGGTGGGCGCCTACTGGTCAGGGCGTGCGAAACGGCTCGGACGCGAACTGTTTCAGGATTCGGGCGTCGCTGACCTGCTCAACCGCGAATTCATCCCTGTGAAAGTGGATGCCGACGCTGCACCCAAACGCGCTCGCTACCTTCAGCAGGTGGCGGAACTGTTCAATCTTCCCCTGCGCTATCCGCTGATAGTGATTTTCACGCCCGACGGCAAACCCGTCGCGGCGCTGACGCCCGAAACTCGCGCCGAGCTGATGCGCGTACTGGAAGAGACCAGCAAAAACTACCACGCGCGTCCCGAAGAGATACGCCTTAGCGCTGAAACCCTCGCGCGCGCGTGGGAACAGCGCTGGATCCGTGCCACCCTCGCGACCGACCCCACCGCAGTTGAAGAGCCGCCGATACCTGAGCTTCACCTGATGCCCGAATCGTGGCTTGGAGGTCAGCCCCAGCTGTTGAATGTGTTGGAGTGGCTGCTCAGCCGCGCGAAAACCGACCCTGTAGCCCGTACCCAGCTAACAGAAGCACTCCACACCCTGCGTGCCAGTCCTCTCTGGGACCCCAGCGAGGGGGGCTTTTTCGCCCTGGCAGAAGGATTGGACTACGAACAGAAACCCATCGGCGGCAAGCGCCTGATGGAACATGCGCGCCTGCTCCGACTCTATACCCTTGCCAGCCAGTATGACCCTGAGCTGGCGCCCGTCGCCCACAAACTGGCTGAGAGCCTGCGCAAGCACTTCTGGAATGAGCGCCCCGCAGGGTTTTACAACAGTACCTATCCCCCCAGTGTGGTGCGCTCGCTGGCACAGGAACCGCAAACCCTCCAGAGAGATCGGACTTTCGTTACGGAAAACAATGCGCTTGCTGTGCTGGCTCTGGCGGCGTATGCAATACAGTTCGGCGGCTCTGCTCCGCTGGGGAAGTGGGCAGGCGAGGCGGCCCAGCGCACGATGGAGACCCTCCGCGCCATGCGAACCTTTGAAGGACATCTCTATCACACCTCCCAGCGTCAGACCACAGGGTGGCTCCGCGACCTGGCGCTCACAGTGCAGGCAGGCTGTGCTGTGGAACGCCTTCAGCCAGACCCTTCGCGAAAGCGCTGGCTCCAGCACCTGGTAGCGGTGCTGGACACCTATAGAGACCCTGCGGGGGGCTACTACGACAGCCCCCACTCGCGCGAATGGAGCGGCTGGAGCCTCGTGCCTGTGCGTGTCTGCAGGGATGAGGAACTCCCCGCCGACAATGTGCTGGTAGCCCAAGCGCTGCTCGCTTTCAGTCAGCTCACCCAGAATCGCGTCTATGCCCAGCAAGCCGAACAAATCCCGACTATCGTTGCGAGCGATTACGACCCCCAGCAGCCCATGAAAAGCCTGAGCCTGTTTGCTTTGCGCAACGAACTTCACCATGAAAAAGCGACTCTTGGGACGCACTAACCGCTATGTTTATCCTCTCTGGGTGCGGGGCGCGCTTCGTCCTTCGGGGCGCTCGGCGCAGGAGGAAGCCGAAACGCTCTTCGCGCGCCTGCTGGAATCGCCTTACGAAGTGCTGGATATTACGCCCAGCCCTGCGCTCTGGGGGCAGTTACTCCGTCAGCACCCCACCACGCTTCAGATAGCCGTCGTGGCGCCCTATCACTTGCTGCGGGTGGCAACCTATTCGCTGGGGGGCTACTCCGTGCAGGCGCATCTGATAGAGACTCTCTGTGCGGTCGGGCGCGAGCGGGTGGATTATTACTTTCTGAACCTCTCTGAGCCGATTGCCGAAAGCGCGCTCAGCGGCGCTCTGGAGGCGCTGGAGCTTGCCCGACAGGAAGGACAAATCGGGGCGCTGGGACTCTATATCAGCACGGAACCCCTGCGGGCGCTGTCGCTCTGGCGGACGCACGACGCCTTTGAAGTGCTGCTTATCCCGAACGATGCCGACCTCCGCAATGTGCTTATGCCAGAGGCGCGCGTGCGACGGGTGGGCGTGGTTCTGGAATGGGAACGGGTGAGCGAATCGAGAGCGGAGTCGGCGCTCAGCGAAACAGGCGCCGACGCGCTGCTCATTCCGCTTGGCTAACGAAATTCGTAGTCTACTACTTTCCAGCCGCCGTCGCTGGGCACGACATACACAAACGCCGTACCCACTGTCAGGTAGCCTTTGAGGTGATATTCCAGCCGATAGCCCTCGGCGGCTCTGAGGTGTTGCAGGTCAGCGGGAGCGGGCACACTATCGATCAGCTCCACGCCCTCAATCTCGCCCCAGATAACCAATCGCTCTTCCCACTTCTTTTTGAAATCCCTGCGCTCTTCGGGAAGGGCAGAGAGATCGGTCAGTTGCTGGGCTTCTTTGAACTGATTTTTTGCCAACGCACGAATAAATTCATCGCCTACCCGCTCGTAAGCTGGCTTCCGTACCGCAGAAACCAGGGGGGCAACTGCCATCCCGATAAATGCGATTCCCACCACAGCAAACAGCCAGAGCGACCAGTGAACTTTGCCTGCCGTGCGTTGCGCCATCGATTCGCCTCCTTGTTTGTGAGGGGAATTGTACCTGATGAGACAAAGAGAGGTCAGCCAATTTCAAACACCTTCTGGCGGTGCGTTGCGCCCGACACAAGCCGAATACGCGAGGGAGCCACGCCAAAATGCTCCGCCAGCAGGCGAATTACGGCGCGGTTTGCCTCTCCCTCAACGGGAGGCGCCGTTACACGCGCCACATAGCTTCCGTCGCTCTGAGGCACCAGCTCGTTCCGTGAGGCACGCGCGATAACTTTGACCTGAATCCGTTGTGGCATACACTCAATCAAAAGCCCCCTCCTGCAGGAGGGGGCTTGCTCTGTGCTTATCGACCTCGTGAGTACGAGAACACCCGAATATCGCCGCGTTTCACTTCAGCGGAGTAGGTAAACACGGCGTTGCCGTCCTGGTCGTAGAAGGTTACCTCCAGCGTGTCGGGGTCGTTATCCACAACGCTCGCCACAACCGTGCCGCGCATCCGCTCATAACCCGTGCGCGTGCGCACGATGTAGTACCCTGAACCACTGAAGGTCGCCGTCTTGTTCACAGTGTCAATCGTGGCTTCTTCGAGGCGGGTCATCGTTACAGAGATATACTGGCTGTCCTGTCGGGCGTTCAAGCCGAACCAACCCCACTGGAAGGAACGCTCCCCGTAGGTGAACTGGTTTACCTGGAACGCGAAGAAGGCGTTCGCCTGATCCGAGTCGGCAGGGCCCGCGGTGCCAAATCCCCACGCGCCCTGCATCGTAAACGATTGCGCCATCGCAAAGGCGCTGGTCAGCGCCATCAGCACACCAAACCAAACGATGCGTCGCATCATTCATCCCTCCTTGTTTGATGGACCCGATATGAGAGAATCTCCCCCTTCCGGGTCTAAGTTAATTCTACCTCACTCAGAGGCGATCCAGAAAAACGAGCAGGCTGCGGAATCGGGGAGCGTTTTGACCAGACGGCTGAAGCTGTTCTGTTGCAAAGAACGGGGACTTGGTAAACAGGACGCGGGAACCGCGTCCGTACGGGCATCAGGAGGAGCACGGTGACCGCGCCCCACGCGGCAAGTTAACCATGCCACGAGGTGGAATGCGCATCCTTGCGACAGAGTGACCAAAGCCGTTCCTACGGTACGAAGCCGACCTGCGTCGGCTACTTGAACCAGCGCGGGCTGGCTGTGTTTGTTAGGAACAGCTTTAGCCGTCGGAGAGTACTCTGGAATGGAACTGGTTCGGGTACACTATCGTAGAAACCACTATGAGGCGCGTGGGTTTTACCCTGATAGAACTGCTGGTGGTGATTGCGATCATTGCGGTGCTGGCGGCGCTGCTGTTTCCCGTTTTCTCGCGAGCACGCGCCAAGGCACGCCAATCGGCATGCGTCTCCAACCTGCGCCAGATCGGGATGTCTATCGAAATGTATGGAATGGACTACGGCGATCGTTACCCCCTCGCAGTAGACCCTACTGACAAATACACACCCCAAATCTGGTGGGAGCATCCAGAGTGGCAGCAGTGGATTCCTTATCTGCCATTGCTTCACGAGGTGCTTCAGCCCTACCAGAAGAGTCGCGAAATCTGGCGCTGTCCATCCGACACAGGCATGGAGGTGCAGGATTTCACCGGCGAAGCCTTCCCTGCACGCCCCTCACTCTATGAGCAGTACGGCACGAGCTATCTTTTCCGCACAGAGATTGCCTTCCGCCAGATGATCATTGGGGGCATGCAGTTCCCTGCGGAGACCAACCTGCTCTTCGACGGCACGGGCAAGTGGCACGGCAGCAAACGCCTGTTTGCGCCGGACTATCCCCCAGACCCTGATTACCGCTATAGCTGTCTGTTTGCCGACCTGCATGTCAAAAACATCACTTTAGAGCAGATGTGGCGGGCATGGAACACACCCCTCTAATTCTGCGTGCAAACTGGGTTCTGCCCATCAGTCAGGAGCCACTCGCTGATGGCGAGGTGGTGGTAGAAAACGGGCAGATTGTGGAGGTGCGCCCCCGGGCTGCTACCACAGGCAATGGCGTGCTGGACTTCGGCGACGCGATAATATTGCCGGGGCTGATAAACGGACACTGCCATCTGGAATACACTGCCTTGCGCGGGGAGAACGACAAAGTGCCGTTTTTTGACTGGATTCGGGGGCTGGTCGCGCTCAAGGCGAGCCTTCCTGAAGAGTTCTGGCTCCCCTCGGCGTTGCTGGGCTTGGCGGAATGCCTTGCCAGCGGGATTACTTTTGTGTCCGACAACACCGATAGGGGCGTCAGCGTGCAGGCGCTTGCCCAGACGGGCGTGCGGGGGCGCGTCTATCAGGAGATTTTCGGAATTGAGCCGCAACCCGACGATGCGTCCCTGATTCAGCAACTGCAGGCGAAACTGGAGGCGCATCGTCAAACTCTTCAGCGCTACGAAGCCGCAGAGCGCGTGCAGCTGGGTGTCTCACCGCATGCCGTCTATACCGTGCGCGACAGCCTGCTCAAGGCAGTGGTCACCTTTGCGCGGTCGGAAAACCTGCCCATCAGCATGCACGCCGCGGAATCCTCGGAAGAGGTGGCGCTGACGCGCTCTGGCTCTGGCTCCTTCGCCGAGATGTTCCGCCAGCGCGGGATCCCCTACCTACACCCACGTATCCAGCCGCTGGAGTATCTCCATCAGGCGGGGGTGATGGGCGAAAACACGCAACTGGTTCACTGCGTGAAGGTGGAACCGCGCGAGATGCAGGCGCTGGCGCAAACACGCACGCAGGTAGCTCACTGCCCGCGCTCGAACGCGCGATTGCTCACAGGGGTCGCGCCGATTGCTGCCATGCGGCGGCTGGGCATCCCGATTGTGGTCGGCACAGATAGCGTAGTCAGCGCAGGCACTCTGGATCTGTGGGAAGAAATTCGGTTCGGGGCGTTTGCCCAGCGTGCCTTCAGCATCAGCGCCCAACCCATATGGAAAGATTGGGTAGCGATGGCGACTTTAGAGGCGGCGCGAGCGTTCGGAATCGACTCACTGGTGGGATCCCTTGAGGCAGGCAAACGCGCCGACATCACCATCGTGCGCACACACCGGCTAGCGTTTGCCAACACGCCTGACCCTTACGCAGGGCTGGTGCTGGCAGCGCATAGCAGTGATGTCGCGCTCACGATGGTGGAAGGGACGATTCTCTATCAGGATGGCGCATGGCGCACGATCGATGTGCCGACCGTGCGCCATGCGCTTGACGAGATGAGAGGTCTGTCCTAACGCCCACCCGGTGCGCCATAGCCCGCAGGCGGACGATAGGGCGATGCGTTGGGCCCCTGCGGTGCCGAGGGTGCTGGCGCTGGAGTAGGGGGCGGCGTACCGGTACCCGTGCCGAATCGCGGAATCTCACTCTCACTAATCGTCGGGGCAGGGGTGTTCACCCAGCGGTATACGAAAAACCCCAGCACCGCCAGTACCACCACAATTAGCCCTATCGCTATCGGTGTCGGTATCTCCTGCTTCATAGAGAGCCTCCTTAACGGGACCAGTCGTTCTCATGCTGGGCGGTCAGCGACCAGTTCCAAGGCACCTTCACCAGTCCGCGGCGAACCGCTTTCGCATGCCCGTCGGCGAAGGTGAACACCGCCATCCGCTGATGGCGATAGCGTACCTGACCATACCCCAGATTCGGGTTCCAGCTGCTATTGGGGTCCCAGACCGAGCGAGGCACATCCCGATCCACAATTCGCCACAGGGGGTCTTCATCGCCCTGCGGGAAGCGCCCACCGTCCCAGCAGGTCGCTTGCGAGGGCCACCAGCAGAAGTTTGCCGAGGACGCCCAGTCCCAGCCCTCAATCTGAGTCGCGTCGCCATACACAATCGTCTCCGCAGGATGAGTCAGGATGGCATCCGAGTCGGCAATGTAGCATCGCCCAGGTCCGTAGGGGCATCCGCTGTCCCAGATAACAAGCGAGAAGTGTCCGTTCATGCTGTAGTTGAAGGCGCGCGCCACACCAGAGGGACAGATTCGAATCTCACCGCCTTTTGCCTGGTCGGTATAACTGCTCCAGTCGTCGCGAGTGCCCGACTTGATATAGGGCGAAATGCGGAAGAACCAGTGTCCGTTGCCCAGAGGCGGAAAATCGAACCAGGGAGTGAACCACATCTCGTCGTAGTCCGTGAGGTACATGCGCGTTGCCAGTCCCATCTGCTTATGATTACTCACACAGGTCGTTTGGCGCGCCTTCTCACGCGCCTGCGCAAACACAGGGAACAGAATCGCTGCCAGGATGGCAATAATCGCTATGACCACCAACAGCTCAATCAATGTGAAGCCCCGTCGCATAGCAGTTCCTCCTTCGCGCCCAACGCACAGGAGAGCAACCTCCTGCGCTTGAAGCGCTTCAAATTCACACTTTCATTATACACCAGTCCTCTTCAGAATCCTGCCAGTTACGGGAGAAATTCAGGGGGAATTTGGGGGTTTTAGCGGAAAATTCAGGGCTTATGCAGGAGAAGAAGCCGACGGTTGGTTTTATCGGTTTGGGGATTATGGGGCGTCCGATGGCGCGTCATCTGCTGGAGGCGGGGTTTCCTCTGTGGGTTCACAGTCGAAGTCGTCCTCCGATTGAGGCGCTGGTAGCGTCGGGCGCGCAGGAGGCGAAAACGCCAGCGGAGCTGGCTTCGCATTGTGAGATGGTGATTACATGCCTGCCTGATGATGAGACTGTGCGCGCCGTGTGGCTGACAGGCGAAGCGCCCGCCCTGCCTGCGATGGCACCACACACCATCGCGATTGATATGGGAACCACCTCGCCGCGCCTCACGCGCGAACTGGCGGCGTTTGCCGGAGAGCGGGGAGTCGCCTTTCTTGATGCACCCGTCACGGGAGGGCAGTGGGGTGCCGAGTCGGGCACTTTGACCATCATGGTCGGTGGCGATGCGGAAGCGTTCCAGCGTGCGCTCCCGGTTTTTCAGGCGATGGGCAAAAAGGTTGTGCATGTGGGCGAGAGTGGAAAGGGGCAGTTGATGAAATTAGCCAATCAGATTGCGGTGGCGGTTGGGATGCTCGCGGTCGCCGAATCGTTACTGTTTGCGGAGCAGGTGGGGCTGGATCTCATGCAGACCGTGGAGGTTCTCGGCTCGGGCGCGGCGGGGTCGTGGGCGATGGAGAACCTGGGGAAGCGAATCGCGCAAGGCGATTTCCAGCCTGGCTTTATGGTCCAACTGCTGCAGAAAGACCTGCGCATTTTGCTCGAAGAGGCAGGGACTCAGCACATCCCCCTGCTGGGTACAGCGCTGGTGCATCAGCTCTATCAGATTCTGGAGCGCCAGGGGCAGGAGCGGCTGGGTACGCAGGCGCTCATTCTGGCGCTCAGGGGCGAGGATGCCAGCGCCTCGTAGTATAATTATGCCGATGGTTGGCGAACATCGGCGGGCACGTCCGACGCTGGCGCTGGTGGCAAAGGAAGCGGGCGTTTCTATCGGCACCGCCTCGAATATCCTTAGCGGGAAGACCGAGCTGCACACTCCCGAAACCGTGGAGGCTGTCTTGAGCGTGGCACGACGGCTTGGCTACCGCCCAAACCGAATTGCACGCAGTCTCGTCGCACGCCAGACCCACACGATTGGCGTCATCATGGAGCCAGCGCACACCGTCTTCACGCGCAATATTTACGCGACGGGTGTGATGGACGGGCTGGTGGAGGTGCTGGGAGCGCAGGGCTACCACTTGAAGATTATCTCGCTCACGGAGCTGGACCCGCGCACGCTCTGGGCGCAGATTGACGACGGCACGATAGACGGCGCCGTATTGCTGGTGCCCCTGATTGGCAGCCCGCTTCTGGAATGGCATCAGCATACCGTGTTGCCGTGCGTTGTGGTGGGCAGTGTGTTCCCCGAATCGCTGGAGTTTTACTGCGTCGATTCCGATAGTCGCCACGGGATTCGGCTGGTTGTGGAGTGGCTCATTCAGCAGGGGCACAGGCAGATCGGTTTCTTGCGTGGACCCGATGTGCAGACCAGCGCTATTGAGCGTGAGGAAGCATTCCGCGAGACGCTTCAGGCGTACGGAATCCCCGTTCGGGAGGCGTGGATCCTGGGACACAGCTACCATCGCGAGGGGGGCTACGAAGCGATGCATGCGCTGTTGCAATTGCCGGAGCGCCCCACCGCGGTCGTGTGCGCCAACGATTTGATTGCGCTTGGCGCGATGGAAGCGTGCCGTGAGCGGGGGATTAGTGTGCCGCAGGAGATTTCCATCACAGGCTTTGACGACATCCCGATTGCGGGGCTGGTGGATCCGCCCCTGACCACGGTGCGCAACCCCATCCACGAGATTGGCTTCCATGCGGGCGAGGCGCTGCTGGAACAGATTCGGAGGGGTGAACCGAAACGCGGCGTGCGCCTGTTTGCGGGAGAGTTAATTGTCCGCGCCAGCGTGCGGCGGTTAACGGGATAGCACCACAAACACAGTTTGCACCAGCAGGCGGAGGTCGGTTAAGGCGCCGCGCGTTTTCACATACTCTATATCAGAGGCAATTTTCTGAGGCAGGAGAACCTCGCAATAGTGTTTTTCAGGGTCTGATTGCTGGGCGAGCAGGCGCTCCTCGTGCCGATAGCGTATCTGGGTGAGTCCTGTGATACCGGGAGGAACGCTCAAAATGAGTTGGCGTGCCTCTTCAGGGTAGAGCTGCAC
>JBBIQJ010000097.1:0-9589 GCA_037442385.1 Armatimonadota bacterium
GCAGCAGCGCGTGCTGACCTTGCTGGATGAAACGATTCCCACGCTCCAGGGAACCCACAAGGCTCTGGATGAGGCGACCCGCGCGCTCCACGAAGCCGCCGAAACCATAGAGAACCTGCACATTGTAACCGACAACATCCGCCACAAGCTGGAAGTAGCCGACCAGATTGGCGCGAAAGTACGACGCCTGCCTGAAAAAACGGCTCGCATGCTGGGCAGGCTGGTCCACCAGACTTTCCAGCTGGGCGGACGCGTGGTGGCGCGCCAGATCGAGCGCATCGGCTCGAAACCCGCGCGCCCCAGCGTCTATCAGCCGATTTCCGCCGAACCCACGGCGGAGACGACCCCTACTGAGGTCGTAGAACACACACCAACACAAGGAGGGATGACCGATGCAAAACCATGATGAGCGCAGCGGATTGCTCTATCTGCTGGCAGGAATTGGCCTGGGTGCGCTGATTGGCGCGGTGATTGCCCTGCTGTTTGCGCCCAAGCCGGGCGAGGAGATTCGCAGCGATATAAGTCAGCGCGTCCACGACCTGTCGGAGAAAGTGCGCGAACTGGCGAACCAGGTCTACGAGCGTGGCGGAGAGACGGTGCGAACCGTGCGCGAACGCATCGCGCGCAAAGCCCACGAAGTCGGCGAAGAGGTTGCACCCGACGAAGCCTGAGACATGACCTGGCGCGTATTGGGATGGGTGGCAGTCGTCTCTGCCACCCTCTACTTTCTCTATTTTGTACGCGACGCCCTGATCCCTTTTGCGATTGGGGGCATTATTGCACTGCTGCTGAACCCGATCGTGGAGTGGCGCAGCAGGCGGGGACTGTCGCGCCCCAAAGCGGTGCTGGCGGTCTTCTCGATGTTTCTGCTGCTGGTGATTCTGCTCGGAATTCTTGCAACGCCCGTATTTTACGCGCAGGCGCTGGGCTTAATTGAGACCTTCAGTGGCAAGAACGGCGGCGCCGACATCGAGAAAGTCATCAACAACTGGGTCAACGACGCGCGCGCCTACCTGCAGGCGGAATTACCCAAACGCCAGCAATGGCTTGAAGCGAACAGCGAGCTGCTCCAGCGGCTGGGGTTGCCCACTAACCCCAAAGCGTTGACCGATGCGCTTACTGTGCGCCTGCGCGACCGCGTGAGCGCGTTCTTCCTGGACAACACCGCGAACTTTCTGAACGGACTCCTGGGAACGCTGTTGAGCCTGCTTTCCAAAGTGGTGTGGATTATCGTTATCCCGTTGAGCGCGTACTTTTTCCTGCTGGACATGCCCTCTATCAAGCGCGCGATTCTGTTTCTGGTGCCCCCAGCCCAGCGTACGGCGGTGAACAATCTGCTGAGCGAAATAGGCGACCTCTTTTTCCGCTACATTCGCGGGCTGGTTACAGCGGCGCTGAGCTATGGGGTCGCCAGCATGCTTCTTTATTGGGTGCTGGGTGTGCCGAATCCTCTGCTGTTGGGCGTGTTGGCAGGTGTGCTGTATCCGATTCCCTATGTGGGCGCGCTTCTGATAGCGCTTAGCTCTACGGGGTTCACCGTGTTGTTTGGTCCCGCGCATCCGTTGCTGTTTCTGTTTGAATTGTCGCGAGTGTGGCACGCGGTCGCCGTCTTGATGGGCGCGATAGCGCTCAACACGGTGTTTGACATGCTCATCACGCCTCGTTTACTGGGTGGGGCGGTGGGGCTGCGGCCTCTAGCAAGTTTGATTGTGATTGTGGTGGGTGCGAAATGGGGCATCTGGGGCATGATGCTCGCCGTGCCCGTTGCGACCACGCTCAAGATTATTATCGAGCGCCTGCTCCATTTCTTTTATGGCGAGGCGGAGTTTCTGGAGGCGCCTGAGCCGCTTCGAGAATCGGCGCCCTCAGCTCCCTCGCCTGCGTCAAATGCCCCTGCGCCCCTTGATTTTCCTGACTCGCAGGGGGTATAATAGTACACTGCGCCAGTTGCGCGTTTGGAGGTTAAAGTATGCGTATTGTTCGCCACAAAGCCAAGCGAATCGAGAGCATTTTACCGCCGCCTAACCTGATTGAAATCCAATACAATTCTTACCGCTGGTTTTTAGAAGAAGGACTCAAAGAGCTGTTCCAGACCTTTTCGCCAATTCATGATCCGACGGGACGCTACTTCTTAGAGTTTGGCGACTACTGTCTGGGCGAGCCGAAGTACTCGGTCGAGGAGTGTCGCGAGCGCGAAATCACTTTCAAAGCGCCTCTGCGCGTGAAAGTGCGCTTTGGCGTCCGCGACGGCGAAGTTCAGGAAAGCGAAATTTATCTGGGCGACCTGCCGCTGATGACCGACGGCGGCACCTTCATCGTGAACGGGCGTGAGCGCGTGATTATTAACCAAATTAACCGCACGCCGGGCGTTCACTTCCCGTCGCCATACCTGTCGGGCGCGGGGCGCGAAATGCTGGCGCGCACTTTTGACAAGGTGCTTCAGGTGCAAATTATCCCCGCGGAAGGTCCGTGGCTGGATGGGGGCAACGACCCGCAAGGCGTGTTGCGTCTCAAGATTCATCAATCCAAACAGTTGCCCATCACGCAAATTATCAAAGCGTTTGCCGCGTATGAAGAGGCGCGCGAACCTGCGGAACTGGAGCTGGAGCGCGCCATCGGCTGGCGCGTGCTAAGCCCCGTTAAAGATGAGTCTGGCAACATCCTGTTGGAACAGGGCGAGGTCATTACTCGTGAATGGCTTGAGGCGCAGTCCGAGTCGGTACGCCAGATTCGCGCGCTGGTGGAACCGCCCTACGACCCCGAGCGGGGGCTGACCAACGAGGCGCTTCAGGCTATCTTTGGGCGCGTGGTGGGAAAAGAGGAGACCCTCTCCTACCCCACCTATGACCAGCTGGAAGGTAAGACCCTCGCGCAGGATGTGTACGACCCTAAAAAGCCCGACCAGCTCGTCGCCAGCGCAGGCACGCTGATTGATACCCCACTGGCAAAGAAGCTGGCGCGGCTTAAACTGGAAACGCTCGTCGTGCGCAAGCAGGAGGTAGAACTGCATCCACTGCTGCGCAATACGCTGGACGCCGACCCCACCACCGATTCGCGCGAAGCGCTGCTGGATTTCTATCGGCGTGCGCGACCGGGCGACCCCGCCACCGAAGAGAATGTACGCAATCTCTTCTACGGTCTGGTACTGGACCCGCGCCGCTATGACCTTGGGCGCGTGGGACGCTATCAGATCAACCGCAAGCTGCGCCACAACATCCCGATGGAGGTACGCCGTCTGACTGTACCCGACTTGCTGCTTATTTTGCGCCATCTGGTGGAACTGGCGGAAGATCAGCACGAATATGAAGACACTGACCACCTCGGCAACAAACGCGTGCGCTCGGTAGGTGAACTGTTACAAGCACACCTGCGCGCCGCCTTTCTCAAGCTCGAGAAAACCGCGCGCGAAAAGATGATTAACGCCGAAGATGTGTCCCAGATCCTGCCGAATGTGGTGTTGAGCGTGAAACCGGTGTCGGCGGCGCTCGAATCGTTCTTCGCCACGAACCCGCTCTCCACCTTCATGGATCAGACCAACCCGCTCTCAGAGCTGGCAAACAAGCGACGCCTGTCGGTACTGGGACCTGGTGGTTTGAACCGTCAGAACATCCCGCCCCAGGTGCGCAACATCACGCCCAGCCAGTACGGGCGCATCTGTCCTATCGAAACGCCCGAAGGGCAGAACATCGGGCTCGTGACCCAGCTCACCCTCTATGCGCAAGTGGACGAGTTTGGCTTCATCCGCACGCCCTACCGTGTGGTGAAAGACGGCAAGGTTACCAACGAGATTGTCTACCTGCCTGCCGACGAAGAGGAGGATAAATGTATTGCGCCTGCGGACACCCCGCTTGGCAAAGACGGCACCCTCCCCGAAATGGTTCAGGTGCGTCTTGGCGACGAGTATCCCTCCGTGCCGCGGGAGCAGGTGCAGTATATGGATGTCAACCCTGCGCAGGCGTTCAGCGTCTCGGCGAGCATGATCCCGTTCCTGGAGCATGACGACGCGGGGCGGGCGCTGATGGGCAGCAACATGCAGCGTCAGGGCGTCCCCCTGATCAACCCCGAAGCGCCCTTTGTGCATACAGGTGTCGAGAGCCACGCCGCCGAGTACGCACGAAGCGTGATCCGTGCGAAAGCCGATGGGCGCGTGCGCTATGTCAGCGCGACCGAAATCCGCGTCGAGCGCCCCGATGGCGAACTGGATATCTATAAACTGCCCCATCTGGTGGAGTCCAACAAGGGCACTTGTTTCACCTTCCTGCCGCGTGTAACGCTGGGACAGCGCGTGCGCAAGGGTGATGTGCTGGCAGATGGCCCCTCCACCGAAAATGGGGAACTCGCGCTGGGGCGCAATGTGCTGGTCGCGTTCCTGCCTGCTGGTGGCTATAACTACGAGGACGCGGTGTTCGTCTCGCAGCGCCTGCTCTACGAAGACACCTACACCAGCATCCACCTCGAAAGCTATCAGACCGATGCAACCGAGACCAAGCTCGGTCCCGAAGAAATTACCAACGATATTCCCAATATCAGCGAGGAGGTCCGGCGCGACCTCGACGAGAACGGCATCATCCGAATCGGCGCGGAGGTCAAACCCGACGACCTGCTGGTGGGTAAGATTCAGCCCAAGGGTCAGACCGAAGGCTCCACCGAACAGAAGCTGGTGCGCATCATCTTCGGCGGTAAATCAGATGAGGTGCGCGATGTGTCGTTGCGCCTGCCGCACGGCGAGCGCGGCTATGTGGTGCGCGTATCACAGTTTGCACGCTATAAGTACTACTGCCCCGACTGCAGAACGACTTTCTACCGCTCGCGTCCGCCTGAGTCGCGTGCTTGCCCGCGCTGTGGCGGCAACATGGAGCAACTGCCTGAAGACGAACTGCCGCCCAGCGTGAACCATCGTGTGCGTGTAACGGTCGCCACCCGGCGCCCGCTGACCGAGGGCGATAAAAGATCGGAAGAGCATGGCAACAAAGGCGTTATTTCCAAGATCCAGCCTGTGGAAGATATGCCTTTCCTGATGGACGGCACGCACATCGATATTGTGTTGAACCCGCTTGGCGTGCCCTCGCGAATGAACATCGGGCAGATTCTGGAGTTCCACCTGGGGCTGGTCGCCAAGCATCTGGGCATCCGCTTCCGAACCCCGGTCTTTCAGGGAAGCACCTCCGAGGAAATCAAACAAGAGATGCGCCTGCTGGCAGATCGGTTGCGCACGCACGCGCTCCGCACCATGCTGGAGGACGAGCTGGGCATCCATATCCACTGGCACTACCGCCTCACTTTTGAGGAGGCGCTGAGCCAGGTAGAGACGGTCCTCAAGAGCCTCCTCGATGAGCGGGTTGCGGAGCTGCGCACACGCCTTGCGCTGCCGAAGAAAGCCAAGCTGAGCGATTTGATCGAAGCCATCCGCCAGCGCGCCATCGACCGCAGCGGTTTTGACCCCGAAACGGGCAAGGTCATCCTGCGCGATGGACGCACCGGCGAGCCGTTCGACAACAAGGTGGCAGTGGGCTACCTCTATATCCTGAAACTGGAACACCTCGCCGAGGAGAAAATCCACGCCCGAAGCATCGGACCCTACTCGCTCATCACCCAGCAGCCCCTGGGCGGGAAAGCGCAGTTTGGGGGACAGCGGCTGGGCGAGATGGAGGTCTGGGCGCTCGAAGCCTACGGCGCCGCGCACACCCTGCAGGAGATGCTCACCATCAAGTCGGACGACATCACAGGGCGCGTGCAGAGCTTCGAAGCGATTATCAAAGGCTTGCCTGTGATCCAGCCCTCCGTGCCCGAATCGTTCAAAATCCTCGTGAACGAACTGCGCGCCCTGGCACTCAAAGTGCAAATCATCGACCAGGACGGGGAAGCCCACGACTTCCGCAGCTTAGAAGAACTCGACTCGCTGGATGAGAAAAAACCCAAACCCAGCCTGACAAGCATCGTGGAAGGGCTGTGAAGTGAGGTGAAGAGAATATGGCAGACATTTCGCATATCCGTGCATTGAAAATCGGGCTGGCGTCGCCCCAGGATATTCTCAACTGGTCGTATGGCGAGGTCAAAAAGCCAGAAACGATTAACTACCGTACCTTTAAGCCTGAGCGCGACGGGCTGTTTTGTGAGCGCATCTTCGGTCCCATGCGCGACTGGGAATGCGCCTGCGGGCGCTATAAGCGCGTCAAAAATAAAGGGATTCGCTGCGAGCGGTGTGGGGTGGAAGTAACCCGGGCGAAAGTGCGCCGCGAACGCATGGGGCATATTGAGCTGGCGGCGCCCGTATGCCATATCTGGTACCTCAAGGGGCAGCCGCCCAGCCCGCTTGGATTGCTGCTGGACATCCCCCCGCGCCAGCTGGAGAAAGTTATCTACTTTACGAACTACATGGTCATCGACATCGACCGCGCCGCTATCGAGCAGAATCTCGGCGACATCCAGCGCTTTGTGGAAGAGGAGAAGCGCAACTTCGACTCGGAAATTGAGCGTCTGTTTCAGGAGCTGGATGCCCGGCTGGAGCAAGAGCTGGAGGCGCGTCGCGAGGAACTGACCGAGCAACAGATTATCGAGCGTGTCAAACAGCACGAGAGCCGCAAGGAGAGCGAGCGCCGTGAACGCGCCGCCCGAATCGCCGACATGGAAAAAGCGATCGACACGCTCGCCAGGCTCCAGCAATATCAGCTGATTGACGAGGTAACCTGGCAGGGGGTGGAGCAACTCCTGCTGGCTGCCAGCCGACGACTCCAGCGCGACCTGCGTCCGCTGGTGCGCGTGGGGCAGGGCGCCGCAGCCATCAAAGAGCTTCTCGAAAAGATTGACCTGGAAAAACTGGAACGCGAGCTGAAGGAAGAGATTAGCAAAACCACAGGCACGCGCCGCGCCCGCGTCATCAAGCGCCTCGAAATCATCGAAGCCTTCAAGACCAGCAAGACCCTCCCCGAATGGATGATTCTGGAAGTTATCCCCGTGCTTCCTCCTGAGCTGCGACCGATGGTGCAGCTGGACGGGGGGCGCTTTGCAACCTCCGACCTGAACGACCTCTATCGGCGCATCGTGAACCGCAACAACCGCCTGCGCCGCATTATCGAAATCCGCGCGCCCAAAACCATTCTGAACTCGGAGAAGCGACTGCTCCAGGAAGCGGTCGACTCGCTGATTGACAACTCACGACGCTCCAAGCCTGTTACAGGCAGTGGCGGACGCCCGCTCAAGTCGCTCTCCGATATGCTCAAAGGCAAGGAAGGGCGATTCCGCAAAAATCTGCTCGGCAAGCGTGTGGACTACTCAGGGCGCTCCGTGATTGTGGTGGGACCGCACCTGAAACTGCACCAGTGCGGCTTGCCCAAGGAGATGGCGCTGGAGCTGTTCAAGCCGTTTGTGATGCATCGGCTCATTCACGGTCCAGAGCAGATTGCCACGAATGTCAAATACGCTAAGCAAGCAATCGACCGCCAACTGCCTGAGGTGTGGAAGGCACTGGAGCAGGTCATCAAGGACCACCCTGTGCTGCTGAACCGTGCGCCCACGCTTCACCGCCTGGGGATTCAGGCGTTCGAGCCTGTGCTGGTGGAAGGGAAGGCGATCCAGTTGCACCCGCTGGTGTGTCACGCCTATAACGCCGACTTTGACGGCGACCAGATGGCAGTGCACGTGCCGCTGTCGTACCAAGCGCAGGCAGAGGCGCGCACGCTGATGCTGTCGGTGCATAATCTATTCAAGCCTGCCGACGGCTCGCCTGTGGTTTCACCGCTGCAGGACATCGTGCTGGGAGCCTACTACCTCACGATGAGCGATCCTACAGGAGAAACGGAACCGAAAGAGACCTTTGCCAACCCCGAAACGGCTCTGAACGCCTTTGAGCAGAAGCTCATTCGGGTGCATCAGCCTATTCGGGTGGCGCTGAAGCGCCCCGACGCAGAAACGCCTGAGCTGGTAACCACCACAGTGGGACGCCTGATTTTCCACTCGATTATGCCCGAACCGTTGCGTTATCACCCCGACTGGCTGAATGTGGTGTTCAACAAGAAGAAGCTGTCGGAGGTGATTCGCGAGGTTTACAACGCCTGCGGGCATATGCGCACGGTGCAGTTCCTGGACGACCTGAAGGCGCTGGGCTTCGAGTGGGCGCTGCGCGGTGGGATTACCTTCGCGGTTACCGATATGGCGGTTCCGCCTAGCCGGGACGAGATTCTGCGCCGTGCGGACGAAGAGGCGCGTAGGCTGAACGACCTGTACGAGCGCGGCGAGCTGACGCAGGAAGAGAAGCGCCAGCGTCTGATTGAGCTGTGGCAGCGCACTTATGAAGATGTTTCCAAGGCGATGCTTGCCAGCATTGGCGCGGATAACCCGTTGTTTATCATCACCGATTCAGGAGCGCGCGGTTCCATCAAGCAGTTGGCTCAGCTGGTCGGCATGCGTGGGCTGATGATGGGCGGCTACGACTACCGATCGGGCGGCGAGCGCCTGGTAGAGGAGTTGCCCGTGCGCCACAACTTCCAGGAAGGGCTGACCTCGCTGGAGTATTTCGTGTCGGGCTATGGCGCACGGCGCGGTCTCGCCAGCACAGCGCTGCTGACCTCTAACGCGGGATACCTGACGCGCCGTATGGCAGATGTGGCGCAGGATGTGGTCATTCGCCAGCGCGACTGCGGCACCACCGAGGGTATCGTGGTCGCCCGAATCGTGCGCGAGGGCGAGCTGATTGAGACCCTCTTCCAGCGCATTCGCGGGCGCACCGCTCAGCGTACCCTTCGCCATCCCTACACGGGAGAGACGCTGGTGCCCGAGAACACCATCATCCCGGAACCCGTTGCCCAGACCATCGAGGCGCTCGCCCAGAAGGTGGAGCAGTTCACCCAGACCCTGCGCGAGCTAAAAAGCAAAGAGGAAGGCGAACTCTTCATGCCTGCCGACGACCAGCCGCTGATTGATCCCGAAACGGGCGAGGTGTTGCTGGACACCTATGTTCCGATTGATCACGAGACCCTCAAGCGCCTGGATCAGCGGCGGGAAGCGTTGCGCCAGCTGTGGCAACAGGCAGGCTTCGAATGGGTCGAGCATGACCGCGTGGGCGTGCCCATCCGCTCGCCGCTGACCTGCGCCGCACGGCAGGGCGTGTGCGCTCTCTGCTACGGGCTGGATATGGGCACGCTGAAACCCGTGGAGCTGGGCACTGCCGTCGGGATTATCGCTGCCGAATCCATCGGCGAGCCAGGCACCCAGCTCACGATGCGCGTGTTCCACACAGGAGGTGTGGCGGGCGCAGGACAGCAGATTGCGGGCTTCAAGCGCGGCTCTACAGGTACACTGTTGCAAGCCACCAGTGAGCTGGAGGAGCGCGGACTGACCGACCTCTCGCGTGAGGTGAGCCTCGACGAGCGGCGCGTGCTGCTGCAAGTCGCCAGCAAACTGCTGGATCGCCCGATTCCTGAGCAGTTTGAGGCAGACACGGAGGTTACGGAAGAAAAAGTGCAGCGACGCCTGCGGGAAGCTCTGCGCAAGATTAGCAAGCTCGTGGAGCCGGCAAACACGGGGATTAACCGTGTGGAAGAGCTGTTTGAGGCGCGCAAACCCAAGGGCGAAGCCATCACGGTGGACTACG
>JBBIQJ010000098.1:0-9583 GCA_037442385.1 Armatimonadota bacterium
TTAGCACATTATAAGGCGCTTGTCAAGTCCTTTGCCCCCACTAGACGCCAGATTTGGGGGAATTTTGGGCAAATTCCCCTATATAGGGGTTGCCAGAGGGGTAGAGAAGTGTCAGAGGTCGGTTCCGAAACCGCCCAGGGGCGCGCCGAGGCTGCCTGTGCCGAAGCGCGAGAAGCTGGGGAACGCCTTCAGGCGCAGAAACACCTGCACGCCCGTGTCAGGCAGGAAGCCGAGGGGGTTATCGATGTAGCGCACTTCCAGCTCGGCGCAGTGCAGGTCGTACACCCACAGGAGTTGTCGGCTTTCGATGCGGTCAAGGTAGCCGTTATATTGCACAATCGCGGAGAATCGGGAGCGTCCCCACTTGAGGGCGTCGACGCGAGCATAGACTCTGCCCCAGCGGGCGCGGAGGGGATCGTAGCGGGTAGCCAGTGTGAGCTGGGAGTCGCCGAAGCGCCAGCGCAGGTCGCTCTGGAAGCTCACCCAGCGCTCGCGGTTGGGGTCATAACTCAGCTGGTTGCGCCAGAAGAGCCAGCCTGTGGGCTGATACTCGGTGGTGATGTTCAACAGGCTCCACGAGTCGCGTCCCTGCTCGCGGGCGAGCAGATCGTAGGTGGTCGCCATCGCCAGATTCCACCCGTTGCCCAGAAAGGCGCGTACATCCGCGCTGAGCAGGTTATAAAACCCCGCGCGATCCACATTCAACGGGCTGTATCCGTAAGGGCGAATGTAGTTCCAACGCAGGCTCAGCTCCGAGCGCTCGCCCCAGCCGAAACGCTGTTCGAGGTTGGACTGAAGCACATATTGTGCCGTGTTGTCGCTGTAGAAGGTCTGCTTGAAGCCGTAGAAGAGGCTCGTGCCCGTGCGTGTGCCTGTGCGCCATCTGCCCTGCCAGTCAAAAGCGTATCGGTCGCGATGGATTCGGGTGGCGAACCCCTCCGCGAAGCTGCCAGCGCTGAGGCGTATCTGGGAGTCGCGAAACAGGCTGGGCGCATCGCCTGCCCACCATGGGAAAGGGGCGGTCAGGCTCAGCTCGGGCAGGCGTTCCAGCCCCCCGAAGACCGTTGCGCTGGCGCCAACGGGCAACACGCGCTCATATTCCAGTTGCAGGTTCGCTGCGCCGAGGGGGTAGCGCAGATTCGAACGCGTACTCCACTGGCGTGTGCCCGTCCGCGTGCCGCCAAAGGAGTTTTCGTTCTCCTGATAACTGCCGTTCAGGCTCAGCTGCAGTCTACTGAAGGCGCGTGTTTCTTGAAGAGTCCACACGCGCGCGATGTTTTCGAATCCCGACGCGAGGTTTCGGCTCTCCACGAAGGTGAGCTGCGTTTGACCTGTGGGTGAGGGCAGGAGCCAGTTAGTCTGCAGGTTCCATGCGGTGCTGTCGCCAATCAGGTAGCTGCTGCGTCGGTAGTCGGCGTTCCAGCGGGTCTGGAGCGCGCCGAAGTTCTGGTCGTATTGAATGCGCCCTGTGAGGCTCTGAGCGCCCAGCTGGCGGTCGCGCAGCCAGTAGAGGTTGAGGTTTCCCTGAGCGAACTCCTGCTCCACGCTGACGCCGACACCGCGCCGTTGCATCAGGTCCAGTCGCGCCGTGCCCGGATAGCCCCGCAACAGAAAGTACGCCACCGCATAGCGCAGATACCAGCCTTCGAGGTCGCTGTAGCCGACATCGGGCAGGGGGGAGGTATCGCCCGTGTCGCGCAGGGGCACGATCACATAGGGCAGGCGGAACAGGGTGCGTCCGAGCAGGCGCAGGCGTACATCGCGCAGAATCGCCCGCCGCCCCTCTTCGGCGTCCATTGTGCGGGCATCCCAGTGGAAATGGGGGTGCGGCAGGTCGCAGGTGGTGGTTTGCAGGTGTTCTCCTTCCACAAACCGCTCCTGTCCCCATAGTGCCTGCCCCTGCACATAGAGCGGTGCGAGCAAACGGTTGCCCGTAAAGGGGGGCTGGAGCGTCGCCTGACCGCCACGCAGTTCCCAGCGATTGGTTTGCAAGTTCAGAATCAGCTCGGCACCAGAGGCGGAAATATCGGCTCCCTCAAGGCGGATTCCCTCAAACAGGCGGTAAATCCCTGTGCGCGTGTTGCCTTCGAGGCGTGTCGCGTTGATTCGATAATCACGCCATCGCGCCAGAATCCACTTCGCCTGAACCGTGTCGCCCGCGCCCGAAATCTGGCTGACCTTCTCAATCTGAATCTCTTCACGGGGTTGCGCCAGCGCGCCAGCCCAGAGCAGGCAGACCGCTGTCAGCACCGCATCCCAGCGCCTTCTGCGTCCCTGCATGCGCCTCTCCTGAGTATCGGGCAAGAGTGTACCCGAATCTGACAAACGGCTGAAGCTGCTCTGTCGCAAAGAACGGGGATTCGCGGAACAGGACGCGGTTCCCGCGTCCGTACGGGCATCGGTAGGGGCGCGGTCGCCGTGCCCCACGCGGCGAAATTAACCGTGCCACGAGGGGGAATGCGTATCCTTGCGACAGAGCCGCCAAAGCCGTTCCTATGACACGAGGCCGCTCTGTGTCGGCTATTTGAGCCAGCGCAGGCGGGCTTTGTATACTGGGAACGGGTTCAGCCGTCGGCGATTACCCACGACTCGTTTGGTGCTTATTTGTCTTCTTAGATTGTTTCTTATCTCACGCGCTGAAGCAATTCTTCAAGATGCTGGCAAAACACCTCTGCAGCCGTTTTCTCTTTCGTGCGCAAAAGGATGACGGTTTCGTAATTCGGCAGGTGCAGCCATACCTCCCAGTAGGGGTCTATGTAGCGGAGGCTGACTGACTGAACGGTATCCAGCGGAACTGCAACGAAAAGGGGCATCTCCTCGGCGATTCTGCCGCCCAGAATGCGCTGGTTCAGGTCTATGCGTACTTCCGTACCCGCACACAGGCGGCTGTGGAGTTTCACCAGACCGGGCATGAAGAGCAACGGTACGCCCACAACCCAGCCGATAACCAGTGGAAGTACCTGCGTGTAGAGGGAGGGGTCTAAGCGCGCATACAGGAAGGGAATTGTCATCATGCCGAAGCCCCACAGGTACGCCAGCGCGTTCGCTTGGCGTATCGCGCGCAGGTTCGCTTCGTCGTCTTTCCACAGCAGTTGCATCGCGACCCGACTGCCGAAGGGTATCTGCATGCTAAGCCATAGCAACGGCATCGCGCTAAGCGCGCCGACATCGAGCCAGTTAATCGCCTCCGTTCGCGGCGGGCGCCCAGCGAGGAGCAGAATGAGGTTCCACACAGATATCAGCGCGCCAAGAAGAGAGTAGCGTAAAACTCTTGGCGGGAGGGATGCCTCTGGAACCCTCACGCGAATCCCGATCCAGCCTGCCCCCGAGAGCGCTTCAACGGCGCTACGCATCGTCATCTATTATACTACACTGGCACACTCCGGGTGTTCCGAAAGAACGCTGAGAGGCGGTATTTTCACAGAATTTGCAATAGGATGGCAACAAAAAGCGACGAAGCTCAAAAAAAAAAACAGGAGGTGAACGCTATGCGTTATAGGTACGATTCGCGGTAGCGCTCCTGGGCACGCTTCTGTGGGCACAGGATGATGTGGCAGAAGTGCCTTCCGAGCGATTGCGTGCAGATAACGATTCCCGAAAGACCTACTTCCTGATTGGTCCCTACAAAGAGGCTCCCTGCCCTAAAGGCGGCTATCGGCTTCTTGTGGTTCTGCCTGGCGGCGATGGGAGCGCTGATTTCAACCCGTTCTGCAAGCGCATTTACAAATATGCGCTCCACTTCGACTACATCGTGGCGCAGCTGGTCGCCCCGAAGTGGTTGGAAGACCAGTTCGAGAGTGTGGTCTGGCCGACGAAGAAGCTCCCCTGGCCAAAGGCGAAATTCACGACGGAAGAGTTCATCGGAGCGGTGATTGCCGAGGTGAAGAAACGATATCCCCTCGATTCGCGCTACATCTTTGCGCTGGGCTGGTCTTCAGGTGGTCCCCCTGTATATTCGATGGCGCTTCAGGAGAAGAGCCCCCTGCGCGGCGCGTTTGTGGCGATGTCGGTCTTCAAGCCTGACCAGCTGCCCCCGCTGGAGAACGCGAAAGGGCGCGCTTTCTACATTCTGCATTCGCCGCAGGATTGGATTCCGATTCGGATGGCGGAGCAGGCGGCGAAGCAGTTGAGCGAGCATGGCGCACAGGTCAAGCTGGCGACTTACGAGGGCGGGCACGGCTGGAAAGGCGATGTGTTCGGCACTATCCGTGCGGGTATCCAGTGGCTGGAGGAGCAGTCAGGCAAGGTGAAGCCGTAGGTGTGTTTCTAGTAAGTCTTGCGTTTGCTCGGGCGAGCGAGTCTGATCTGTTGCCAGAATCCCTTACGGGTGTCCATGTCTATTGATGGGCAAGCATCGGCGGCGTTTGAGTTATGACTGGATTGCGGAGGAACTGGCGCAGGCGTTCCAGCTCCCGTTGTTGAGCGTGCCTGTGCAGCTGGGTGCGCAGGCGTTTTCACGGCTGGCGCATCACCAGCAGCAGAAGCGCACAAGCCCACGCCGCCTGTCCCCACACCTCTGGCACGCCGCCCGTCAGGAAGCCTGTAGCTTCTGCATTCAGACCTTAGCCCACCTGATAAAGGTAACCGAATCCCCCGAAAGCCTCTCCGACGAGCAGGTGCAACTCTACGAAGAGTTCCTCAAGACCGTGCGCGAATATCTGGAGACGCCCCCGCCGCCACTCAGCGAGCCGCTCCCACAACTTTCGCCTTCCGAGCAGATGCGCTACGAGCAGCAGCTCTGGCGTCATGCCCGCGAGGCGCTGGAGCTCTGTGAGCGCTGGCGCAAGGCGCTCTCACAGAACAAAGTGCCAGAAGACGGCGCCTGTGGTGCGTCGGGGTGTAATCTCCGCGCCCGCCGAAAAGCCCAGCCGTAAGCGCACGCCTGCAAACAGCGAACTGCCCTTTGGCGTCAGAACCCCCGACACGAACAACGTGCCCTGCTTATCCGAGCGCCAGAAATCCACGCCCAGCGCCAGTCGGAAGTCGCGGTCGGGGCTGTAAATCGCGCCGATTCGCAGGGTAGGCACGAGCAGATTCGGTTCGTTCAGGCTTGTTTGCTGACCCGAAAAGCGCGCTTCCAGATAGCGCCGTATCATCCGAAACAGAGGGCGCTGCACCAATCCGCCGCCGAAGTGCCCCGTGTTGAGCCAGAACACTTTCGGATTGCCCAGCGCCCGCACGAGTTTTTCGGTGTCTTCAGTGGGCACAACGATATCGAAGCGCGCTCCAATCACAAAGGTTTTCGCGCCCAGTTCGGGCGCGAGCAGGTGCATCGGCTCCACAGGCGCGAGCGCTTCGCGCAGGCTGGCAAGTGTGTAGCCTTGCGCCCGCAGGTTCAACCGTGCCCGAATGCCCAGCACCGAGTGCCACAGCACATGTGCGAGGTCCACACCCCCCAGAATTAGCACCGCCGTGTGAATGCGTGGCTCCACGCCCAGCACCACCGACCCCAGAATCGCGCCCAGACTGATGCCCACCATCCCGATTCGTTGGGGGTCAATTTCGGGACGGCGCTGGAGCCAGTCGATGGCGCGCTTCGTGTCCCACACAGTCTGTATCACCGCCTCGCGCAGGATTTCCACATCCCCCTGAAGAAGCATACCCCCGCTATCGGCACGAGGCGGCGTGCGTTCCATGTGATAAGGGAGAGCCAGAATCAACACGCTCATGCCGTGTTTGACCAGCTCCCGCGCCAGCCCCATCTCCAGCTCGGGACGGCGAATGCCTAAACTGTGGAGCATCACCACAGCGGGCACGCGCCCCTGCCGATTCTCTGGAACCAGCCACCAGCCGACAACACGGTTGTTCTCAGGGTAGTGGCTCTCATAGGCGCTCGGAAAAGCAAGGCGATATTCGGTGTAGCCCTCGTAGGAGCGCACGCTCAAATAAGCGGAGGCGAACACAGGATCAGGCTGGACAAACAGGCGCTCATCAGGCTGGGCAGGGAGACGCCCCAGAAGCATTATCACACCCAGCGCCCACACGATTCCTTTCATGACGCACGCTCTCGCACCAGCGCCCATGCGGTCAGAACCAGCAGGAGCGCAAAAAGGGCAGCGCCTATTTTGTAAAGAGGGCTATCAGGCATCAGCGTAACATCGGTTCCCAGCCAGCCCCCATAGAGGGCTAAGCCAATCCAGCCGAGTGCGACGGCGGTGCGCATCGTCGGAGTGCCTCCAGGATCAAGTCAGCCGGAATATTCGACACAAGCGCCGCCTCTCCCACCGCTTTCAGCAAAACGATATGGAACTGTTCCCCAACGCGCTTTTTATCCGCACGCATCGCCTCCAGCAGTGTCTCGGGAGCCACAGGGGGAAGGGCGACGGGCAATCCCGCCTGCTGGAGAGTGTGCTTTAACTCGGCGAGGGTTTCTTCGGGAGTAATCCCCATCAATACCCCTATCTGGGTTTCGGCGACCATCCCCGCGGCGATTGCCTCGCCATGAAGCCAGCCGCGATAGTGCAAAGCGCGTTCGATCGCATGCCCGACTGTATGCCCGAAGTTCAGCAGCGCCCGTAGCCCCTGTGTGTCGCGCTCATCGGCGGAGACAATTTCGCTTTTAATCTGCACACAGCGGGCAATCGGCAGGACCCAGCCGTCGGGTGTTTTGCGCACGCGGCGGGGTGTAAGCCAGCCCCCCGCCGCCATCGCCTTCAGGCGAAGCCATAGCCCTGAATGGAGCGCGATTCCATATTTCAGCATCTCTGCGAAGCCGTTGCGCCAGTGTCGTGCAGGGAGCGTGGTCAGGATTTCAGGATCTATGAAGACGGCTTTGGGCTGGCGAAATGCGCCCACCAGATTCTTGCCTTCGGGTAAATCCACACCGACCTTGCCCCCCACGCTGGAGTCCACCTGCGCTAGCAGCGTGGTGGGCACCTGAAAGAAGCGAATCCCGCGCATATAGGTCGCCGCGACAAACCCACCCACATCGCCCAGCACACCGCCGCCCACCACGACCAGCCAGCTTTGGCGGTCCATCCCGTGCCGTGCCAGTTCGCGATGAATACGCTCCACCGTGCGCAGGGTTTTATAGCGTTCTCCAGAAGGCATATAGAGCGCGTGGGTGCGAATGCCCTGCTGGTTCAGAGCGCTTACAATCGGTTCCACCCATTGCTGGAGTACGAAATGCGATAAAATCGCAATCTGCGAGGGTTTCCCAAACGCGGCGAGGCGATCGGGCAGAACATGACGCAAGCCGCTCGCAAGGAGTACCGTATAGGCGTGAGGATGACCTTCCAGCACGGGGAGAGTCAGGGGTGTGTCGGGCGTGGGCTGGATCAGACAAGCGAGTTGCGCGGCAACCTGTTCGGGGGTTTTCCCGTCGGTTGGCAGAATCCAGTCCGCCTGCCGATAGAGCGGTTCGCGCTGGGCGGCGATCGCCTGCAGTTTTTCGGCGGGATCAGGTTGGAGCAGGGGGCGCGCAGCAGCATCAGCAATCCGTGAAAGCAGAGTCTCCACAGAGGCTTTGAGGTAGACAATCCAGCCGTGCTGGCGCATGATATGGCGGTTCGCTTCGCTCAGAATCGCGCCACCGCCACACGCAATCACTGCAGGCATAGTGTGGGCGGCGAGTCGCTTCAGCAGGCGCGCTTCTATTTCCCGAAATCGGGCTTCGCCTTCCTCGGCGAAAATCTGGGGGATGGTTTTGTGAGTTGCTTGCTCTATTGCCTGATCCAGATCAAAAAAAGGGCGTCCCAGCCTGTGGGCAAGCAGTGCGCCCACCGTACTCTTGCCCGCGCCCATATTGCCCACCAGAAATAGATGCCTCATCTGGAATCAAAACTGCAGGGGCAGAACATGCCCCTGCAGGTATCTGGTATCACGAACAGGCTGAGTGTCAGGGCGCCAGTCCTGTACCTGTGGAATCGTCGTCAATCACGGTTGCCGTCACGAAGATGAGCAGCTCGCTCTCCACCAGCGAGCGGTCTTTCTTGCGGAAGAACTGTCCAATCACGGGCAGGTCTGCCAGAATGGGGATACGCACCTGCTGGTTGTCTTCCTGACGCGCAACCAGTCCGCCCAGCACGATGGTCTCGCCGTTTTTCACGCGGCGCACGGTCAGCACGGTCTGGAAAGTAGAGCGTGGCAGGTCTTGCGTGCCCACGCGCACCCGCTCGGTGGTGGTGAGCGTTGGGATGAGACTCAGGGTAATTGTGCCGTCGGCGTTCACGCGCGGAACCACGCTCAGGAACGACGGGATCAGGATGGGGAACGGCTGGGAGAAGGTGGTCGGCTGACCCTGCGCGTTGAACACGACAAACTCCTGCAGGATCCAGTCCTGCACGGTGATGCTGACCGAGGCGGGCATATTGTTCTGCGTGGTGATGATAGGAGCGTTAATCACGCGCCCGCGCCCACGAGTCAGCTGGGAGCGCATGTTCGCCACGAGGTTGCCCGATGCGTAGTTGACGAACACGGGCGCCGCGCGGTCTGCCAGCCCCGAAGCGCCCGCGGTCAGATTCACGCGCGCCAGGTTCCAGTCGATGCCGAACTTGTCGATTTCGTTGCGGCTGACAGTCACGAACTCGGCGCGAATCAGCACCTGTTTCGGGGCGATATCCAGAAAGCGCAGGATCTGGCGGATATATTCAATCGCTTCGGGTCGCCCGCGCACGATGATGGAGTTGTCGATGTCGTTCGCGACGATGCCGTCCAGTCCCTCGGGCTGGAAGATGCTCACCGCGCCACCCGCACCGGCACCGGGCTGTCCGCCGCCACCGGGCTGTCCGCCAAAGCCGCCTGGCTGCCCACCGAAGCCGCCTGGTTGCCCAAAGCCACCGAAGCCGCCGCGACCGCGACCGCCGATACCCTGTCCCTCACCGCTGTCCATCGGCGCCGCGGGATTCACGGGCGCTGCGGTGGGCACAGGCGCGCTGTTATACGGCACGATTGTGCCGTTTTCAATGCGCAGGGGCACGCTGGGCTGCACGCCCGGCATTGTCGTTTGCAGTTGATGGCGTGCGGTGGTCTCCAGAAATTCACGCAGTTCGGCGAACGGATCGGGCGTCATCATCTCGTTCTGGATGATGCGCACGATGTCCGAAGCGCGCGAATACTTCAAGGGGATACGCTCCACCACCACAACCGGTGGGGCAGGCGGCTGAGGAGCAGGTGCCACCTGAGGGGCAGGCTTCTCTTCCGCCGGGCGTTGGGGACCGATGATGTAGACCCCTTTTTCTTTTCGATAGGAGGCGCCTGCCGCCTGACAAATCAAACCGAGCGCTTCCTCAAAGGGACGCTTCTCTATCTTAACAAAGCCAACGCGCTTATAGGGCTGATCAGTAGGCTCAAAGACGACCTCAGCATTCACCTGCTGGGCAATCATTTTGACCGCGGTAATCAAATCGGCGTCCATCAGGTGAATGGTAACCTGATAGTCATCGCTCGCCCAGACCATCGTTGCCAGTGTGAGAGCGCTTAGCGAAAAAATCAGTTTGCGTCCGATTCCTTTTCTCATCAGTGTGTTCCTCCTCCGTGATACCAGAGATCTTAGGGAGAGGGGGTTGATTACCAACCCCCTCAAAAGCGGGAGCGGGGATTAGCGTCCAAAACCGCCGCCAAAACCGCCGCCTCCGAAGCCACC
>JBBIQJ010000099.1:0-9564 GCA_037442385.1 Armatimonadota bacterium
CCACCAAAGCCCAGAACGCAGGCGATACCTTCACGCTAAGCGGGTATTGTACCCGATAAAGCAAAACCGCCCCTGCGTTGCTTAGAGGGGCGGTTTCCGTTCAAGCCAGGTGTGCGCTTAGCGCTTGCGGCGACGCAACGCCAGCAGGCTCGCCAGACCTGTGCCCAGCGCAATCATGCTGGCAGGTTCTGGCACGAGAATCTCAATCGTAAAGTTGGCAACGGGGTTGCCGCCAAACCAGAAATACTCATTGCTATCAATCACGCCGTTTCCGTTCTGGTCCCAGGCAAAAACATCCGCGCTGGAGCCAATCGTGGGATTTGGGTTCGGCGACAGTAGCATGCCGAAGCTGGCTGAAGCAGCGCGCACACCGATCCACAAATTCTGCACGCCTGACAGGAAACTAGGACCGCCTGCGACCTGCAGTTGCACAAGACCTGTAGGCACGCCCGTGAAGCCTGCCGTGGCGAGCAGGTTGCCCACGGCGCCCGAAATGGGGTCTGCATCGTAGACAACCACATCGATATCCTGGGCGGCTCCAGATCCGTTGTAGACCAGCACATTAATCTGTTTTACGGGTAGGGTCGAGGCGCGCGTAATGTCATCCAGCACGAGGAGTCCGGCGCCCCCTGGATAGTAGTACTGATACCCACTGCCAGGGTCATTATCGTAATCGAACACATTCGCAAATGCCGACAGCGCTAACGCGCTGAACAAACCCAAAACTGCTATCTGCCGTTTCATCGCTTTAACCTCCTACCGCATAATGACTCCAAAACTGTCCAAAACCGGACAGCTTTGGGGCGGAAAAAAGCGAAATTCGCTCCTTTCACAATCCGCATAAAGAGTATAACTCAATTTTGGGTGAACTCGACCCCGCAAAAATAACAGTTTTTGGAGTGAGAACCGCGAAACTCAGGGCTTCTTGCCTGTGGGGGGTTCAAGGACTGCTTAGGAAAACGAGCACGATGCGGAGTCGGGGAGTGTTTTTGCTTGAAGGCTGAAGCTGTTCCGATCACACGAGCAGGAGATAGGCTCCGCTTGCCTAACGAAACTTTTATGAACGGATTCAGGAAGCTCCTCCTCTGCCAGCTGGGAGTCAGTATTTCGCTGCTGAGCGTCTGGACGTCTCCCCGCGCCGACACGCCCCCACTTTATGACCCGACACGCCCCGTGATAGAACTGGGACGCGACTACGCCGTGTTGCAATATTACACTGCCGCGCCCTGCGAAACGCGCGTGCAGCTGCGCGAGAGCAGCCTGCCCGCCACCGCGTGGCGTCCGCTGAACCTCAAAAAAGACCTCTGGAGCGCGCCAACCGTGCGTGAAGTGCGCGGCGCGCCTGGCAAACGCCTCTATCACCGCATCCGCATCACGGGGTTGAAACCGGGCACGCGCTATTACTATCGGGTTTACGACCCCGCCTACCGCCCCACCGCCGAAGAGCGCCGCTGGGGCGCCAGTCCGCCGTGGCGGCGGGAATACGCCTTCGCCACGCTTGCTCCCCAGGGCTACAAAACGATTATCCGCTTGCCCGTCAAGGTGCTGATTATGCCGAATGTGGTGAATGTGCAATCGGCGTATGCGGATCCTGCCAACCCTGCGCCGCCGCCTCCCGCACTTACCCCCCAGCAAATCGCCCGCATCAAAGAAGAATACGCGATTGCCGCCCGCTACTTCTGGGTGAATTCGGGCATGCGCCTGTGGGTGGATTTCCACATCTTCGTCGACGACCGCTGGCAGCGCTGGGGACCCGAACCAGAAAACGCGCAGGGCTTCTATAAAGGACTCCCGCTCAGCCGCGCGTATGCCGGTGTGGATTTCGCCCCGCCGGGAGGCGGCGCCTTCACCATTCTGGACACAAAAGACCCCACCCGCACGAATCTGGAGCCTGTCTATGAAGAGAAGCCTTACGCTGGGCAGATCGAGCAGGCGTTCCCGCGCCGATGGAACCCCCAGAGCCGCCAGTGGGAGTTCTACAACAGCGGCGGCGGCACGCTGGGGGTGGACGGTTTCCCCGACGGAATCCCCGCGCGGAGCCAGTTCCTCGGTGGGGGCGACACCGCTTGGCTCGCCACCCACGAGTTCCACCACCAGATGGAGTCTTACAGCGCGTTCTCGCTGGCGAACCGCGAAGATGAGCGAATCGTGTTCAATCACCCCGAGCCGCGCTATCGGCGCACCAACCCCGACGGCTCCACCAGCCAGAATGCCTGGAACACCGCTGGACGCCACGGCGAACACTGGAATGTGATGGCGTACTGGGATCGTACGCTCACCGATGTGCAGTGGCTCCGTTTCTATTTCGGCGAAGCCATCACGGTGCGCGACGCCGACAGCGACGGCTTCCCTGACGACGATCCACGCCTGCCTCTAGACGAGAGACGCTTCGGCTCAGACCCACGCAAGCCCAGAACCGACGGCTTGATGAACGACCTCCAGAAAGCGATGCTCAGCACCTGGGCGCCTGCCCCGCTCCAGAACACTTTTGTCAAGCCCGCATTTCAGTCTAAACGCCCCAACCCGCGCCATCCCGACAGCGACGGCGACGGTATTCCCGACAGTGTAGACCCTTACCCTCTCTACCCGTGGACGCCTCTTATCCCCTATATGCGCGTGCAGGTAGATGGGGACAGGAGAGATTGGGATGCCATCCCGCCAGCAGGCGAGCTGAATCAAGACGGACGCCGGCTGATTTTCAAGCACGCCCACGACGGAGACGCCTACTACGCCCTGTTTCTCGTAAGCGGCGAGTGGGCGCACCTGCACATCGACTACGATGGCGAGGGCAAGGGCATCTTTTCGGGCGAGGGTACCTTCTGGCTGGACATCCGCAACGGCGAGTCCCCCACCGTGCGCGTCGCAGCAGGCAAAGCCGATGGCTTGCAATGGAAAGCCTCACGCCAGCCCGACGGAAGCGCCATCGTGGAAATCAGCGTGCCCAACGGGGGCAACAGCCCATGGTTCTGGATGGGCGGCGGGCGCGAGGTGGGGGTTTCCATAGACCTCTATACCGCGTCGGGCACGGGCTATTCGGTGTATGAGCCGTACAGTCTCTTCTACTGCCGTATGATGGAGTCTGTCGGCATGCTGCCGCCTCCAGGCGATGCGCCCGCCGAGCTGAGCGCGGAAGCGGCCACCATGCGCGTCACCCCCGCACAGCCGAACGGACTGGTGGTCGGCGCAGGATGGCGTACCGAAAACAACACATGGGTCTACGACGGACACGAGGAATCGCACCTGCGAATCCCCAACCTCAACGCCACTGAGTTTGACCTCTGGGTGCGGTTTGAGGCGCAACAAGACGGTGTGCTGGGCGCGTTTCTCCCCACCACCACAGAGATGAACGCAGGGCGGGATTATATTGTGTTTGTGGGCGGCTACCTGAACACCCGCACACGCCTGCGCCTGTTCGGAATGGAGGTCGGCGTCAGCGAGGTGCGCATGACGCCCGGGGTTCACACGCTCCAGCTCTCGCGGCGCAGCGGGTGGGTGTGGGCATTGTTTGACGGGAAACCCATCCTCTGGGCGCGCGATCCCAACCCGCAGGCGATTATCGGCACACTCGCCTTCATCGGCGGCTACAGCGGTAAACAGCGAGTCTACGAGATTCGGGCACGCCTCCCGCGCTGACATGAGAACGCGCCCTGTCGCATGGACATGTATTCCGCCTTGTGGCACGTCTGATATCGCCGCATGGGGCGCGGTCCCCGCGTCCTGTTAACCGAATCGCCCGTTCTTTGCGACAGAGCAGGAAAACGCGCCCGCATGGCGAATCGCCGGCAGGAACCGATGGATCGCAAGTGGCTATGGCAGGCAGTGCTGGGCGCCCTGATTGTGCTGGGCGTGCTGAGCCTTCTAATCCTGCTCTCTGGGCAACCCCTGAGTGTCGGCTATGTGAAAATTTTGCAGGGCGCACTGGGCTGGCCGCCGTCGGAGACGCTCACACCCCTCGATGCGTGGGACAGCGTACTCCACGACATGACCCTTGTGCTGCTGACAGGGCTGTCGGTCGCGGTCGCGTTGCAGGCGGGGCTTTTTAATATTGGCGCGGCGGGACAGTTGCTGATGGGCGCGATGGTCGCCTCGTGGGTGGGCGTGCAGCAGGATATCCCTGCGCCGCTTCATCTGCCGCTCGCGTTGGGCGCAGGCGCGCTGGCAGGCGCGCTCTGGGGCTTGGTGCCAGCCCTACTGAAAGTCTGGCGCGGCGCTCACGAGGTGATTTCCACCATCATGTTCAACTACATCGCGCTTTATCTCACCCACTGGCTGGTGGTGGAACACCTGAAAGACCCAGCGGGCGACGCGCCGCAGACCGCGCCCGTGCTGGAAACGGCGCAGCTGGCGCCGCTGGGCGCGTTTCTTTCCACCACCTGGGGCTTTGTGCTGGCGGTTGTGATTGCGCTGGGCTTCTGGCTGGTGCTGTATCGCACGGTGTGGGGCTACGAGTTGCGGGCGACGGGGGCGAACCGCGACGCGGCGGAAGCGGGTGGCGCACCCACACGCCGACGCATGATTGAATCGATGCTGCTGGCAGGCGCGTTCGCAGGACTGGCAGGCGCAATAGAGGTGTGTGGCGCGTCAGGACGCTTCTTTGAGGGTTTTCCCACCGACTACGGCTTTGACGGTATCGCTGTCGCCCTGCTGGGCGCGAACAACCCCCTGCTGATTCTGCTCTCCTCCTGGGTCATGAGCGCGCTCCGCAGCGGCACTTACAACCTGCACAGCGAAACAGGCGCCCCCAAAGAGATTGCCGTGATTGTGCAGGCAGTGCTAATCCTTTATGTGGCGGCAGTCTACCTGCGCAGACAGCGTGTGGAGGGTTCATAAATGGGCGAAGTGTTTGACCTGCAGTTGATTAATACCGCGATGCGCCAGTCCACGCCTTTGATTCTGGCGGCGCTGGGCGGGCTGATGAGCGAGCGCGTCGGTGTGGTCAATATTGGTCTGGAAGGCAAAATCCTGATGGGGGCGTTCGCGGGCGCGTTAGGCGCGCTCTTTACGGGTTCCCCGTGGGTCGGACTGGCGTGCGCTATTCTGGTGGGGTTGGTCTTTGCCCTGATTCACGCCGTCGCCACGCAGGAACTGCGCACAGACCACATCGTGAGTGGGGTCGCCATTAACCTGCTCGCGCTGGGTTTAAGCACCTACCTGTTCCGTCAGATTATCGTGCCACTGGAGGAACAGGGCAAGTCTTCGGTAGTGCAGGGCTTTACCCCGATTTGGGTGGGCTGGCTGAGCGAGGTTCCCATCCTTGGCGCCCTGCTGACCGACCAGACCTGGCTGGTGGTGTTCGCGTTTGTGCTGCCGATAGCGCTCTGGTATCTGCTGCGCACCACGCGCTGGGGCTTGCGGGTGTACGCCGTGGGCAACGATTCGGTTAAGTCGCGCACGATGGGCGTGCCTGTGAAGCGCCTGCGTTATCTGGGCGTGTTGTTGTCGGGCGCATTTGCGGGGATGGCGGGCGCGTTCCTGACCCTGGCGTCCGCCGACCAGTTCCGCGAGAACATGAGCGCGGGGCGCGGGTTTATCGCGCTCGCAGCGCTGATTTTCGGGCGATGGCATCCGATGGGCGCGGCGCTGGCGGCGTTCGCGTTCGGCTTCTTTGAGGCGCTCCAGATGCGCCTGCAGGGGCAACCGCTGTTCGGCGTGCAACTCCCCACTGACCTGCTGCTGATGCTCCCCTACCTGCTCACCGTGATTGCGCTCATGGGCTTTCTGGGACGGATGAAGCCCCCTTCGGATTTGGGGAACTGAGCAGGTATACTACTCCCAGGGAGGTTCCTATGGAAGACTTCTTGCAGAACCCGCAGACCGTAACCGCACTCACGGTCATCATCTTTCTGATAGTGATTTTGCGGGCATCGCTTCGGGTATTGCCCGAATGGGAGCGTGCGGTGGTGTTGCGGCTGGGACGCTTTCAGGCGGTCAAAGGACCGGGCATCATTTTTCTGATTCCCATCATCGACACGGCGCGAATTGTGGATACCCGCATCGTCACAATGAATGTGCCCCGTCAGGAAGCGATTACCCGCGACAATGTGTCGGTGAGCGTGGACGCCGTGGTGCTTTTCAAAGTGATGGACCCCAAAGATGCGGTGGTGCAGATTACCGACTACATTCAGACCGCCAGCCTGATTGCGCAGACGACCCTGCGCAGTGTGATCGGTCAGGTGGAGCTGGACGACCTGCTGGCACGGCGCGACCGCATTAACCAGCAGCTCCAGACGATTATCGATGAGCAGACCGAAGCATTTGGTGTCAAGGTAACCAGCGTGGAGATTCGAGATGTGATTTTGCCAGAGGAGATGAAACGGGCGCTGGCGCGTCAAGCAGAAAGCGAGCGCGAACGCCGCGCCAAAGTGATTGCCGCCGAAGGCGAATATCAAGCGGCAGAGAAATTGGTGCAGGCTGCCAACATGATTGCCCAGCAACCCTCTGCCCTGCAACTGCGCTATCTGCAAACCTTAGCCGAAATCGCGACAGAGCGCAACTCTACAGTCGTGTTCCCCATCCCGATCGAACTGATGCGCCCCTTCCTGCAGGACAAAAACGACGCCGAACCGTCTAAAGGCTAAGGATTTTACCAGAGACTCTGGGAACCTTCGATGTGCTATAATCTACTTAAGGAATGCCCCTTCATAGGGGGCATAGAAAGCACTTATCAAGTTTGTGAGGAGAAACCATGAACTGGGAACAAGCCTATCGGGAGTTACTGAAGCAATACAACCAAGTCAAAACGGAATACGAGCGCACTCTGGAGCGTCTGCGCGAGCTGGAGACGCAATCTAAAAACGGCGCCAAGGGGTCGGCTTCGGGCACGCCAGAAGTCGTGACGGCAGAGGTGGCGAACCCTGCCAACTACGAAGCGACCCTGAAACGCCTGGTGCGCCAGATTGGCGCCATCGTACAGGCGGAAAAAGTCGTGTTTATGCTTTACGACCCTGAAGAGGGCGAGCTGCGCGCCTACCCACCAGCCTTCGGGCTGACCGACGACGAAATCAAAATGCTCCGCGTGCGCGCCACACAGGGCGTCTCAGGTGAGGTCTTCCGCGAGGGTAAGCCCATTATCGTCCACGACGCCATCAGCGACCCCCGCACCACCAAAGAACTGGTGGCGATGCTCCATGTGCGCAATCTGGTGTGCGTGCCGCTTGTGCTAGAAAAACGCGACGAGGAAAACCGCGTGATTGACCGCCAGACAATTGGCGTGCTGCACGCTTTCAACAAACAGCGCGGCGGACACTTCATCGACGAAGATGTGCGCCTGCTGGAGCGCATGGCACGCAACGCCGCTGCGGTGATTGCCGGCATGCGGCTCTACCAGGCTATCCTCGAAGAGAAAGAGGAACTGGTGCACACCATCGAGAGCCTGCGCGCAGGGTTGCTGCTGGTCAACCAGAACGGACGCATCAACCAGATGAACGCCGCCGCACGCCGCGTCTTCGGGCTGGGACCCGATGTGCTGGGCAAACCCTATCAGGATGTTATTCCAAACGATGTGATTCGCAACATGATCCGCCAGGCGCTCGAAGAAGAAAAAGAGGGCGAACTGGTGGAAATCACGGTTCACTTCGACGACAAGGAGCATATCTATCAGGTGCAAAACGCCATCGTGCGCGGTGAAGACCAGAAGCCGATGGGAACCGTGATGATTTTCAACGACATCACCGAAATCCGCAACCTCGAGCGCATGAAGTCGGCGTTCGTGGCAACCGTCTCGCACGAGCTGCGCACGCCCCTCACCGCCATCAAGGGCTTCATCTCTACCTTGTTGATGGACTCCGAAGACGCCTTCTCGCCCGAAGAGCGCCGCGAATTCTATTCCATCATCGATCAGGAGACCGACCGCCTGACACGCCTGATTAACGACCTGCTCAACATCGCTCGGATCGAGGCGGGCGAGTCGCTCAAACCCGTTTACAAAGAGGTGGACTTCTACCGCCTCTCGCAGAAGGTGGTCATGATCCAGCGTCAGGCGACCAACAAACACACCATCATCCACGATGTGCCGCCCGACCTGCCCAAGATTATCGCCGACGAAGACAAGGTAGACCAGATTCTGACCAACTTGCTCAGCAATGCCATCAAATATTCGCCGAACGGGGGCGAGATCCGCGTCAAGGCGTGGGAAGAAGACCCCGACCACATCATCTTCTATGTATCTGACCAGGGCATGGGGATTCCCAAGGAGCACCTGACCAAGGTGTTTGAGAAGTTCCACCGCGTGGACAATACTGACACCCGTAAGCAGTATGGCACAGGACTGGGCTTGTATCTGGTCAAGCACCTGGTGGAGGTCATTCACGGCGGGCAAATCTGGGTGGAGAGCGAGGTCGGCGTCGGCTCCACCTTCTATGTGCGCCTGCCGAAGGTACCGCCTGCGGTCAAGGAAGGCAAAGAGCAGGTTGAGAAATGAGTCGGGTGCGTGTCTCTCTCTGGCGCGATCCTTCTGCGCTGGACCTGCCCCTGCCGGGCTATCAGACCGAAGGCTCGGCAGGGGTTGATCTCTATGCGAACATCCGGGAACCTCTCACGCTCCAGCCCGGAGAGCGCGCGCTCATTCCCACGGGTATCCGAATCGCCCTGCCCCCTGGCTATGAGGCACAGATTCGCCCCCGAAGCGGGCTGGCGCTCAAGTACGGAATCGGCATGGTCAACAGCCCCGGCACCATCGATAGCGACTATCGGGGCGAGATTGCGGTGATTCTGATCAACTGGGGACAGGAACCGTTCACCATTCGGCGCGGCGACCGAATTGCCCAGATGGTGGTCGCGCCCGTCGCCCGAATCGAATGGCAAATGGAAGAGAGCCTCCCCCCCACCGAGCGCGGGGAAGGAGGCTTCGGACATACGGGAGTTTAGTTCGCCGCCTGCAGCGCCCGATAGACATTCAGGCGCCCAGCCCCCGGCGCAATCGTGCGGGTTCCATAAGGGGAGTAAGGATCCACATTCGTCTCCAGAATGGAGCGCAGCTGTTGGTTGGTCAGCCACGGGCTGTTAGACCACACAAGCGCCGCCGCGCCTGCCACATGGGGACACGCCATCGAGGTACCGCTCAGGGTCGCATACCGACTGCGGTAATAGGTGGAAAAAATGCTTACCCCGGGCGCCGCGATGTCAACCCACGAACCATACTGCGAGAACGATGCCAGCCGGTCGCTGGAGTCGGTCGCGGCGACAGCAATACAGTTTGTGTAGTAGGCAGGGTATTGAGGTGCGGAACTGCCGCTGTTGCCCGCAGCGACGACAATCAGACAGCCCGCGTTCCATGCGTAGTTTACTGCGTTCGCCAGCGTTTGCGAACCGCTCTCCCACCCAGGCTCAGGTTCAGCACATCGGCGCCATTATTAACCGCCCAGGTGATGCCGTTTGCGATACTACTCAGGGAACCTGAACCTGACGCGCTTAACACTTTCACGGGCATAATCTGCACATAGGCGTTGTACCCGATACTGCAGGGTTCCACGCGGCGACACCTGCCACACCCACGCCATTGTTAATCTGGGCGGCGGCAATACCCGCCACATGAGTACCGTGTCCGTTATCGTCGTTTGCGTTGGA
>JBBIQJ010000100.1:0-9476 GCA_037442385.1 Armatimonadota bacterium
CTGCCAGCTCTTCCAGAATCTTCTCGTTGACCAGCGACTCGATACGCTCCAGCTCTTCAGGGGTGAGCGCTTTGGGATGTGTAAAGTCGAATCGCAGGCGATCGGGAGCGACCAGCGAACCCGCCTGTACCACATGGGTTCCTAGCACCGTCCGCAAGGCGGCATGCAGGAGGTGGGTGGCGGTGTGGTTGCGCATAATGTCCAGCCGCCGCTGTTTGGGCACGACGGCGTGAACCTTTGTGTTGAGGTTTAGCTCGCCTTCCACGATTCGGGCGTGATGGAGATAGAAATCGTTCGCTTTCTGGGTGTCGGTGATCTCGGCGCGTCCGCCGTCCCACTCCAGATAGCCTGTGTCGCCCACCTGCCCCCCTGCCTCGGCGTAGAAGGGGGTTTGATCCAGCACAATCTCCACCGTATCGCTCTGCTGGGCGATGGGGGTGAGACTGCCGTCGCGGATGATGCCGACCACGACCGCCTCACCTTCCGTGTGGTCGTAGCCGATGAATCGGGTCGGGGCGGCGTGTTGCGCCAGCTCGGCGAGCGCGGAGCCTGTCTGCACAAAGAGCTTTTCGGAGATGCCGCTGGCTTCCCGTGCGCGCTGGCGTTGCGCCTCCAGAGCCTGCTGGAAGCCTTCGGTATCCACCTGAATTCCGCGCTCGGCGGCAATCTCCTGAGTGAGTTCCAGGGGGAAGCCGTAGGTGTCGTACAGGGTGAAGGCGCGCTCGCCCGAGAGCAGTCGTGAGCGCTGAACCGATTCGTCCGTTAGCATCTCCTCCAGTCGTGCCAGACCCGACTGCACCGTCTGGCGGAAGCGCTCCTCTTCAAAGCGCAGAATGCTCTGGATATAGTCTTTACGCTGAACAATTTCGGGATACTGGTCGCCCAGCGCCTCAATCACGGCAGGCACGAGTTCCGCCATAAAGGGCTTCTCGAAACCCAGCACGCGTTGTCCCCGCAGGATGGCGCGGCGCACGATTCGGCGTAACACATAGCCGCGCCCCTCGTTCTGGGGGATGACGCCATCCGCAGTCGCGAAGGTGGCGCAACGGATGTGGTCTGCAATCAGGCGGATGGCAGTGTCAGTCGGCTCGCCCTGCTTGTAGCGCACGCCCGCTAGCGTCTCGATGGCTTTCACGATGGGGTGGAACACATCGGTTTCAAAGGGGCTTTCAAATCCCATCAGCACAGCGGCGGTGCGCTCCAATCCCATGCCCGTATCGATGTTCTTTTTAGGCAGGGGAATCAGTTTGGGCTTGCCGTTCTCCTCCGTGCGCTCGTATTGCATGAACACAAGGTTCCAGATTTCCAGCCAGCGCCCACAGTCGCAGGCAGGACCGCAGTCGGGGTTTGTGCAACCCGTATCGAGGCGCGTATCATAGAAGATTTCTGAACAGGGTCCACAGGGACCGTTGGGACCCTCGCTGATGGCGTTGGCGGGCCAGAAGTTGGTCTTTTCGCCCAGCCGCCAGATGCGCTTCGCCTCGATACCGACCTCTTTATGCCAGATATCGAACGCTTCGTCGTCGTCCTGAAATACGGTGAACTGGAGCCTGTCGGCGTCTACTTTGAGATGCTCTGTGAGGAACTCCCACGCCCACAGGATGGCTTCGCGCTTGAAGTAGTCGCCGAAGCTGAAGTTGCCCAGCATCTCGAAGAAGGTGAGGTGGGAGAGGTCGCCCACCGATTCGATGTCGGTGGTGCGCAGGCATTTCTGCACGGTGGTGACTCGCGGCGCAGGCGGTTGCGCGACGCCCAGAAAATAGGGCTTGAACTGCACCATCCCTGCGCTGGTGAAAAGCAGGGAGGGATCTTTGGGCACGAGGCTGTCCGAAGGGAGCAACAGATGCCCCTTGCTCTGGAAAAAGTTCAAAAACGCCTGTCTCAGGGCACGCGCGTTCCAGTTCATAAGCGTGTTGTGTCAGAGCTCAGTAGCCGCCACAGTTGCAGCCGCCGCACCCGCAACCCGGCATTCCCGTTTCGTCCTCTGTCTGGAACGAGGAACCGCAGCCGCAGGTGTTGACGGCGTTGGGGTTGTCGATCTTGAATCCCCCGCCGAAACTGTCTTCCACATAGTCAATCGAGGAGCCGTCCATATAGCGGATGCTCAGGTCGTCCACATAGATGCGGATGCCGTGCGATTCGAACACCAGATCGTTCGGCTCCGGGTCGGCGTCGTCGATTGCCATCTGATATTGCAGACCACTGCACCCGCCGCCCGCCACCCACACTCGCAGGCTGGCGTTGGGGGCGCCCGATTCTTCGAGTAAAGCCTTCAGTTCCTGCGCCGCGCGCTCAGAAAGTGTAATTGCCATCGTTCTGTCCTCCGTATCGGGATGTTACTGGCTGAATTATACCCGATGGCGCGTTGGCGAAGGCTTCTTCAATCATCTGGTGCGCCATTTCCCACAGTTCGGGCGCGGCGAGGGCAATCGCGCTGTTGCGGGCAATCACTTTCTCTTTGGGCACCTGAAACTCGCGCCAGCCGCCTCCCCCGTTGCAATAGTTCGCCAGCACGCCTGCAAGGCGATCCAGCGCCATCGCGAATCGGGCTTCGGGGGTCTGCTGAGCGACGAACTCTTCCCACAGACTGCGAAACTCGGCTGCCTGGTCGGGAGGCAGAAGCGCGAAGATGCGCTCCGCCGCCTGGCGTTCGCGCTCGTACTGGGTTTGACGCGCCTGATCGTCGTAGGCGAAAGTGTCGCCTGCATCAATCTCCACAATATCATGCACCAGCGCCATTTTCACCACACGACAAAGGTCTATCGGCTCAGTGGCGTATTCCGCCAGCACAAGCGCCATCATCGCGAAATGCCACGAGTGTTCGGCGTCGTTTTCATAGCGGCTGCCGTCGAGGATGCGCGTACGCCGCAGGATTCCTTTCATTTTGTCGATTTCCACGAGAAACGCCATCTGCCGCTTCAGTCGCTCGCTCATCAGGAAATATGGTACCTGAAAATGGCTAATTGTACGCTGCGGAGGACTTGCGCTTTACCGCCAGTGGCTCCCGTTCTTTCTGGGGCTGATTCTGGGCGAAGCCATCGTGGGGATGGGCTGGGTCCGGATCGGCTGGGTGTTCAACATCCCCACCTACACCTTCTGGGGCGAGTAAACAAAATCTGCCAGCGAGGCGCGAATGGGGGTTGGCTTTTCACCATCGGGCAGGCAGACAATCGTCGCTGTGCTGGTGTAGCCGCGCTGGCGCAGGCGCAACGAGATGCCCACATCGTACATCACATGCCCGTTCCCTGCGAGAATCACAAATGCCAGCCGAGGCGAGGGCACGGTGCGCTCCAGATAGCGAAGGGCGCTATCCGCCATGCCCGTATCCCACAGCACCTGCGCGGCGTAGATGTTTTCCCCCTGCGCCCCTGTGGGAGGATGCCCGCCCATCAACGCTTCAAAGAGCGCCCGATGTTCCTGCTGGCTCAGGTCCAAATCGGGAATGCCGAGCCGCTCTTCGTGCGGGATGCTTTGCCAGCCGGTGCGCCCCACCTGACGCACCAGCGCACGGGGCACATTCAACCCCGTCAGACGCAACCGATAGCGACGCACCACTTCAAAAACTGGGCGGTACAGGGCAAAATCGAACCCCCACTGCTGTCGCCACTGCGATTGCTCTATAAACTCCTCCTCGTCGAGGCGGTTTAGCGTCCACAGGTTCAGCGGGTACTGCATCGTGCGGTCAAACATCTCCATGCCGACAATCACAGCGCGTCCTGCAAGAGTCAACGCCTCGATCACGCTGGCTTGAAACTGGTGATGGCGTGGGTTGTCATGTTGTTCCCCAATCAGAATAAACAGGCGGTCTTCCAGTAAGGCGACCATCTGGCTCAGCGAGACAGGGCGTCGGCGATGGGTGTCTAAAATCACGCCTGGGGGCACCCGAATCAGGAGCTGGCGACGCCGATCGCCTATCGGTAAGGTGTATATAGAGGCCTCGGCTTGTCGGCTCATAAGCAAATTATACCTGCAAGTGGCAGGAGACGCCGCGTGTCCCCCGAACATGCTATAATATAACCTGCGCGACAGCGCAATCCATGGAGGCAAACAGGCTATGCAAAAAGGCGTCGATGCAGTGGCAATCGGTGTGATTGCTTTAGGACTGGTGGTGCTGATTGTGCTGTTTGTCATCAGCAACAACATGATGCCCGACCCTATTCCCGCGCCCACCATGCCAGATTTGAACGCAACGGAGCAGAAGATTGAGAACCCGCTTCAGGCTGCCGCTGCGCCTGCGGTGGGGGGGCCGGGGGGACCTCAGCTGGGCATGCCCAGTGGCTTCGGCGGCGGTCCGATGGCGCCTGGTGCCCCTGCGCCCTCTGCCGGCGGAGGGGGCAGGGGACGTCGTGGTGGCGTTGGAGCCGAAGAAGAGTAGCAATTCTGCAGAACACGGGCAGAGATGCCTCGTCTAAGCCTCATGCAAGGGTCGTCCTGCTCTCAAGACCGAGAGCATCTCTGCCAGGGCTCGGAAACGAGCCCCATTTTTTTTTTCAGGGTAAGCCCAGAACTTTGCGAGGATCGAAGCGTCTATCGAGGTATAATTATTAAACAACGGGTCAGGAGAAAAAAGATGAGAGGCTGGTGGAGTCTGGGGCTTACCCTGAGCGGTTTGAGTTTGTTATTGTGGTCTGCTGATACCCCGCAAAACGCGGCGCCCACAAAGACCGTGAGTCCGAAGCACCGGGTGTTGACCGAGACGCCGAGCGCCGCGCGACTCAATCAACCTGCCCCGAACCTGCAGTTTACCGACCTGACAGGTCAGGCGCACACGCTCCAGAGCCTCACTCGGCGTGGTCCGGTGGTGTTCGTCTTTCTGGGCACAAAATGCCCCGTAGTGAACCGCTACGCCGTGCGCCTCAACCGGCTCTATAAAACCTACGCGTCCAAAGGGGTTCAGTTCTTCGGGGTCTATTCCAATCACGACGATGACGAGGCGGCAATTCGGACGCACTTGCGCGACTATGGGTTCCCCTTCAAAGCCGTTCACGATACCGACGGGCTGATTGCGATGCAGTTGGGCGCCACGATGACCCCACAGGTCGTGCTGATCGATAAGAAGGGCATCGTGCGCTATCGGGGCGCGATAGACGATAACCGCTATGAAAATCGAGTGCGCCATCACTACCTGCGCGACGCCATCGAGGCGGTTCTGAAAAATAAGCCCGTCAGAGTGGCTACCACCGAGACCTTTGGCTGTACGATCCACCTCAAGACGGAGCTGGTAGAGACGGCACCCATTACCTACGCCGAGCATATCGCCCCGATAATTCAGGAATATTGCGTGCCCTGCCATCGTCCGGGCGAGGTTGCGCCGTTTAGCCTTACCACCTATCGTGATGTGCATACCTGGCGCAAAGAGATTGTGAAGTATGTGCAGGCGCGCCAGATGCCGCCATGGAAGCCCGAATCGGGCTATGGCGAGTTCAAGGGCGAGCGGCGCCTGACCGATGAACAAATCGCGCTTATCACGCGGTGGGTGGAAAGCGGCGCTCCGCTCGGCGACCCCAAAGACCTGCCACCGCCCCGCAAGTTCGATAACGGCTGGACGCTTGGCGAACCCGATGTGGTTATCGAGATGCCTGAAGAATACGAGGTGGGTCCGACGGGCGACGATGAATATCGCCACTTTGTGATTCCCACCAGCTTCGGTGAAGACAAGTTCGTGCAGGCGATAGACATCCAGCCGGGCAACCGCAATACGGTCCACCATGTGATTGTGTATCTGGACACCACCGGGACAGCCCGCAAGCTGGATGCGATGGACACGAAACCGGGCTATGCGGCGTTCGGCTGGCCCGGCTTTGTGCCCGCGGGGATGATTGGCGGCTGGGCGCCCGGATTCACGCCCAGCGTACTCCCTGAAGGCACGGGCTATCGCCTGCCCAAAGGCGCGGATGTCGTACTGCAAATCCACTATTACCGCACGGGCAAACCTGAACGCGATAAGACCCGTGTGGGGCTTTACTTCGCGAAGTCGTCGAACCCCACACCTGTCGGAATCGCCTGGATTATCAACCCGATTTTCCGCATTCCAGCAGGCGCGGAGCGCCATGAGGTGCGCGCCTTCTGGATTGCACCGCGCGATGTGGATGTGGTCGCGATTACACCGCATATGCACCTGCTGGGGCGCGAAATGAAGGTGGACGCCTACACTCCTGATGGCAAGGTCGTCCCGCTCATCTGGATCAAAGACTGGGACTTCAAGTGGCAGGACACCTATCACTACAAGACGCCTGTGCGTCTGCCGCGGGGCACGCGCGTGGAGGTGCGCGCCTACTACGATAACTCCGAGAAGAACCCGAACAACCCCAACAAGCCCCCGAAAGATGTTACATGGGGCGAGCGTACCACCGACGAGATGTGCCTTGTGTTTCTGCATGTTCTGGGCGAAGAGGGCACGGGGTTCCGTCGGCGCTTGCCCACCAACACGAGTGCAGAGCCTGGACTAGGCACACTCTTTCGGGGTGTGGTCCGCAGAAATCCGAGCGGTTCCAATCCGTAAGGAAGGGGGCGGGAGTGGCTTCCCGCCTCCTTTATTTGAAGTAGACAATCTGGCGTAGCGCCATCTCGTTGTTGGGGTCGCGACGAAGCACTTCCTCCAGCTCGCGCTTGGCTTCAGGCTCATAGCCCAGCATCGAGTAGGTAAGTGCCAGATCCAGGCGGGACTGAATCGACTCCGGATTGAGGCGAACAGAAGTCTCCAGCTCCTGAATCGACTCATCGAACAGCCCCGTGAAGCAATACACCAGCCCCAGTTGATGGTGCGCCTCAGCCGAGCGTGGATCCACTGCCAGCACCTGCTTCAGCAGGCGCTCTGCTTCGTCGTAGCGCCCTTCGTTTTTGAGCGCAATCGCCTGTTGCAACATTTGTTTCGGGTCGCCCATTACTCGTGCTTACCTCCTATAAACGGATTGCATAAGAGCATCTCTGTTGCACGAGTAGCCGTACCGCCTGAGAGCAATTATACCCCACTTGTGCGGTAATATATGGAATACGCGCTCTCCTGAAAAAATCCTGCCGCTTTTGCACCGATTTTGCAGGAAATGCGTCCAGGAGGGTGTAGGGGATTCCTATGAGCGACTTGCTGAGGGCGTTGGGGGGGCGTGCGCGGATACGCTATGAGAACCCGCCGCGCAAGGTGCTGGCGTTCTATTATGGCTGGTACGGAAACCCTTCCGTATCGGCCAGATGGCTCCACTGGGAGCGTGTGGACGCTGAGCGCAAAACGATTGCCAACTCCACTCACTACCCGCAGCTGGGCGCTTACGACTCGAACGACCCGAAGGTGATAGTACAGCACTGCCGCTGGGCGCGTGAGGCAGGGCTGGACGGTTTCATCTTCTCGTGGTGGGGGAAGGGGGGCTACGAAGAGAAGCCTCTCACCCTACTTTTACAGACGGCTCAGCAATATCGCCTTCAGGTCTGCATCTATTACGAAGCGGTGCCAGAGCCGGGCAATCCAGAAACCGCCCTCTCGGACTGGGACTATGTTCTGCGGCGCTTTGGAACGCATCCTGCCTACCTGAAGGTGGACGGCAAGCCCGTGATTTTCGTTTATGGGCGTGCGATGGAACAGTTGAGCATGAGCCAGTGGGCGCTTGTGCTGGACGAAATCGCACGCCGTAACCCGCCGGGCGTATGCGCGATTGCTGACCGCCTCGACAAAACCGCCTGCCGAATCTTCGACGGCGTTCACACCTATAATACAGCCGGCGCGCTCACAGGCAACCCCCCGGAGCAGATGGGGGCAACGGTAGAAGCGCTCTTCCGAGAAGTGTTTCAACAGGCGGGGGCGCTGTCGCGGATTCGGAGCGCCACGGTCATCCCGGGCTACGACGACACCAAAATCCGCACGCCAGGGCTGACGGTCGCACGTTATGAGGGGCGTTCTTATCGGGCGCAGTGGGAAGCGGCGCTTCGGCTCAATCCCGACTGGGTGCTGATAACCAGCTTCAACGAGTGGCATGAGGGAAGCGAGATGGAACCCTCGGAAGAGCATGGCGACCGCTACCTCAAGCTCACGGCGGAGTATGCACACCAGTTTCGGGCGTTGCCCCCCGCGCCGCGTATGGCGACGCCACTGACTACACTCCCAGCCGAGTCGATTACGGCGCTCCGCAAGCGGTGGCAGGGCAAAACAATCGGCGTCCTGCCTGACGCTTCTTCAGAAGCCTTCTTCTGGTTGATAGAGACAGGTTTACCGATAGCCCTGCTGGAATGGGAACAGGTGGTGGAATCGGGCGCGCTGACGCCTCAGCGCTATCATGCGCTGGTTTACGCAGGGGGTGAATCGTACCGCGCCACAGTCCGCCAGCCGAACGATGTGGACAAAGCATTAATCGCTTATTTGCAGGCAGGGGGGCGTCTGTTGGCGTTGCCCTATCAGCCTTTCCCCTTCTACTATGCTAACGGTAAGGCGGTAGGTGAAGCGCGGCGGTTTGGGCTGCCGATTGCGGGTAGCAGCCCGAACCCTCTGGCGGGCATGACAGGCTTTGAGCAACCCCCAGTGCCCAATCTGCAGTTCTTTTGGAACCGAACACTTATGCCTTCTGCCAGCGCTGAGCCAATGCCGTTTCCAGAGGGGGGCGACCGACGCTGGCGCCCGATGCTCCAATCGCTGGTCAGCCCACAAGATGAGTACCTGCCCCTGATTTCCCTGCGCGATGGACAGGGACGCTCCTGGGGGGAAGGCACAGGGATTGTGCGCCAACGCTCCGGCGCGCTCAAAGGCGCTGTCGTGGGCTACGCATGGTTCCGCCTGCTGGAGATGCCTCAAGCGCCTATCCTGCTGGAAGCGCTCTTTCGGCTGATTCTTTAGCAGGAGAAACTATCTTGCGCGTCGAATTGAAAGGCTCGCGCTGACAAGGAGGGAAAGCGTATGGCAAACAACAACGGACAACGCGAACACTGGGGCAGCCGTATTGGACTGGTGCTGGCGATGGCGGGGTGTGGACTGCTGTGTGCACGGGTGCTCAACCCGGTCGAGCTGATGGCTCTCGTGGTCCTGCTGGCGGGGATGCAAGCGGGATATGCGCTTTACTATTACTTCACGGGGCGCAATCTGTTCTATACCTATCAGATAGGTCGGGCTGGAGGCACTTTCGGCACGCCGGTGCATGTGTATACGCAGATGCTGATGGCGATCCCGATGGGTATGGCGTTTTGGCAGGTTCGCAGAGAGCGTATAGCACGGGCGGTACTGCCGCTGGTGCTCGTGCTTCATCTGTTTGCTCTGTGGGTAACCTACGCGCGTTCGGCGTGGTTCTCGATGAGTATTGTTCTGCCCGGCATTATCTGGGCATTGTGGCGCAACCGCCGGCTGGCGGTGGTAACGGGTGTCATCATGTGGATTGCGCTGGCGGGGATGTATACTCTGCGTATCGTGGGCAGTCCCCAGTACAGGGATACCACCGCGCAGGCGCGCGTGGATGTGTGGCGCATGGGATGGCAGACCTTTACGCGAAACTGGCTATGGG
>JBBIQJ010000101.1:0-9434 GCA_037442385.1 Armatimonadota bacterium
CAAGCAACTGGAAGAGCTAATCCGTCAGGAAGCCACCGAACTGCGCAACCGCAAAGATGAAATCATGCGCGTGCGCGAGGACGTCTCGCGCGGCAAAAGCCTGCCCAAAGAGTTTCAGGAGACCATCCGCCGACTGGAGCAGGAATCAGCACAAAAGCGACGCCAGCTCCGCACCCAGGTGGTTACCAACATCGCCACCGAGCTGAAGCCCTACTTCACCGATGAGCAAATGGACTACATGGTCAAACGCAGTAAGGAGGTGCTGGAAGCGGCGCGCATGGACGCCTCCAAACTGGAGAAGGATCAGCTTTACATGTTTTTCGTCGAGAATGTGTTTCTGGCAGACCGTGCGCCTGTGCTGCTCAAAGAGTGGCAGGAGAAGAATCTGCCCAAACCCGGCTCCTGACGCCTATCGCAAGAGGGGCGAGTCCCAGTAGTATTGGGTCGTACAGTGGCTCGGCGTCGCGCACGCCTGCGGAGTGGCATTAAAGCGTTTGCTGACCGCCGCCCACAGGCTCAAGACTGCCAGCACCCACAAAACCCATGTCGCTATCTTTCGCATTCTGTGGCTCCCTTCATACCTCTGAAGGATTAGAGGCAGGCATCCCTTGTCTGGATTCATCCTGTTCTGACCTGCACATCCCCATAAGCCTGCACCTGCTGGGCGCGCAGGCGCCAGTCGGCGTCCCCGAAGCGCCCCTTGCCCCACACCAGCGCCACCCAGCCTCCTGAGAGAGGGCGCGACTCGCCTGCGGGAACTGTCATCGCCAGAGGGAGCAACAGGTCGGGATGCTGCCCCCCTTCCTCATCTTTGAAAAAGTAACATCGCCACTCCAGCGAGTCCAGCGGGATGGCTCCGTAGAAACGGTTCGCGGTGGGGTCTTCCCACACGCCTGCGTTCAGATAGTAGTTCGGCACGCCGCCCGGCTCATCGTCCGCGTCGTTGCCGCTCAGCATGCTCTGGGGGTAGTGATAAACACCTTTAACCTGCATCGGTTGCCTGCCCCTGTTTTGGAGTGTGAGCCAGCGCACGAGCAGCAAGCCGTTCACCAGCATAAACTCCCACTCGATGGCGAAAGGAACGTCCTCGGTTGTCGGTTCTGGCTGATGGAGGAGCCAGCCGCGCCCGTAATTGATGTCTTCGACCTGAACACAACCGATCTCATGCTGGTTAGTCGCAAGCCAGCGGTTCTCACGGCGCGCCTGCCACAATACCACCGTGTAGCGTCCATACGGCTCGCCCTGCCAGCGCAGTTCGCCAATCGGCGCATTCCCGAAGGCAAAACGCAGTTGCAGAGGGAAGCGCCCCAAGTCTATCCTTGCTTCGGGCGCGAGCCGATAGAATTGCCTGGGGCGCGCCGTGCGCGGGCGCTCCGCCATAAAGCTCAGCGTATACTCGCGCTGTTCGCCCGGCTTGAGACCCGTCAGATAGATCCAGGCACGCTCGCGATACAACGGCTCCACCGTAAACCGCACGGGTTTGCCCTCGCGCGTGCGACAGGCGAAATTCCCTCTCCAGCGTGAAGCTGGGTTACTGGGGGGCAAATCCACGCACACCCAACCTGTGAACGCCTGCTCGCCCCGATTGCGCACGGCTATCGGCAGGCGCATCGACTCGGCAGTTATCTGGGCTTTCGCCGAAAGGGAGGGGCGTGTTTCCGCTGGCTGGGGACTGCGCTCCCAGAAGCGCCCAGAGCCTGCATGAATCTCATAAGCGCGACGGTGAACCCTGGTTGCGGCTGCGACCAGCTTCCTGTAGGGCACACCCTGCTCGTTGACCAACCCGTAGTTGCTGTCTTCAGGGAAAGTGCGGCTGATGCCCTGTGCAGGCTCGTCTACCCACATGAAGAAGTTGGAGCCGACCACAAACGGGAGCGCCAGCGCGGTTTCCTGAAAGATTCGGAAGCATTGGGCACGCTGGGACTGGGTGTCCACGCGCATGCCTGCGCCGTGCTTACAGGGCAGACCACTATCCAGCGCAGGGAAGCTCCATTCGGTAATCATCAGCGGGCGCTTGCTCTCTTTGTGCCATCGGCGCAAATGCTCTTCCCAGTCCAGCACGCGCTGAAGACGCAGGTCTACGCGCGGATAGGTGTTGACGGTGATGACATCGCAATAGTCGCCTGCAATATCCCAGATAGGCGGGGCATCGCCTGCGAAGCGGCAGCCCAGAATCAGGTGATTGGGGTCGTGCTTGCGGATGGCGCGCGTAGCGATTTCAAAGTAGCGACGCGCCGCCAGCCGCACAAAGGCGATCCCATCCTGCTGGGCGCGAGGAGTGCGAATGGTGGGCGGGGCATCGCTTTCGGCAATCTCCTGAAAGTCGCGCAGGTTCGCCTCCCACGCGCGATTGAAAGCCGCAATATCTCCCTTGTAGCGCTGGCGGAGCAGGTCGGCGAGCGCGACTCGCGCCGTGTGCCCTGCGGGGCGACGCAACGCCTCCACCGCCAATCCCCATTGCAAATACTCTTTGCCGAACCATTCCAGCTCGTTGTCCAGCATGTAGCCCAGCAGCCACGGATCATCGCGGTTGGGGCGACAGCGCTCGTAGGCAACCCATTCACACCACTGCTCCCATTCTGGCGAGAACACATTCGGGAAACCCGTCCAGTGGATGGGTTTCACCAGGTCGTCGTGGTAAGCGAAACCCTGTCCCATGCCCAGAATCTGTTCGGGGTGGGGCAAGCCTTTGTGGCGCAGGAGAACCGAATGATTAACGCCCAGCGCTGTGAATCCCCACGCTTTCAGCCGCTGCAGGGTTTCTTCTGCCCAGCGTGCTTCGGAGCCATGCTGGCGCTCCATATTGCGATGGTACGGTGCATAGCCCAGCGCCTCGCACCAGTGAACGAAGTAGCTGGCGTGGTCTGTGCCCAGCGCCAGAAACAGGTTGCCGCTGGGGTCAATAAACCACCAGACACCCGCCACCTGCTCCACTCTGAAAAAGCCTGTGGCGCGCCGGCGGGCGGGTTTGACACGCGCTTTCACCGGCGGCGGCTTCAGAATCGCTACGGAAGGCTCAATGGGTTCCCTGCGTTCGATATGGGCATCCCGAATGGTCGCCTGAAAGCCGTTCACAATGATGCCCATCTCACCCCAGTAAAGGCCCTGCTTGAACTGCCAGCCTTCTCGCCAGCAGAGCGTATCGCCTTCCCACACCTCGCCGACAATCTTTTGTGAGTCCCACTCAAGGCGCAGACGATACGGCGTCTCGTAGCGCCACTGCCAGCCTTCGCGCGCATAGGCGAGGCTCTCGTCGGGCGCGACGCCTTCCTGCGAGAGCCACTGCCCGTCATACATCTGCTGGAGTTCCACAAAATGGCGTCGGTCGGTATCGTCGGGCGCTTCCACAAGGTTCAGGCGCCAGTGGCGGCGTTCGTTGCGCCAGACGGTCAATCCAGCGGTCTTCCACTGGCTGGTGGTGGCGCGATGGAGGGTGAACACAGCGGAGAACACGCCTGCTCTGGAAGGCGAATCGCGCCACAGAAGGGGCGCTCCAATCCCCCGCACCGTGATACTGCCGTCGGGTTGCTCCTTGTAGCCGAAGGGCAAAACCTTCCACCGCTGCATTTTCAACAGAACTATTTGGGGACGACCGACAAATCTCCTGCTGTATCCGAAAGATAATAGTCCAACGTAGACTTCAACCGTGTGCAAGAAGGAGCCTCAGAGGGTTATTGCCGGGGGCATGAGGTTAGGGGAAGGTATAATGTGCATGACCTTGCTGAAGGGGACGGCGCGATGGAAACGCCCCATGACTGTTCACAAAAGACCTACCTGTCCGCGATTGAGGCGGCAAAATTTTTGGGGGTCTCCGTGCGCACAGTTTATCCTCTCGTCTCAGAAGGGCTGCTCCCAGCAACGATTGCTACCAGTGGTCAGAAACGCTTTCGCCTGACAGAGCTGGAACGGCTTAAACAAAAAATGCCCGCGCTTCCCCTTGAGGAGAACCCGCTCCCCGATTTCACAGGTGAAACACTCCACCTGAACGGGACAATCCAGCAAATTATTGTGGGTAATGCCCAGCAGATGCATCGGATTGCCGAGAATAGTGGGCATCTGGTGGTTACTTCGCCTCCTTACTTTAATACCAATCGGCACTTAACCCTACCCCGGCGGAATCCTGATCAATCACATGCACTAGTTCATCCTTGAGTTTGAGAAGCCCGAGCCGAAGGGATACAAAAAGTATGCCCACCCTACCGAGGCACAGCGTGAGGCGTCCAGGCTGGATAAAGAGTTCTGGATTAGCATCAAGAAGAGCGATGTATGGGTTATGAAGCCTGAAGGGAGTGGCGACCGGCGCCAGCATGTGGCGCCGTTTCCTTATGAGCTTCTCTACCGCCTCATCAAAGCTTACAGCTTCATAGGCGAGACCGTCCTGGACCCCTTTGTCGGCTCTGGCACGACTTTGCTTGCATGGATGAACCTGGGACGGAACGGGATCGGCTACGAGATTAACCCAGAGATTGCCCTTGAAGCCGTGCGCCGGCTGCGAAACCATCAGATTCCCCTCAAGGCTTGCCATTCGTAGAACCCACTTGAGGTATACTACTCCCATCACTTTGGGGGTTCTGCCATGGCGATAACGGCGTATGAATGGTCTGGACGCTTGCGCCCCTATCGGTGGCGCGTGCGCATGTTGCTGGCGTGGAAACTGGGAGCCATTGGGGGGACGGCGGGCGCGCTCGTCGCTGCCCTGCTGAGTCTGCTGGACTGGCGAGCGGTGCTGTTTGTGCCCACTCACGGGCTGCCTCTGGTTGTGCTGGCTGGAATCCTGCTGGGCGTGGTCTATGCGATGCTGGTTCGCCTGCCCGATTCCGCAATCGCCCAGCTGATTGATCGCCGCGCGGGTCTCAAAGACCGCCTGCAAACCGCACTGGAACACACCGAAGCGAGCCATCTGTTTGACCAACCGCTGATTGAAGACGCCCAGCGCGCCCTGCAAAGCGCGCACCCCGCGCAGATTTTCAAGCCGCGCTTCACCCGCTGGCAGGGGCTGTTTCTAGGAGCGGTCGCGCTTGCGGCTCTGATGCACTTCCTGCCCCAGATTCTGGCGCTGGCTCTCCCTGAACGGCGCGAGGAGCAAAAAGAGATTGTCGAATCGGCGAAACAGATAGAAGAGGTGGTCAAGCCGATTGTGGAGGAAGCCAAAAAGCCTAACGCCGACGAGATTGCCAAACGCATCGCGCAAAGCGCAGAACTTTACAACAAACGCGCCCGCGAAGCCAAAATGAGCAAGCAAGAGGCGCTCCTGCGCTACAACCAGCTGCTCGAAGACGCCCGCAAACTGGAGCAGAAAAACACCCAGAAAATGAGCGACTCCGCCCAAAAAGCCCTCACCGCTGGCGAACAACTCGAAAAACTGGCGCAAAAGAAACAGCAGGAACTCAATAACGCTTTCAAAGACCTGCAGGCACAGCTCCAGCAAATTCAACAACAGTTATCGAGCGGGAAAGACCTGCAGGGCAACCCCCTCTCGGCGGAACAGCGCGCCAGCCTCCAGAACCAGATGCGCCAGCTGCAGGCGACTATGCGCGCCATGCAGAACCCTGCCAATGCCCAGAACCTGCAGAACCAGCTGAACGACCTCCAGAAACAGGTGGAGCAACTCCAGAAACAGCTCCAGTCGGGCAAAGACGCCAGTGGCAATCCCCTCAGCAAGGAGCAGATGGAAGCGCTCCGCAAACAGATAGAGCAACTCCAGCAACAGATTCGCGCTCTCAAACTCTCGCAGGAGGCGCAGGAGTTCCTCCGCAAGCTCTACAGCGACCCCGCCTTCAAGGAGGCGATGGAACGCCTGCGCAAACTTGCCGAAGAGATGCGCAAAAACATGCAACAGCAACAGAACCCCAACAACGCCGAGAAGCCCCAGCTCAGTCCCGAAGAGATTGAGAAACGCCTGCAGGAGCTGGAGAAGCGAATCGAGGAGCTGGCGAAGAAGTATCAGACGGACGAGCAAATTCACCAGCTTGCCCAGCAGATTCTGGAGCAGGTCAAGCAGATGAAAAAGCTCAATCAGTGCAACGGCGCCTGCTCTGGGCTGGGAATGTGCTTCGGTCCGGGCGGGCTGGCGGGAGGCGCGCTCGGCGGCATGCCGGGTTTTGGAGGCGGCGGTATCCGTCAGGGCCCCATATGGGACAAGGGCGAGTTTGTGGGACAACCTGAACTGTTCAATCAGGGCGATAAGCAGCCGGAACTGAAAATCCCCATGAAAGACACCGCCGTTTCGGGGCAGCAGCCGCTGTTGCCCGGACCTGCGGAGTATCAGGATTTTGAAGCGCCGCCTGTGCCAGGGGGCAGCTCCATCCCACTGAATCAGGCGCTGCCGACCTACCAGAAAAAAGCCGAGCAGGCACTGAGCCAGCAGAATATCCCGCCCGCCGAGCGAAAGCGCGTGAAACGCTACTTCGAATCGCTCCAGAAGGGCGGCAATTAGCAGGGCAAAACCTGCCTGAGCCGAATCGGATAGGGGGATTGGGCATGGAAGACGGCAAACAGCTGGCGGAATGGTTTCGCGCCACCTTTGAGGCGATACGGGCGCAGGTCGCGCGTGTCGTCGTCGGTCAGGAAGAGGTCGTGGAGAATGTGTTGGTGGCAGTGTGCGCGGGCGGGCATGCCCTGCTGGAAGGCGTGCCCGGTCTGGGGAAGACCCTGCTCGTGCGCACCTTAGCCCAGACCTTCAGCCTACAATTTTCTCGAATCCAGTTCACGCCTGACCTGATGCCCGCCGACATCACGGGCACGAACATCCTGGCGGAGAGCGAGACGGGCGCGCGCACCTTCGTGTTCCGCCCTGGACCCGTGTTCGCCAATATCGTGCTGGCGGACGAGATTAACCGCGCCACGCCCAAAACCCAGTCGGCGTTGCTGGAGGCGATGCAGGAGCAGGCAGTTACGGTCGCGGGCAAGCGCTATCCGCTGGAGCCGCCCTTCTGGGTGCTGGCAACCCAGAACCCCATCGAGCAGGAAGGAACCTACCCCCTGCCCGAAGCGCAGTTAGACCGCTTCTTCTTCAAGATTCTGGTGGGCTACCCAACGCTGGACGAGCTGCGCGAGATCGTGGATCGCACGACAGGCGCCGAGACCCCGCAGGCGGAAAGCGTTGCCGACAAAGAGACCCTGCTGAAAATGCAGCGCCTTGTTCGGGAAGTGCCGATTGCGCGCCCCGTGCAGGATTTTGCGCTGAAATTGATTGTGGCGACGCATCCTGGCTCGGAGTACGCACCGCCTGAGGTGAACAAATATGTGCGCTACGGCTCCAGCCCGCGCGGCGCCCAGACGCTGATTTTAGCCAGCAAGGTGTACGGCTTGCTGGACGGGCGCTATAATGTGGCGCGGGAGGATGTGGAGCGCGCCCTCAAACCTGCCCTGCGCCACCGCGTACTGCTCAACTTTGAAGCGGAAGCCGACGGCATCACGCCCGACCAGCTGCTGGAGATTGTGCTGGCGCATGTGAAACGCGCCGAGACGGAGCCGATACGGGTTTAGACCAGCGGCGTCTTGCCCGGCTGGGGCACAGGGTCTACCGCCATCGGACCGAAGGCGAACCGCTCGGCGCGCTCCAGATAGTTTTCTCCGGAGTTGAGCGCCTGCTCCCAGGTAACCTCCTTGCCCGTGTACGCCGCCATACGCCCCATAATCGCTGTGAGCGTACTTTCGGTTACGGTGCGAGTCTCGTTGATTGGCTTGCCCTCCCGAATGCTCTGGATGAGATGCACATGCTCTTGCTGATAGGGATTCGTTCGTGTGCCGCTATAGCGCCATTCGGTCTCGCCGAAAATCGCGCCGCTGGGGTCGGCGGTCCCTTTCGTGCCCACAACCCACTCGCCAATCCGATTGGCGCAGCCGTCAATCTGGCGGCACATGCTCAACACGCGCACGCCGCCTGGATACTCGTATTCAATCGCGAAGTGGTCGTAGATATGCCCGTACACGGGGGCTGTGCGCACCTGACGCCCGCCAACGCCCATCGCCTTGACGGGATGCGCCTGCAATACCCAGTTGATGATGTCGATGTTGTGGATGTGTTGCTCCACGATATGGTCGCCCGAGAGCCATGTGAAATAGAGCCAGTTGCGCAATTGCCACTCGGCGTCCGTCCAGTCGGGCTGTCGGTCTACATGCCACAGCCCGCCCTGATTCCAGTAGCAGTAGCCCGCAACAATCTTGCCGATAGCGCCGTCATGCAGGCGCTGAATGGTTTCGCGATAGCCAAAATCGTGTCGGCGCTGCGTGCCCGCGACTACGGAAAGCCCTTTTTGCGATGCCACCTCGCCCATTTCGAACATCAGGCGCACACCCGCTGGGCACACCGCCACGGGTTTCTCCATGAACACATGCTTGCCCGCCTCCACCGCCGCCTTGAAGTGAATGGGGCGGAACGCAGGCGGAGTTGCCAGTATCACGATACCCACCCCGCTGGCGATAACGCCTTTATAGGCGTCCACACCCGTGAAGCAGCGGTCGCTGGAAACATTGAACATCTCGCTACCCAGCGGCTCCAACAGTTTCTTGCTGGCTTCGAGTCGGTCGGGGAAGATGTCGCCCATCGCATAGATTTCCACGCCTTTGGCAGCGAACACGGCGTCGCGCGCCGCGCCCGTGCCACGCCCCCCGCAGCCAATCAGCCCCACACGCAAACGATCGGAACCCTGCGCATGGGCATAGGCATGCACGGGCAAACCTGTCGCCAGTCCACCTATCACCACACCTGCGGATGTTTTCAAAAACTCGCGTCGGCTCATCCGAATCGGCTCGTTCATAGGGATAACCTCCGCGATTCTTATTTTACACCGCCCCGCCCAAATCCTGCTAAGAGGCGCGATAGAAAACCGATTGCTTGTTTTCCGGAACAGCCTCTTACAGGGGCACAGAGGCCCACAGGGGCAACAGCGCCAGCGCCACAAGCACTGACGCCACCACCAGCGACGCCGCCAATTCCGCGTCGGTCTGATAGTACGCGGCATAGACCGCGCTCACCATCACGGTCGGCATCGCGCTCTGGAGCAGCACGGAGCGCGCCAGCGGTTCAGGCAGCCCGCTCATCAGCAGCCAGCCCAGCGTCAACAGGGGCGTCGTCACACACTTGTACGCCACGATCAGCACCAGGGCGCGCCAGCGATTGCCCAGCGCCCGCCATCGGATCATCGCGCCAATCGCAATCAGCGCCAGCGGCACCGTAATCTGCCCCAGAGTTTCCAGGGTGAACAGGATTGGCTGGGGGACGGGCAGCGAGCATAGCGCCGTGAGATAGCCCAACAGGGTCGCCCAGAACACGGGCATAGAGGCAACCCTTTTCAGCCCTTCGGTGAAGTTCGTGCGTTCGCCCTTCGCGCCTGCCGCCGCCAGCAGGCTCAATCCCAGCGTATGCACCAGCAGCGCCGTTACGCCCATATCGAAGGTAACGGCGCTGGCGATGCGCTTGGGGTCGCCCC
>JBBIQJ010000102.1:0-9333 GCA_037442385.1 Armatimonadota bacterium
CTGGCAGGAGGCGCCTCGCGCGTGCGGATTGGCTTGGGCGATGGGCGCGTGGGGATTGGGACCACCGCGCCTATTGCGCCGCTCTCTTTTGAAAGCATAACGGGCAACAAGATTAGCCTGTGGGGTTTCAGTGCCAGTGCGCACTATGGGTTCGGAATCCAGGCGTATCTGTTGCAAATCTATACCGACTCGAATGGCTCAGATATTGCCTTCGGGTATGGCAGCAGCGCCAGTTTCACCGAGACCATGCGCGTCAAGGGCAACGGAAATGTGGGTATCGGCACAAACGCGCCCACCGCTCGGTTGCATGTACAAACGAATAGCTCTGGTACGTACCCGACCCTGCGCCTGCATGAGACTGAAGCCGACTTCGCCCGTATAGAGTTCACCAACACGAACACGGCGCGCAGGTGGCACATTGGGGGCATCATTGGCGCCACGCAGGCGGCAGACCAGTTCAACATCTGGAACAGCGCGGGGGGCGACATTCTGAGTGTGCGCGGAGACGGTACCGTCGCAGTGAAAGTGCTGGAAATCACGGGCGCCGACTTCGCCGAGAAGTTCCCCACCACCGACGAAGTGCAACCGGGCATGGTCGTGGAGATTGACCCCGATAACCCTGGCAACCTGCGTCTGGCGCGCGGCGCGTATAATAAACGCGTGGCGGGCATCGTCGCGGGCGCGAACGGGCTGTCCAAGGGTATCGTACTGGGCAACCTGGAAGGTAGCGAGAACCATTCGCCGATTGCCATCAGCGGGCGCGTGTGGGTCTACGCGGACGCTACCGAACACGCGATTATACCGGGCGACTTCCTGACCACCGCCGAGCGCCCCGGCTACGCGATGAAAGCAACCGACCTGCAGAAAGCACAGGGCGCGATCCTGGGCAAGGCGATGACCCGCCTTGAAAAGGGTCAGACGGGTTTCGTGCTGGTGCTGGTCAACCTGCAATAAGGAGGCGCGCGATGCGATACTGGATGCTTCTTGGAGTCCTACTGACGCTGGTTGGGGGCGGCATCGCCAGCGAGGAAACCCCTGCGCCGCCTCAGCGACTGTTCACCGAGTTCAAACCCAAACAGCTGCCGGAAACGCGCGACACCGACTATATGCTCCAGTACCGCCCGGTACAGGTGCGTTTCGCGGCGCTGGAGGCGCTGCAGGCGGGCGATCGGCTGGAATTGAACCTGTTCCCTGATTATAGCCTGATCGCTGTGATTGACCGTATCGAGCACCACGACGAACAGCGTACTTCGTATTTTGGACATCTGGACGGGATCGAGCATCCCTACAGCCATGTGATTCTGACGCGCGTGAACGAGGTGCTGGCAGCGAGCATCTATGCACCGCCACTGGATGTTGAATTCGGCGTCATCTATCATCGCGATGGGTATCACCTCGTGTACCGCCCCGACCCACGCAAGCGTGGCGGGTGCGACACAGGGAAAACATCCGAGCCGTCCGAGAAAACACCCGAAGAGGAACCGACGCCTTCTTCCTCTGAGGAGATTGCCAGAACGCCTTCTGGCGACTTCAGCCCTGCAGGCGACTTTGAGCCAGCAGGGTGCGGTTTCGGCGTGCCGATGGTGGATGTAATGGTGGTCTACACGCCTGCAATCCGCACGATACGAGGCGGTCACAATGCGGTTGTTGCCGCCGCGCAGCTGGGTGTGGATGTGTCAAACACCATCTACACCAATTCGAACATCCCGCTGCGGATGCGCCTGGTGTTTGTGGGCGAGGTGAACTACAATGAGGGTTACGACACTTTTGATACCCATCGCGATCGGCTCCAGAACAGCAGCGATGGGTTCATGGACATCGTTCACACCTGGCGAAACCAGTACCGGGCAGACGATGTGGCGCTGTTCGTCGCGGATAACGATGGCGGAACCAAGTGCGGTAACTCTTATTGTCAGCGCAATGCACCCTGTTGTGGAGCGGGGCCATGGGAAGACAAAGCCTTCTGTGTTCTCGACGCAATGAATAACAGTTGTATCGCGCTTGGCTGGGCAGCGTTCACCCATGAGATCGGACACAATCAAGGTTGTGCACACAACAGAAGCGATGCAGGTTGCTGCTGGGGCAACAACTGCGATCCATGCGCTGCTTGTGCGCTGCATGGCGACAGTTCCTTCGGCTGGCGCTTTATTGGCTCGGATGGGAACCGATATATTACCGTAATGTCCTACCAGACTAACGATAACGACTACGGCTGTACTGCAGGCGGATTCGGCTCCGCGCTTCAAATTCCCTTCTTCTCCACGCCTACAATTACTTACAGGGGGGTCCCGGTTGGGGTGCCTGCAGGAGGCTGTGGAGCGGACAATCGCGCCACTATAATTGAGACGCGCTGTGTTCGGGACTCCTTCCGCATTCTGGACTGCTGGGTCAACTTTGGGCATTCCGGAACCGAGCGGGGCACCATCTGCGAGCCGTTCAGGACTGTGGCGGGAGCAGTGAGCGCCATGCCGTCGCCCGCTGCAGGGCGTTTGGTGGACTTCCCGACGATGTATATCGTGGCAGGTTCACGCAACGAGACCCTGACGATTAACAAGCGGATGCGTATCGAGGCGTGCGGCGGCGTCGTGCGTATCGGCACGCCCTGATACCCTTACCCTTGCCCCTCTTCCGCTCGCGGGCGGGAGAGGGGAACAACAACAAAACGATGGAGGTCAACAACGATGAGAACACTGATGATAAGCGCGTTTCTTGCGATGCTAATCGGCGTCGCCTGCGCCCAGTCGGGTGGGAGCTACGACCTCAGCTGGTGGACGATAGACGGTGGCGGGGTCACCTTCGCCGCGGGGGGGACCTTCAACCTCGGCGGCACAATCGGTCAGCCCGATGCGAGCAACACCCTCACAGGCGGCGCCTACAGCCTCACAGGCGGCTTCTGGTTCACACCTGCCTGCATCCCCACGAATGGCGATGTGGACGGCAGCGGCTGCGTGGACGACGCCGACCTGTTGAATGTGCTGTTCGCCTTTGGCGCGACGGGTACAAACCCCGCCGATGTAAACTGCGATGCGATGGTGGATGACGCCGACCTACTGATCGTGCTGTTCAACTTCGGCAGTGGGTGCTAAATTGCGCCCCCTCTCTCAAGGGAGGGGGCTTTACGCCGCCTGCAGCTGGTTTTTGCCCGCGCGCTTGGCGGTATAGAGCAACTGGTCGGTGCGCTCCAGCCACGCCCGCGCCTCCTCCCTCTCCTGCAGCACGCTCACACCCGCTGAAACGGTTATCGTGAGCAGGTTGCCGTCGGGCAGCTGGAACACCTCGCGCCGAATCGCGTCCAGAATCTTCTGCGTGAGAGCCTTCGCCTCTTTGAGCGTGGTTTCGCGCAAAACAATCGCGAACTCTTCGCCCCCATACCGCGCCACAAAGTCGCCTTTGCGCTTACAGACCCGCACCAGTACCTCGGCAACAGCCTTCAGTACCTCGTCGCCCGTGGTGTGCCCCCATGTGTCGTTGAGTTGCTTGAAGTTGTCAATGTCAATCAATATCAGCGCCGCGCCGTAGCCGAAGAGCCGATTCAGCTCCACCGTACTCTGCAAGTGGTGTTCAAATGCCCGGCGGTTGTAGAGTCCCGTGAGGGGGTCTACGTGGCTTTCCTTACGCGCCTGCTCCAGTTCCTGCAGGAGCTGCCCCATCTGGCTCTGCATCTGCCGGAGGGTCTGCTTATGGCGGCGTTCACGCTCTTCCAGTAGCTGGGTAAGGGCAGTGAGCGCCTGCTTGAGGGTCTGCACCTCAGTAGTGGGCGATTCGGCAATCTTCTGAATCTGCTGGCGCACGGCGCGGTCGCCTTCACCGTCTTCCTGCAGGATACGCGCCATGCCGCTGATCAGCTGCCATGTGAGCTCGCGCAGGTCGTTCAGACTCTGCGAGACAAACGCCTGCTCTGCCCTGCGATGTTCACACACACGGCTGGGAACCCCCTGCGCCTGCCCGTTGCGAACCTGCTGAGCGAGCTTTTGAAAACGGCTCTGAATCTCGCGGGCACGCTGGTCGGGCAGGTCAAACGCATAGCGTCCAAAACACTCCAGCGTTTCCGCCAGCGCCTCTATGGCAGGCGACTCGATGTCTGACTCACGCGCAACAAACTGCTGCCAGAACCGCCATCTCACATGAACCGATTATCGGCACGGTTTGTTCAAAAAGTCAGGGGGTGATGGAAGCCTTCGGCTCCTGCACAACCGCCCGCGCCTGCGGCTGGTTCGCCAGAATGGAGGCTGACAGCACCACCAGCATAATCCAGAGAGTGTCGGTGATGAGCAGGTGAATCATCTGCATCCACACAGGTGCTTTGAGCCACACATTCAGTGCGCCCAGCCCGAGCTGCGCAAGGTAAAGCCCGTTAAAGCCCAGCGCCAGCCGTATAATCGTGGGCGAGGGGCGCGTCAGGGCGAGATTGGTCAGCACCAGAATCATATAGGCGGCAATTCCTATTGCCAGCGTGGGGTGATAGATACGCAGAGCGAGCAGGGTTTCGCCCACAATCGGATTCTTCTCGATAGCGCCCAGATGGAGCAGCGTGTCGCCGAGCGCCGTAACGGCGCCGCTCATGCCGATCAGCGTCATTAAAAGCAGCGCGCCCAGCACGCCCCAGCCCGCGCTTCCCTGACCTCGCAACGCAAAGCGACCGCCTCCTGAAGCCCACCACGCCGTCAGGGTCATCCAGCCCAGCAGGAGGAAGGTGTTCAGCAGGTGCGCTGCCATCCACACCGCTCGCGCCATCGTTACATTATCCGCAACCTGTTCGAACAGCACCAGCCCCGCCCCCACCAGCGCCTCAACCACCATAAAAACCATGCTCATCAGGGCGCCGAACCGCACAATATGCTTGCGTGGAAACGCCCGAAACGCCCAGAGAAGCATCGCCAGTACCAGCAACGCCGCCAGACCGCTGGTCAAACGGTGGCTATACTCTATCAAGGTCTCCACAGTGGGGGAGCGGGGGATAATCTCGCCGTTACAGAGCGGCCAATGGCTTCCACATCCTGCCCCTGAGCCAGTTGCGCGGACATACGCGCCCCATAAAATCACCAGCACATTATAGCCCAGCACGAGCCAGGCGAACTTGGCGAAGCGGCTCATGGTGCGGAAATTATACCCAAAAGAAGCCCCCTAAAGATTACAGAGGGAATTGCCGAGAATTTCTCGTAGCGACAGGGTACAGGTTGACCAGAGAACCTCCTGCTAAACTTGGTCGCACCTCCCCTACCCCTGGAGAGGCGGGTTCCTCCCCACCCGCCTCTCGCTTTTGGACCTCACTCACCCCCAAACTTTTCGGAAAAAGCCCCCTGCGGAAAACCTCGCCGCAGGGGGGTGTGGCGGTGGCGCTGGACGGTGCTGATGAGAGAAGTCTCGCAACCACCGATTTTGCCATCCGCCTTGGGGTTTCCCCCGCGCCTGAGCAAGTTTTGCCATACCCTGCGCGAACGGGTATCAAAAGGAATACGGGGATTCGCCAAAACGGGGGATTCTACGGGGTATAATCCCCCATATGGGAGAACTGCGCCTGTATAATACGCTCACCCGAAAAGAGGAGCCGTTCACACCCCGCGAGCCGGGCAAAGTGTCGATGTATGCCTGCGGCTTGACTCCCCAGGCGCCTGCCCATGTCGGGCACATGCGCGGCGTGGTCGTGATGGATGTCGTGCGACGATGGCTGGAGCAACTCGGCTACGAGGTCCACTTCGTGCAGAACTTCACCGATATCGACGACAAAATCATCCGCCGCGCCCACGAAGAGGGAATCTCCACGCAGCAGGTCGCCGAAAAGTATAGCCAGATGTATATTGAAGACGCGCTGTCGCTCGGCGTGAAGCTCCCTCACTTCGTGAAAGTCACGGAGAATATGCAGGATATCATCGCGATGGTCAAAAAGCTGGTGGATGACGGCTATGCCTATGTGGTGGACGGTGATGTCTACTTTGAGGTGAGCCAATTCCCCGAATATGGCAAGTTGTCAGGGCGCACGGTGGAAGAGTTGAAAGCGGGAGCGCGGATTGAGGTCGACGAACGCAAGCGCCACCCCGAAGATTTCGCGCTCTGGAAATCTGCCAAACCCGGCGAGCCTGCCTGGGATAGCCCATGGGGACCCGGACGCCCCGGCTGGCACATCGAATGCTCCGCGCTCAGCCTCAAATATCTCCAGCCCGCGTTCGATATCCATGCAGGCGGTATGGACCTTATCTTCCCCCACCACGAGAACGAAATCGCCCAGTCGGAGGCATACCTGAACTGCCAGCAGCCCTTTGCACGCTACTGGCTCCACTGGGGACCCGTGCGCCTGCGCCAGGAGAAGATGTCCAAGTCCACAGGCGTGGTGGTGCCCATTCGTGAACTGCGCCAGCAATACGAGCCTGCCGTGATTCGCTTCTTCCTGCTGACGGTGCATTATCGCACGCCGCTGGAGTTCTCTTACGAGCGTCTGGACGAGGCGAAAGCGGGTCTGGAGCGGATTCGCACGGCTGCCCAGCGCGCCGAGGCGTTTCTGCGGGCGCTGCCCCAACCCCCTGCGACCGACGAAACAGTGGCGCAACCTTATCGCGAGCAGTTCACCGAGGCGATGAACAACGATTTCAACACAGCGCAGGCGATTGCGGTGGTGTTCGAAGTGGTGCGAGAGATAAACCATCGCCTCAATACCCCTGAGCTGGCACAGCACCCCGAAACCGCCGCCGAACTGCAGGCATTGTTGAACGCTCTCCGCTGGATGATGGAGACCGTACTGGGCGTGCCCCTGCAAACAGCCACACCAGCCCATAGCGGGCGCTTCGAGCAACTGATGCAGGCGGTGATTGCGTGGCGAGCCGAGCTGCGCACTCGCAAACTCTACGACCTCGCTGACCGCATCCGCGACGACCTCAAAGCGATGGGGATTGTGCTGGAAGATAGCCCGCAGGGCACCACATGGCGCCTCGCCGAATAGCTGACAGGTATAATCCTGTCTGCTATGAAAACCGTGGTTCTCGGTGGGGGGCTTGTGTTTTTAGGCGTCTTGATGCTCTGCTTGTGGTGGTTCTTTCGCCCCACACCGCCCCTGCCGTCGGAGGGTCAAACGATGGAAGGTCAACTCACAGCACCCGATTTCCCTGAAGGATTGGAATGGCTCAATACCGAGCGCCCGCTTAGCCTGCGTGAACTGCGCGGCAAGGTCGTGCTGCTCGATTTCTGGACCTACTGCTGTATCAACTGCATGCACATCCTGCCCGACCTGAAGCGGCTGGAGCAAAAGTACGCGAACGAACTGGTGGTGATAGGAGTCCACTCCGCCAAGTTCTTCACCGAGCAGGAAACCGAAAATATCCGTCAGGCGATTTTGCGCTACGAGATCGAGCATCCTGTGGTGAACGACAGCCAGATGGTGGTCTGGAACCAGTACGCCGTGCGCGCATGGCCCACCCTCGTGCTGATTGACCCGCAGGGCAAAATTGTCGGCTATCATTCAGGCGAGGGGATTTACGAGATTTTTGATAAGGCGATTCAGCAGGTTATCCAGACTTTTGAGGTGCGCGGTCAGTTAGACCGTACGCCTCTGCGCTTTAAGCTGGAGCGCGAACGCATGCCACGAACCGTGTTGAACTTCCCCGGCAAAGTGGTGGCGGACGAAGCGAGCCAGCGGCTGTTTATCGCCGACTCAAACCATCACCGTATACTGGTGGTGTCGCTCAAAGACAACACGATTCAGAAGGTAATCGGCTCTGGGGAAGCAGGTTTCGCCGACGGCGCGTTCGACAAAGCGCGCTTCCGCAATCCGCAGGGAATGGCGTATGACCCCAAAACCGAAACGCTCTATATTGCTGATACCGACAATCACGCCATTCGCAGGGCGGATTTGCGGCGCGAGCAGGTGGAAACGCTCGCGGGTACGGGCGAGCAGAGCCGCGTCTACCCACCACGCTCCGGCAAAGGTAAAGAAGTCGCACTGAACTCGCCCTGGGATGTGGTGATGCTTGGCGATACGCTCTATATCGCGATGGCAGGCTCCCACCAGCTCTGGCGCCTGGATGTGCAAACGCTCCATGCGGAGCCGCATGCGGGCACAGGGCGCGAAGCGTGCATCGATGGTCCACTGTCCGCCAGCGCGCTGGCGCAACCTTCGGGCATGACCACCGACGGCACGAAACTCTATTTCGCCGACAGCGAGGTCTCGTGCATCCGAATGGCGGATGTGAATCCTAACGGACAGGTGGAAACCCTGGTGGGCGGCGACCTGTTTGAGTTCGGCGACCGCGACGGCGTGGGACGCGCCGCACGACTCCAGCACCCGCTCGGCGTGGCCTATGGGGATGGCATGCTCTATGTCGCCGATACCTACAACAACAAAATCAAGCGCTTAGACCCCAAAACCCGCCGCATCGAAACCTTTGTCGGCACAGGCGAAGCGGGCGCTACCGACGGGGTCCAGGCGCGCTTCGACGAGCCAGGCGGCATCGCCTACGCACACGGCAAACTCTATGTTGCTGACACAAACAACCACCTTATCCGTGTGGTGGATCTCAAAACGCGGCAGGTGTCTACCCTGACTCTCAAAGGGTTAGAGCGCGTTCGCCCGCCGATGCAGGGGCAGGTGATACCCCTCGAAACGCGCCCCGTTACGAAGGTGCGGGGCGACGCTTTCACGATGCGAATTGAGTTTCACCTGCCCGCAGGGCATAAGCTCAACCCCCACGCCCGCTCACAGGTCTCCCTGAAGGCGGAGGGCGCCACGCTCAACGGCAAGCCCGAGGTCCGCATCACGCTGAATCAGCCCGTGCTGGAGATTTCGGGAACGCTTACCCAGCCCGAAGCGGCTATCGAGATTCACGGGGTGCTGTATCACTGCGAGTCTCGTAACGAGGGGTTGTGCTACTTTGCGGAGCGCAGAATACGCCTGCCAATCCAGCGTGGCGGGGAGGGAAACCAGATTACGGTTTCTGTGCCGCTATAAAAATTGGCAGGGGCGGCCGGATTCGAACCGACGACCTTCGGTTTTGGAGACCGACGCTCTACCAGCTGAGCTACGCCCCTGCTTCGGCGCTACTTCGCCTCGCGATGATGCACATGCTTGCGACAGCGCGGGCAATATTTCCGCAGTTCCAGTCTATCGCGCTGGCGCTCCCGATGCTTGGTGGTCGTATAGTTTCGGCTTTTGCACTCAGTGCAAGCCAGCACGATAATCACGCGTTTACTGACGGTAGCCATTTAATATACCTCCTCTGGTGGGGCGGAGTTCCCGCCCCACGCCTTAGTCTAACACATCGGTCACGACGCCTGCGCCCACCGTGCGACCGCCCTCGCGTATCGCAAAGCGCAATCCCTTCTCTATCGCTACAGGCGCCACCAACT
>JBBIQJ010000103.1:0-9290 GCA_037442385.1 Armatimonadota bacterium
GGGAAGGCGGTGAACAGGTGAACCCCTGTGCCTCGTGCCGCTGCGAGCATCGCTTTACCGTCTTCCAGACGGGTCATGAGGGGCTTTTCGCAGAGGATGTGTTTGCCTGCGGCGGCTGCCATCTGGGCGAGCTGGGCGTGTTTGGCGTTCTCGGAGCAGATAATCACTGCCTGCACCTCCGATGCCAGGAGCGCTTCGTAGCTTTCGAACATTGCCACGCCGTATTGCTCCGCTTTTGCCTGTGCCCGCTGGCGGTCATGGTCGGCAACCCCCACAAACTCCGCACGAGGGTTGGCTTGGAGGCAGTGCGCGTAGCTGTCGGCGTGCAGGTGCGCGAAACTCATAATGCCCACTTTGACCTTCATCGCTTGACAACCCTCCCTGTGCGTGCGGATTCAATCGCCATGAGCGCGATACGCACGGCTTCCACGCCATCGGTTACGGTGAGTTCGGGCGGGGCGCCCGTTTTGTAGCAGTCTACGAAGTGGCGCAGTTCCAGATAGTAGGGGTTCGCCACCGCGGGGCTTTCTGGCACCTGCACGCCGCCAGCGCTCCCCTCGTCGGCGCGGGTGGCGACGCGCAGGGCGACCTGCTGTGCCGAGTCGTATTCCAGCATGCCCGCGTCGCCGCAGGCTTCTAACGTCACGCGGAAGCCGCCAGGGTCGCACCAGGTGCCCTCCACATGAGCCATCGCGCCGTTCTGGAAGCGGAGCGTAACCAGCGTGTAGTCCAGATGACTCAGGTTGCGGAAGGTGAGCGCTTTGGCGTAGACGCGCTCCACCTCGCCCAGTGTCCAGCGCAGCCAGTCAAAGTCGTGGATGATGAGGTCTAAAATCACGCCGCCGCTTTTTTCAAAATCGGCGTACCAGTCGCTTTTGGTGAGGGGGAAATCGCCGCCGCGTCGCGTGCGGATAATCGCCGGCGTGCCAATCGCACCATTCCGAATCAGCTGGTGCGCCGTACGGAACTCCGGGAAGAAGCGCAACACATGGGCGGGCATGAACAGGGTGTTGTGTTTGTGAACTGCCTCGGCGATGCGCTCGCAGTCGGCTAAAGTGCGTGCCAGCGGCTTCTCGCATACGACCGCTTTACCCGCCTCAATCGCTGGCAGGGCGTATTCCAGATGGCGGTAGGTGGGGGTGCAGATATCGATAATCTCGCAGGTCTCCAGCAGGGCGCTAAACGACGCCGCAACCGGCACGCCATACTGCTGGCGAAACGCCTCCGCGCGGTCTGGATGATGGTCGTAGACCCCTGCGACTTCCACATCGGGCATTTGCAGGTAGGCGTCCATATGCTGACGCCCCATCGTACCCAGCCCAACAATACCAACTTTGACCATAGCTTCTCTCATTTTTCGCGAAGGGCGCGGAAAATCCTGCTATGCTTCGCTCTGGGCGGGGTTGGCGTCCACGATCACGCCGTCGAAGATAGCGACATTGGATTTGACTTTGCAGTCGCGCCCGACAACACAGCGCACGAGCATCGTGTCGCGCATCACGACCGCGCCATCCCACAAGATGCTTTCCTGCACCACCGCACCCGCTTCCACGATGCAGTTTTCGCCAATTACGCAGTTTTCCAGCACCTTCGCACCCGATTCGATTCGCGTGCCCGAGCCAATCAGCACGGGGTAGCCAATCTCAGCGTCTTTGGCAATCTCCACATTCTCGCCGAGCCACACATACTTGCGCCGTTCAGGGTAGGGCATCTGGATTTGCACGCGCCCCGCCAGCGCGTCCCAGTGCGCCTGCTGATAGGTCTTCAGGTTGCCTACATCTTTCCAGTAGCTGGAGGTGAGGAACCCGTACAGCGGCAGTTTACGCTCGATCAGCATGGGCAGCAGGTTCGCGCCGAATCCGTAGGGCACGCCGTTCGGGATGAGATCAAACACGGCAGGCTCCAGCACATAAATGCCGATATTCGCGGCGTTGGAGAAAATCATCTCGCCCTTGGGTTTCTCCAGAAAGCGCGTGATGCGCCCCTTCTCGTTGAGCAGGGCAATCCCATATTCGGAGGGGTCTTCCACTAGCGAGAGCGCAATGGTGCAGTAGGCTTTTTTCTCTTTATGGAAGCGCATCAGTCGGGAGAGGTCTAGATCGGTGAGGTCGTCGCCGCCAATCACCAGAAAGGTGTCGTCGAAGAAATCCTGCACGCGCTTGACGCTCCCTGCGTCGCCCCACAGGCGGTCTTCCTCCGAGTAGTGGATGCGAACGCCCCACTTCGAGCCGTCGCCGAAGTAGGCTTTAATCTTCTCGCCCAAATAGTAAAGGTTCACCATGATTTCGGTGAACCCATGTTTTTTGAGCAGTTGTACCAGATGCTCCATCACGGGGCGGTTCACGATGGGCACCATCGGTTTGGGCACGGCGCGGGTGAGCGGGTCCAGCCGTGAACCGACCCCCGCCGCCAGAATCATCGCCTTCATCGCACCGAGACCTCCGAGCGCGAGAATTCAAGAATGTTCTCTGCGACGGTGGCAATCTGGTCTTCGCCCAGCTCCGAGTGGACAGGGATGGACAACACCTCCTGCGCGGCGCGTTCTGCATGTGGGAAGTCGCCTTCGCGATAACCCAGGAAGCGATAGGCGGGCTGCAGGTGGAGCGGGAGAGGGTAGTAGACGGCGCTCTCGATGCCGCGTGCCTTCAGGTGTTCCCGAAGGGCGTCGCGCTGGGGATGGCGCAGGGTGAACTGGTGATACACATGATAGTTATAGGGACGCACGACGGGCAGGCAAGGCTCCATTTCTGCGAGGAGCGTGCGGTAAAGCGTGGCATGATAGCGCCGCCGCTGGGTCCATTCCTCAAGGTGGCGCAGTTTGGCGCGCAGAATCACGGCTTGAATCTCGTCTAATCGGCTGGTGTAGCCAATATCTTCATAGTAGTAGCCGCCGTTCATGCCGTGCACGCGCAGGCTGCGTATTTTGCGGGCGAGCTCTTCGTAGCGGGTCAGCACCATCCCTCCGTCGCCTGCGCCACCGATGTTCTTGGTGGGAAAGAAGCTGAGTGTGGCGATGTCGGCATAGGTGCCGATCGGCTCTTCATAATGGCGGGCGCCAATCGCCTGCGCCGCGTCTTCAATCAGGTACAACCCGTGACGGTCAGCAATCTCGCGCAGTGTGCGCATCTCCGCCGATTGCCCGTACAAATCCACCGGCATAATTGCGCGTGTGCGCGGCGTAACGGCGGCTTCCACCCGTTCGGGGTCCAGGTTGTAAGTTTCGGGGTCAATATCCACGAACACGGGAACCGCCCCCAGAAGCACTACCACTTCCACTGTGGAGACGAAGGTGAACGGCGTGGTGATGACCTCATCGCCCGGCTGGATGTTGAGCGCACGCAGTGCCAGTTTGAGGGCATCCGTGCCAGAGTTGACGCCTATCGCGTAGGGCACCCGACAGAGCTGGGCTATCTCCGCTTCCAGTTGCCCCACATTTTCGCCCAGAATATAACGCCCGCTTTCCAGCACTTTGAGGAGCTCTGGCTCCACCTCGTGCCGAATCTTGCGGTACTGGCTGCCTAAATCTGCCATCCTGACTTGCAAAGTGTTTCGGTCCTCCTTGTTAGGGTTTACTCGGCGGCGCTGTAGGCACGGATTATCGAGCTCGCGCCCAGGATGGCGCCGCGCAGGCGCACATGCGATTCGATGGTCGTGCCGTCATCCACGATACAGTCGGTGAGGCAGCAACCATCGCCGACCTGCACGCCCTGTCCGAGGATGCATCCGTGCAAGGCACTGCCCGCGACGATGACGCTGTTTGCGCCAATTACAGTATACCCGCTGATACGCGCATGGGGTTCGATAATCGCGCCGTTGCCAATCAGCGAGCCAGGTTCGATTTCGGCGTCGGGCGCAATATCGGCTTCGCCATCGATGAAGTAGCCATTTGAGGTACACACGCCACCGGGTGGGAGCGCCGCTTTGACCTCACCGCTGAGCAGGGCGCGGGTGGCGCGTTGATACTGCGCGGGGCGTCCAATATCCAGCCAGAATCCACACCCCTCCGCGCCGTACACGCGCGCGCCCTCCGCCAGAATCTGCGGGTAGAACTCGCGCTCAATGGAACAGGGGCGTAGCGGGATGCGCTGGATTATCTCTGGCTCCATGATGTAAATGCCGGCGTTGATGAAGTCGTCGCCTTCCATCGGCTCACCGCGGTCCGCAGCGCGTTTCTGCTCCTCGCTCGGCTCCAAAAACGCCAGCACGCGCCCGTCCTCCGCCACCTGAATCACGCCGTAAGGGTGGGGGCGTCGCACACGATAAAGCGTCAGCGAGACCGCCGCGCCCCGCTCCTGATGCAACCGCACCAGCGCACCGATGTCAAAATCGGTCAGGATATCGCCGTTGAACACTATCGCGCGCATCGGGGGTAAGCCTTGCACGGCGTTACGGATGGCGCCCGCCGTGCCCAGCGGCTCTTTTTCCTGTGCGTAGCGCATGCGCACCCCGAAGCGGCTGCCATCCCCGAAGTGTGCCTCGATGCGGTCTGCCAGATAGTTGGTGGCGAACACAATCTCTTCCACGCCCGCCGCGCGCAGCTGCGCCACCTGATACTCCAGAAACGGGCGGTTCGCCACGGACAGCAACGGCTTGGGACGGCGCAGGGTGAGAGGTCGTAAGCGTGTGCCTAAGCCTCCCACGATAATGATGCCTCGCACGGTTTGACCTCCATGTCATGCAAAGTATACCCCAGCAGGGATGCGCCTGCCACCTACGGACACAGCGAAATTCGCAGCGTGGGACGCGGCGACCGCACCCTGTGTAGAGCATGGTCACGGGGGCCGTGCCCTTGCCGCAGTTCCTGCCTCTTGTTTGGCTCGCGGGCACGGAAACCGTGCCCTTACCACTGCCCGTACGGACGCGGTTTCCGTGTCCTGTTTGCTGAATCTTCCGTGTCTGCAACAGAGCCGCTGAAGCCGTTCCTGTAATACGAAACCGACCCGCGTCGGCTCAAGTAGCACGCGCATCCTGCGCGTGATATTGGGCAGGATGCCCCAGCTACGACGAGCCAGTGGAGGCTGGCTTTGTATATGAGCAACGGCTTTAGTCGTCCTGCCAGCCCAGCGAAGCTGCTCCGTGTTTGAGTTGGACACGATGCGGGAGGCGTCCCGCAGGATTCACAGCGCCCCCACGCCCGCACGCAGCTCCACCTTGGGCGGGAAGAAGCGCGAATTTCGAGCGCGGAACCGCAGCTCGAACTCCAGCACTTCGCCTGAACGCCACAGCCCCTCCGTGAGAATCACATAGGGCGCGCCTGCCTCAAACAGACTCATCCCCGTGCGATTGACCAGTTCTACGCCGTCGGGCAGGCGGAACAACATCGCCACGGGGCCCAACACATCCCCACCTGCGTTCACCACGCGCCCGCGCACGCGATACTCGCCCGTGGCAGGATCGCGGCGCATCACACCCCAGCGGAGGCGATAGGGAGTGGTGAGCAGGGGCATTCGCTGAAGGTTGTAGGTCGCCACACTCTGCAGGCTAACCGCCACCGCGCCCGGATTGTTCACGATATGGGGCTGAGTCGGCAGGAACTGGTTGCTGAGCCAGCTGGTGGCGGGCGGTCGGGGTCCGAAAGTCGCGCGGCGCGAGTCGTATGCCGAAAAGACCGTGCCCAGCTCGCCCGTATTCAGCAACACAGCAAACAGCGCCAGCGAACCGCCTGGCTTCAGGTTCGCATAGAGCGCCTCCAGAGGGATTGCAATCTCCAGTCCTGTGGGCGGGTCGGTGGGATTCAGGCGTGGGCGCCAGGTCATCTGGGCAGGGATCCCCTCCAGCCAGTTGAGGCGTGCAGGGTCCAGACGATAGGCGCCTGCTTCCGCGCCCACAACCCAGGGCAGTCGCACATCGCCTGTGAAGGGCGCTTCGGGGGCGCTATGCAATCCCCCATGGCGAAACACCCCCACGGCGAAGTCCGCCCCGAACCCCTCTGGTGCGGTAAGACGCTGATTCGAAATCAGGCGGGGAGCAGGACCACTGTCGTCGGCTAATGGCTCCAGAGAGCGTAGCCCCGTGCCGCGTCCATAGTCCACATCCAGAAACAGGGCAACGCCGTAGGTTTGATTCTCCGCCGTGTCCACGCGCCCCGCAATCCCGATGTAGAGATCGCGATGGTCGTTGCGCACATAAAGCGCGTCCAGCCGATTGAGATTCGAGCTGGGCGTGCGGGTCTGAGTGGCGATTGGTGCGCCCATGTCGCTCAGATCGCCATCTACCACGACAGCCCCTGCCGTTGGCTTGAGATAGAAGAAGGCGAAAAACTCGTTGAACAGTTCGGGGCGTCCCGCAGGCGTGTTCATAAAGACCCGCACCCGCACGACATGTAATCCCGCAGGCAGCCCACTCAGATCCAGCCCGTGCTGTTCGAAGTGCCCGTCGGTGATGCGCGTCATCGGGATGAAGCCATCTTTCAGCCCTTCAGGAGTGTTTTGCAGGGGCGTCAAGCCGGGCAGGGCAACGCCGTTGTCGATTTTAAAATAGGCGCTGGCGCCGAACACATCGGTGCGTACACGGAGCGAGACGCGCGTCTCGGTGAGCGTTACTGCCTGAAAACTGCGTCCGCTGGCATACGCGCCTCCCGGCGTCGGCACGGTTTCGAAGGCTATCGGGTTACCCTGCGAATCGAGAACCTGGATCGGGGGCACATCGGGCAGGGGGTTTGGCGTGCGCGGCGCGTACAGCACATAGCCGTAGGCGTTGTTATCGTTCGTCGGCGTGGAGTTGGGCGGAACCGTAATGGTGACTCGACCGCTGGCATCCACTGTGACGGGCGGGCGCTGACCCGAATAGTCGTACAACACCGTGCCCGGCGCAAACGCAGTCTGCACCGTCGCCGTAAGGGGGGTCAAATCGCCGCGACTGTTCAGACCTACCAGTAGCATGCTGGAACCGTTCACCTGACGCTCGTAGATATACAGATTCTGGCTCATCCAGCGGTTGACCAGCCGTCCCCGCGCGAACCGTTTGCGCACATCCAGCAGTTTCAGGAGTGTCTCATCGCCGTTGCCCAGCGCGTTATAGCGTCCTGGCTTGGGGAAGTGGCTCCAGTCGTTCGGGTCTATGTTGTTGCCGTCGTAGTAGATTTTGGGGCGCCCAGGGCGCGTCAACAGCCACGCATGCGCGAGATTGTTGGAGCGCGGCGGTCCATCATCGTGGCTCTGCACAAAGCCAATTCCCAAATAGCTCGCCAGCCCGCCCAGCTCGTAGGGCAATCCTGTGCTGGGGTCGGTGCCGAAGCTATTGCTGAGGCTCGCCCCCATGTCGCCGTAGCCGTTGGAGTTGAACAGGCTGTTTGCCATGAACTTCATCGGGAAGTCCAGCAGGTTCATGCCCGTTTTGGCGTATTCGCGCAGCTCCCAGCTATTGCTGGAGTAGACTTCGCCGAAGAGGGTGAGGTTCGGGTTCAGGGAGTAGAGGAAGGAGATCAGATCGCCCTCGCTCACGATGCCCCCTGGTTGCTGGGGCGTGCGTCCAAAAAAGCTGGGTGGAGTGTGGCGCACCGCATCGATGCGGTAGCCGTCAAAGCCGATGACCGTGGTCAGAAACCACGCCCAGCGCTTGAGCAACTGGCGAATATCTTCCGAAACAGGTGTGCCGTTGGGGTAGTAGTGCGGGTTATTGGGGTGGCGCACGAAGGTGGGTTTGCCGTAAGCGTTGAACTGGGCGTAACTGGGCAGGTTGAACGCGCCCGTGCGGGTGTTGTTGCCGTCCTCATGCGCATAGTCTGCCAGCCCCACCACATCGTAGTTGAGCGTGCCGAACCCAAAAGGCGGTGCATTATTGAAATCCACCTCATTATTCGTAGGGTCAGCAGTAGAGCGGATGTGAAAATCTTCGGGAATAAAAGCGGGGTAGCGGTCGATTGGCGTGCTGGCGCGATTATCGGCATGATTGGTTACCAGATCGCAATACACCTCAATCCCGAAACGGTGCGCCAGCTGAATCAGTTCCATCAGCTCCTGGGTGGAGCCGTACTGCGTGCGCACGGTTCCCTTCTGCAGGCGGTCGCCCAGATCAAAGGGGTCAAACGGGTTATAGCCCGTGCTGAAGCCCCCGCCGCCTGATTTCACGGGCGAGGGCAGATAGATGGCGCCATAGCCCGCCATCACCACTTCAGGGAGCCGCTGCATAATCGTGCGATAGTCGGTCTGGAACCACTGCAGGATGGGCGTCTCTTTCAGGGGCGGCGCATAACGCACCCACACGCTATAGTTGCTGCTGGCGTTATTGTCGTACAACACTTCGCCGTTGCCGCCATGCGCCCGAATGTAGCACTGCACATAAGTGCCCGCCGGGAACGGTCCCAGCACGCAGTACCACTGGGTACTGCTTCCTGTGTTGAAGTCGAATGAGAAATCGTATTCTCGCGTAGTACGCCAGTTATCGGTTGTGACGACGGCAACCACGCGCTGTCCAGGGGCAATCGGGGCGGTCTGGGTCGTGATGGTGAGGGTCTGCCAGGGTTCCATCATGCCCAGTCGGGAGGGAAGTTGTCCGTAGCCTGTCATGTAGAGGCGTGTGTTGCCCACCCATGTCAGTTGGGCGGTGGCTGCGGCAATCAGAACCCAGGTCAGCATAAAAAGCGTGCTGATGCGTCGCATACAGGTATTATACACCACCTTGCCGAGTGGCAGGAAATCCGAGCCATGGGGCGAACAGAGGAGTCAGATAGGGTACAATCCCTGTTGTGGAGGAGAAGAACAGATGAACCGATTGATCATCGGGTTATGGCTCATCTTCGGAGTGGCGTGGGCGCAGGCGCCGTTCACGATTGTGCGCCCGCTGGACGGTGCGCGCGTGCGGGAGACGGTGCAGGTGCGCTTCCCTATCCGCAGCGTGTCGCAGGGTGGCTTTATTGGGGTTAGCATCGATGGCAAGTTTGTTGAGGCGGTAGCGCCCGCGGTGCTGCGCTCCGATCGCGAGAAGGGGCACTATATTTATGAATGGGATACCAAGGCGCGCAAAGTGCCCGACGGTCCGCACACGATCGAGCTGACACTCTATTCCGGTACCGAGGGGGGCAGTCCGCGTGTGCTGGCGCGCAGCTCCGTGCGGGTGATTGTGGAGAACGAAATTCAGCCACCCGCAGGCGGAATCCGATTGCAGTATCGCTGGCTGCCCCCCGGAAAAACTGTGCGCTACAATGTCTTCTATGTCGCCAAGGAAAGTACGGAAATCCAGTATTCTGGGCTGACACCCGAAGAGAACATCCTTGCCGAGGTGCGCTTCAAAGGCGACCTGAATGTGCTGGACTGGCGCAACGGATTGGGCTTGATTTCGTGGATTGTGAA
>JBBIQJ010000104.1:0-9133 GCA_037442385.1 Armatimonadota bacterium
ATGCTTCATACCTGGTTCACTGGTCACACACGCTCCAGCCCTACATGAAGAACTACGGTTTGTACGAGTGTCCCTCGTGCCCACCGAAGCGCTTGAACACTCCTGACTACAACAACCCTCAGGCACAGCCGGCAAAGGTTGCCTACACCTACAATGGGCTGCTGCAGTCGCTGAGTCAGGCGCGCGTCGCGCACCCCTCCAAGCTCCCGCTTTTCTGGGAAGGACGCGGGAAGGCGAGTGTGGAAGGCTTTGCCCTGACTAACCCGGCGCTCATGTGTACGGATGCCACTAAACCGTGCCAATACTTCAGCTGCACCTATGGCAATCCGGGCAACGCCTACCCAACGGGCGCCATGTTCGTGCTGGACGGTACGATGTGGATCCACTCCAATGGCGCACTGTTCGTGCATGCTGATGGGAGTGCAAAATGGCGCCGGCTGGGGGCGCAGATTGCTCCTGCAAACACCGACTGGCGTGTGGATCCCTACACGGGCTATGACAATCAGGGCTTCCCCGGCTTCTACTGGTGGGATGGCTGCAATCCGTGGCTGTTCCGACCTGACTACGAGTTCAACATCTAAGCTGGTTCTACTCGCGGGGAGGGGTAGCCCCTCCCCTTTACAAAGAGGGAGGAATACATGAAGAAGGAAATTTCCACTGGAACCGCAGTGGCGATTATTGCCGTGCTGATAGTGATTGTGGCGGCGGTGTTTTACTGGATTTGGACACGCCCAGAAACCGCTCCGCCTCCGCCCGCAAACACGATGGGAGCGCCAACCCAGATGCCTCCTGCCGCGCCTCCTGCAGCACCGGGGCAACCGGGTCAGCCGACCCAAGGCAATCAACCGCTTCAGCCTAACTTTTGAAGCAGTTTGGTGTCTTTCTCACTCTGCTTGCCCGAAGCCTGGTCTCAGGCTTCGGGTTCTGGCTGATTCATCCCCTTTGGCTCGCGTGTGTGTGGAGCCTGCAGGGGTATGTTCCCACGGGGCGCGATCTGGGGCGCTGGTATGCGCCTGGCGCGTTTAGCATAGCGCCCGTTCTGAGCGCCGCGCTTGTGGGGCTGTTGTGGGGCGTGGCGTTGGTGTTCTGGGGGTCTAAGCATCCCGCGCGTGTGCTGCGCTGGGCAGGCGCGCTGGCGATGAGCCTCGCTGTGCCCCCCATCGCCTATGGGCTGTTGCTCTGGTATGCGGGCATGCTTCCCTTCGCGGATATCTTTGCCGCGCTCCCCACCCTGGGGCGCGCCTACCTCTACCTGGGAGGCACCTGCTTTATAGTGGGCTGTCTTGGGGGCGCGCCGCTGAAAACCCCTCGCCCTGCCCGTCGGGTATAATCTCCAGCATGTCAAAGGGGTACTATCGGTTTCCGGCTGTTTATGGAGAACAGGTCGCGTTCGTCTGTGAAGACGATTTGTGGACAGTTTCGTTGCATGGAGGCGTTGCCCGCAGGCTTACCACCACGCTCAGCATGGTCAGCACACCCCACTACTCCCCCGATGGCAAATGGATTGCCTTTGTGGCACGGGACGAGGGGCATCCCGAAGTCTATCTCATTCCTGCAGAGGGGGGCGAGCCGAAGCGCCTTACTTATCAGGGCGCAACGGTGGTGCGCGTGGTCGGCTGGACGCCCGACGGCAACGAGATTATCTATCACAGTACGGCAGGCTGTCCCCCGCGCGAGGTGCGACTCTGGCGCGTGCCGCGAGAGGGAGGGCAACCCCGCATGTACCCGTACGGAATCGCGCACGCCATCAGCTTCGGTCCCAACGGCGGCGTGATTATCGGGCGCCACACGGTGGACCCTGCCCGCTGGAAACGCTATCGCGGTGGCACGGCAGGCGTATTCTGGATTGACCGCGAGGGCACGGGAACTTTCACCCTCTTCAAACCCACCGGCGGCGACCACACCGCCCCCATGTGGATTGGCGAGCGCATCTACTTTGTGTCAGACTACGAGGGTATCGCGAATCTTTATTCCTGCCTGCCGGACGGCTCCGACTTGCAACGCCACACCCACCATGAGGAATACTATGTGCGCTTTCCCACGACCGACGGCAGACGGATTGTGTATCACGCGGGCGCGGAACTTTACTATTACGATATTGCCACGGGCGAGAACACGCACATCCCTGTGGAGACGCCCAGCCCGCGCGTGCAGACCCAACGCAAGTTCGTGGAAGCCGAGAAGTACCTGCAGGGATTCAGCCTCCATCCGAAGGGGCACTCGCTGCTGCTGATTGTGCGGGGCAAGCCCTTCACGATGGGCAACTGGGAAGGCGCCGTGATACAACACGGCGAGCCGCAAGGGGTGCGCTACCGCATCGCCCGCTGGCTGGCAGACGGCGAACGTATCGTGACGGTCTCCGACGCTACAGGCGAGGAACGGCTGGAGCTGCATGCCCCTGAGGGCGTGAGGTGCTATGAAGATTTCGATGTGGGCATCGTTTACCGCATGGAGGTCTGCCCGACTGCCGATAAGGTGGCGCTCTCGAACCACCGCTTTGAATTGTGGGTGTTCGATTTAGAGTCGGGCACGCCCACCCTGGTGGAGCGTAGCGACGCGGGGATGATAGAGGGTTTCGCCTGGTCGCCCGACGGGCGCTGGCTGGCATACAGCTTCGCGCCCAACGAGCGCACCCATATCATTAAGGTCTACGACGCACAGTCGGGCGCTATTCACCCCATCACGCACCCCGAATTCCGCGATGTGATGCCCGCTTGGGATCCCGAGGGCGACCTGCTCTACTTCATCTCGTATCGGGACTATGACCCCGTGTATGACCAGATGCAGTACGAGCTGAGCTTCCCGCGGGGTCAGCGTGTGATGGCGGTTGCCCTGCGCAAGGATGTGCCCAACCCGCTCCTGCCAGCGCCCCAGCCTCTGGAAGGGGGCGAGAAAGAGGCAGAAGAAAAAGAGGAGAATCCCGAATCGGGCGTGCCAAAGCCCGTGCAGATTGACTTTGACGACATCCATCTGCGCGTGCTGACCGTGCCCCTGCCAGGCGGTATCTACGGACAGGTGGCGGGGCTGGACAAAAAGCGCCTGCTGGTTACCTCCTTCCCGATTGAGGGCACGCTGGATGAAAGCGATTGGACCGACACGAGCGAAGAAGAGGGCAAAGGCACGCTGATTCTCTATGACTTCTCCAAAGCCAGGAGCGAGGAGCTGATACACGGCGTCACGCGCTTCGCGCTGTCGCTGGACGGCAAGACACTGGTCTATCAGACGGGCAATCGCCTGCGGGTGCTGCCCGCGGGTCAAAAACCCGACGAGAAGCATGAGCATGACCCGCCTTCGCGCGAGAGTGGCTGGATAGACCTCTCGCGCGTGCGGTGCGCCGTCGTGCCCACAGAAGAGTGGCGCCAGATGTACCGCGAAGCGTGGCGCCTCCAGCGCGAGTTCTTCTGGACACCCGACATGTCGGGAGTGGACTGGCAGAAGGTGTACGACCGTTACTCTCCGCTTCTGGAGCGCGTCGCCACCCGCGCCGAGTTTTCCGACCTGATGTGGGAGATGCAGGGCGAGCTGGGAACCTCCCACTGCTATGAGTTTGGCGGCGACTATCGCCAGCCGCCGCAGTATACGCTGGGCTTTCTGGGCGTCGAGTTTGAATGGGATGAAGCGGCGCAAGGCTACCGAATCACCCACATTCACACGGGCGACCCGTGGCTGGAAAACGCCGACTCGCCCCTTAACGAGCCGGGCGTGCTGGCGCAGGTCGGCGAAGTGCTGATTGCGATTAACGGGCAACGGCTCAGTCGCACGCGCCCCCCTGGCGAGCTCCTGCTCAATCAGGCGGGGATGCCTGTGCAGCTCACCCTGCGCGCCCCCAACGGCGCAACCCGTACCGTCGTGACCCGAACGCTCACCAGTGAAGCCAGACTGCTCTACCGTGAGTGGGTGAACCGCAATCGCGCCTATGTGCATGAGAAAACCAGCGGGCAGGTGGGCTACATCCACATCCCCGATATGGGCTACTGGGGTTTCTCCGAGTTCCATCGGGGCTTCCTGCCAGAGCTGGTGCGCCCTGGCTTGATTGTGGATGTGCGGGGCAACGGCGGCGGATTCGTTTCGGCGCTGCTACTGGAGAAACTGGCGCGAAAACGACTCGGCTACGATGTGCCGCGCTGGGGCAAGCCGATGCCCTACCCCTACGACTCGCCGATGGGACCTGTTGTCGCCATTACCGACGAGCGCGCCGGCTCCGACGGCGATATGTTCAGCCACGCCTTCAAACTGATGAAAATCGGCGTGCTGATTGGCAAGCGCACATGGGGCGGCGTGATTGGCATCTGGCCCAAGTCGGTGTTTGTGGATCAGGGGCTGACCACCCAGCCCGAATACGCCTTCTGGTTCTACGATGTCGGCTGGCGCGTGGAAAACTACGGCACTGACCCCGATATTGAGGTGGACTACGCGCCGCACGATTATGCCCAGGGGCGCGACCCGCAGTTAGACCGCGCGATTGAAGAGATTCTGAAACAGATGGAGGCGAACCCGCCCCGATTGCCCGACTTCGAGCCGCGTCCTAAACTGCCCCTGCCCACCCTGCCGAAGAGGTGAGACCGTGGGCGCATCTTAGAGATAGTCTCGGGCGTGGGACTGTGCGGCGCGCTGGTGCATACCCTACAGATTGCGAAGGAGCTGCATCGTCGGGGAAACGAGATTACCCTGTTGACGCGCCCTGGGTCATGGATTATTGAGCCTGCCCAGAAGGCGGGCATCCCTGTGCTGACCTCGGAAATGCGGCGCTACACCCTGCACGATTTCCGTGAGGTGGGGCGCTTTTGCCGTGAGCAGGGGATCGAGGTAATGCTCGCCCCCATGAGCCGCGCGAACAACTTCGCCGTGTGGCTGCGCCGATTTACAGGCATCCCCGCAGTGCTACGGGCGCACTCCCACCGAGTCCACTTCCACTGGCGCATGGCAGACCATGTGATTGCCGTCTCAGAGCAGACGCGGCGATTCCACATGCGCTGGAACCGCGTGCCCCCCGACCGAATCAGCACAGTGCATGGGTTTATCGACCCGGAGCGGCTGGAGGTTGCGGATAAGGGGGCGCGCGCGGCGGTGCGTGCTGAGCTGGGACTGACGCCCAGCGACTTCGTGATAGGCGTGGTGGGCAACCTCATCCCGCGCAAGGGGCAGATTTACCTGATTCGTACTCTGCCTGAAGTGGTGCGTCGCGCCCCGAACACAAAAGTCCTGCTGGTGGGCGTGGTGCATCCACCGCGATATGGGGAGCGGGTGCGCCGCGAGATAGAGCGGCTGGGTGTGGAGAAGCATGTGCGATGGCTGGGCGAGCGCAAAGATGTGCCACGCCTGCTCCACGCGATGGACCTTTTTTGCCTGCCCACCCTGAGCGAAATGTTGCCCCTTTCGATGTTGGAGGCGATGTGGGTGGGTTTGCCTGTGGTGGCGACTGCTGTCGGTGGCATCCCGGAGGCAGTCAGGGACGGCGTGGAGGGCTGGCTTGTGCCCCCGCGTCATCCTGAGGCGCTGGCTCAGGCGCTGATAGAAGTGGGGCAGGACTCTGAGGAGCGCGCCCGCCGCGCCGCAAACGCGCACGCCCGTGTCGAGCGCGATTTCACCGTCAGCACCCAGGTTGCCAGAATAGAGGCGATTCTGAAGCAGGTCGCTGCGACGCATGCAAAGCATGAGTGAGAAATCTCGAGACCCCAGCGCCAGAGGGCGCACTACCCCTCCCGCTTCCCCGCGCGGATGCCTTCCCAGACAATTTCCATCGGCTCCCCATCGGGCGTGCAGTTGTAGACGGAGAAGTCCGTAACGCCCGCCTCACGCAGAACCTCTTCGTCAATCAGCGCACGCCCTGTGAGCGAGGCAGGGGGGCGTCGGACAATCTCGTAGACCGCATCCGCCATAATATCCGCTTTGCGCCACTGCTGGGGCGTGCCTAAATTCCAGCCGATGGTCGCCTGACTCTCAATCAGCGTGCGGGGCCAGAGCGCATTCACGGCGATATTGTATTCCTTCACCTCTTCCGCCAGCCCGAACGCCAGCATCGTCATCCCGAACTTAGAAATCATGTAGGCAACCTTACCCGGGAGCACGCTGAAGTCTATCGGAGGCGACATGTTAATGATGTGTCCCCAGCGCTGAGCCATCATGTGCGGCAGCACGGCCTGTGAGCAAACAAACGCGCCGCGTAGGTTCACATCCATCACAAGGTCAAACCGTTTCGGGGGCGTTTCCAGAACGGGATACCACCAGAGCGCGCCCGCATTATTCACCAGAATATCGATTCGCCCGAAAGTCTGCATGGTCTGTTCCACCATGCGCTGAACGGCGTTTTCGTCGCGCACATCCACCTGCACGGGCAAGGCATGACTTCCTGATGCCTGCACTTCTTCGGCAACCGTGTAGATTGTGCCAGGCAGTCGGGGGTCAGGTTCCGCTGTCTTGGCGGCAATCACCACCGCCACGCCCTCTTTTGCCAGCCGCAGGGCGATTGCACGCCCAATCCCGCGGCTGGCGCCCGTGATAATCGCCACGCGCCCGCTCAGAGTTTCCATAACCTCAAGGATACCCTATGCCACACGCACACGACTCATGCAAACCCACGCCAGCGCCATGAAAAACGCCCCATAGAGAAACACCACGCGGTAGTTCTCATCCGTGAGGTCAATCAGCACACCCGCCAGCTGAGGTCCCAGCACCGCCGACAGATTCGAAGCCAGATAATACAGCCCCGTGATGATGCCAGCTCTCAGGTACGGCGCGGTGTCGTACAGGGCAGGGAGCGAGTTCACATTCACGAATGCCCAGAAAAAGCCCGCCAGCACCAGAAAGCCCATCAGCATCGGTGCCGACTGAACCGTGTAGCCATACAGAAGCGTCGCGATAAGCCCCGCCAACCCCAGCAGGATGATGCGCCTGCGCCCAAAACGAGTCGCCAGAATCCCGCTGGGCACAGCACACAGCACGAACACCGCAGGCAACAGCGCCACGAACTGCCCCATCTTATCGGGGGGAATGCCCAGCGCCTCTTTGCCAATCAGTGAGAGCAACGCCTCCAGTGCAGTGAACCCCATAAACCACGAAAGAATCGCGGCAAGCATCCAGAAAAGCGACGAGTCGTGCTGAGAAAACAATGTGCGCAGGGTCTCCCGAAACCCTGCCTCGGACTCATCGGGCTGGTCTACAGGGGTCGCAGGCTCCTGAATAAAGAGCAGCACCACCCCAATTGCGAGAAAGAGCATCGCGCTCCCGAAAAGAAAGGGGGCATAGCGTCCAAATTGCCCATAGAGCCAGCCACCGCCAAAGTACGCCAGACCTGCGCCCACGCCCAGCATCAGATTGATAATGCCGTTTGCGAGACTGCGCTGCCGGGAAGGGTAAAGGTCGCCAATTAGCGCCACGCCCGGCGAGCGCATGAGCGCCGCGCCGAAATTGGTCAGAAAGATAGCGAGCATCATCCCCCACACTACAGACGACGCAGGCACCATCAAAAACGCCACCCCTGCCAGCGGCGCCCCCGCCAGCACCCACGGCTTGCGCCGCCCCAGCGCCGTGCGCGTGTTATCGGAAAGCTGCCCCACTATGGGCTGCATGAGCATGTTGATGTAGTTGTCCCATGTCAGCACAAAGGTAATCAGGGTCGCCGACAGCCCCATCTCGCGCAAAAATATGGGCACGAAATGATTGAAAATCGGCAAAATCATGCCCATGCCCATAAAGGCTGTACCCAGCAGGATGGTGCGTCCAACGGGGAACCGTTCATCCATAAGTGCGTATCAGTTCATGAAAGTGGGGTATAATCCTGTCAGAATGGCAGCGCGTTTGTGGACAGTTCTGCTGGGGGCATGGCTCAGTGTCTTGCCTGTGGGCGCCGCGTGGCTCGTGTTCTGTTCATGCACCCCACAGGGGGGAGCATGCTGTGCCGACCAGAGGGCGTGCTGCCACACTCAGACTCCGAAGCACGACTGTTGCGCAGGAGGAGGCTCCGCACCCGCTTGTGAATCTTCATGTCGGGCATGCCAGATAAGCGCGCCCCAGGCCGATAAGGCGCTGCCAGTACGGCTCACATGGGAAATACTCGTCTGGACGGTGGTTTTGCCCGAGCCTCCACGCCTTGAGATTCCTTTCGGGCAGAGCGCGTGCTTTGGGTTGCCGACGATTCGCAATCATTCGCCGCCGCTTTCCCCCGAATCACCTCGCGCACCGCCCCTGTGTTGAGTAAAGCGGACTTCACCTTGCGCCGCTAGGGCGCGAAACCGTTTCGCGCTGGTCCTGACCAGCCACAACAAACTCAACACAGGAGGGAAATCCATGAAAACAACAGCATTTCTGACCGTAGTGATGGCTCTGACAGTTACAACAGCAGGTATTGTGTATGCACAGGAAGGCAGCGGCGGTTGCCCTGCCTGTGTGGTGATTCAGTCGCAACAGGGAAGCGAGACGGCAACCGACTTTGCCGAGCTGACCGTGCCAAAAGGCACACTGACCTGGTTCACGATTGGCTCGCCCAACTCTGAGGAGAACGAGTTCCGCTCCTTTTTCAAGACGGGCGTTACGGACCGACTGGACCTCGGCATTGGCTACTCGCGCTACGGCGACCGCGCCACGCTCCAGGTGAGCTACCAGCTGGCGCGCCAGGGGGAGCGGATGCCTGTGAGCCTGCTGACAGGCTACGGCTTCTCGTCTACCTACACGCGCCAGCAGGAAGGCTTCTACCTGATGGGCGTGCGCACAGAGGGTCATCTGTCGCTGATGGCGGGGTGGCAACATCTCCGCAACGGGCGCGACATCGGCTTCGTGGCGGGCAACTACCGCCTGAACGACCGCACCGCGCTGATGTTCTACTCGCACCAGCCCACGATGCCAGGCGAGGCACTCTCCTATAACCTCGCGCTGGTGCATCGCATCGGCGAGTGGCGCGTCGGGGTCTGGTGGTTCCACCCGAACCGCGAGTCGGATGTGGGCTTCTCGCTCTCGCGGAGTTTCACCCTGCGGTAAGGCAATCTCATCGGTCAGTGCGAGCGCATGCGAGCGCCTCGCACTGACCTCGTTGGGGTATACGCTCAATAGGTGAACGCGATGCCCAGAGCCGCCGCATCACCGCGCAAGCGCAAAACGCGAATCCGCTCAGAGGACGCCCACCTCGTGCCTGAGCTGC
>JBBIQJ010000105.1:0-9029 GCA_037442385.1 Armatimonadota bacterium
ACCCCAGATCCCTAGAAATCTTATTTTGCGCTACACTCAGCCAGATGATCTTGTCTTGGATCCTATGGTCGGTAGTGGCACGACGATGGTGGAATGTCGTCTTCTGGGCAGAAATGGGATAGGCGTCGACATCAACTATAACTCTCTCATGGTTGCCTTCGACAGACTCAACTTTGAACCTGTAAACCTCTATGAGGAATTGCCACCTGCCTCCATACGGCTCTTTCATGGGGATGCCCGACGCCTGAACCTTATAGAGAGCGAGTCTGTTGATTTCATAGCGACACACCCGCCTTACGCAGGAATTATTCGCTACTCAAAAAGTGAGCCGGTAGAGGGCGACCTCTCCCAAATGCGCTCGGTGGGTCATTTCCTTGACGCGATGGAACAGATCGCACGAGAATGCTACCGTGTCCTGAAACCAAACAAGCATTGTGCTATTCTGGTCGGGGATACACGCCGACACAAGCACTATGTGCCGATTGCCTTCTGGACGATGGAGCGGTTTCTGAGAGCAGGATTCATCTTGCGCGAGGATATTGTTAAAGTACAGTGGAACATGAAGTCAACACGTGAACGATGGAGCAAGGGTAAAGCGCGCGATTTCTTGCTTATCTATCATGAGCATCTTTTCGTCTTTCGTAAACCTGATGTAAACGAAAAAACAAACCAGTTTAAGTGGAGTATGCAAAATGGGGCAACCAGCCATCTTGAGTGAACGGAAAGCAGACAAAGCCCTCCCTTCTTTCTGGGTATCCATCGGGTATATACTGCGCCGCTGGATGCTCAAGCTGGCAGGCATCACTATCATTCACCGAACTCAAACGGGGGTAGAGATTGCGGTTAAGCCTGGCGAAAAGCCGCAATCTCCTTATGATTTCGTCGTGCAGTATAGAGAACCTGGTAAACGCTGGCGAACTCCTAAACATATTCATCTGGTTGTAGAGCTTTATGTCAAAGAAGTGTACAATAAACAGCTGACGCACCAGATGCGCGATCATCTACTTCAGGTTTTTCAAGAGGTAAAGCCCATTACCCAATATCCTCCTTCATTGCAAGTCTATCAACCTGCTCATGTCATCCCTTTTAAGGAGTTGGACGCTGTTGGCGAATTTAGCGTGGAGTTCCTGCTTGTAGTTAGCGAGCTGATCTTTATACAAGAGAAAACGAACTATCCGGAAGGATCCCTAACATACGAATTGTACCGGGACTTTGGGCAAAAAGACCGCTTTTCCGTTGTTCACAAGGCGACCTATCGGGGGCAGAGGTTCTAACGGGTGGGTTCTCGATAGGCTTCTGCAGGTAGGAGTAGATAAGGTATCCTTTAACCCACCCGATCCCGGAGGCGCTGCCCATGCAAGAGCGAACCGCTGCCCTCGCTGAACAGATTCGAGAAGCCCTGCAGACTCCAGACGGCAGTCTGGCGCGGCTGGCAGAGGAGATTCCCCCCCAGGACCTCGCCGAAGCGCTGAGCCTGCTGGAAGACCCCGCCCAGCAGGCGCTCGCGCTCGTGCAGCTGGACGAGGCGCAAGCCTCGGAAGTGCTGGACTATCTGGAGCCGGTGGTGGTGGAACAGATTTTTGAGCATATCCCCACAGAAAAAGCCGCCCGCCTGCTCTCCGAGCTGCCCGCCGACGACGCCGCGCAGATTCTGGAACAGTTAGAGGAGGAAAAAGCAGAGGCGCTCCTGAGCCAGATGGCGCCTCCCGAAGCCCGCGACGTGCGTGAGCTGCTTGAATATCCCCCCAACACTGCAGGGCGCCTCATGGTGCGCCAGTATGTGCGCGTGCGCCCTGAATGGACCGTCGAGCAAACCCTCGACTACCTGCGCCAGGTAGGACCCGACATTGAAACGATCTATTACCTCTATGTTGTGGACACACGCCAGCGGCTGGTGGGCGTCTGTTCGCTCCGTGAGGTGGTTCTTGCAGACCCCAGCAAGCGCATCGAGCAGATTATGGAAACCGATCTTGTGGTGGTGCATCCCGAAACCGACCAGGAAGAGGTCGCCTCCCTGCTCTCTAAATATGACCTGCTCGCTGTGCCCGTCGTGGACGAGCTGGGGCGCATGCTGGGAATCGTGACCATCGACGATGTGGTGGATATTCTAGTTAGCGAGAGCACGGAAGATGTGTTGAAACTGGGAGGCGTGGAAGCAACGGAAGAACCCTACCTCACGCAAAGCCCCTGGGATCTGGTGCGTAAGCGCGTGCGCTGGCTGATTTTGCTGTTCCTCGCCGAGCGACTCACGGGCACGGTGCTACGCCACTACGACGAGGAAATCCAGCAGTTCAGCGCACTGGCGTGGTTCATACCCTTATTGATAGGCACGGGCGGAAACGCCGGTTCGCAAACTACCACCACCATCACCCGTGCGCTCGCGCTGGGCGAGGTGCGCCTGAATCAGGTGCTGAAAGTGATGGGGCGCGAGATGCTCACAGGGCTTTTGCTGGGACTGATGATAGGGGGGATTGGGGTTTTAAACGCCTTTATCTGGTCGGGCACGCTCACCTCCTTGGAGCGTCTCCATCTAGCGTTTACCGTGGGATTGGCGCAGATGGCGATTATCACGATGGCGACTACCATTGGGGCGATGCTTCCGTTGCTGGCAAAACGGCTGAATATAGACCCGGCGGTGATGTCCGCGCCTTTTATCACGACCCTGATTGACGCGGCGGGACTGCTCCTCTACTTCTGGATCGCCAAGCTCATTATCTTCGCTTAGTGTCTCGCAACACGCGCCAGACGAATCGGGGCAGGTTGCGCACTTTTTTGATTTTACGCGGGTCCTGAATCAGACGCCAGAGCCACTCCAACCCGCTCTGCTGGAGCCATCGGGGAGCGCGCTTGACCACGCCCGCATAGACATCGAAGCTGCCGCCGACACCAATCATCACGGGCGTGTTCAGCACCTGACGATGACGATATGCCCACTTCTCCTGTCGGGGCATCCCCATCGCAATCAGCAGCACATCGGGGCGCGCCGCGCGAATCTGGGCAATCACTTCCGGCTCCTGTTCGGCAGAAAAGTAGCCGTGATGCACTCCCACGATTTGCGCTCGCGGGAACTGGCGGAGCAGGTTTTCTCGCGCGCGCTCGGCGACTCCCGGCGCCGCCCCCAGAAAGAAGAGCCGATATCCCCGTTCGTGGCTCAATCGGGTGAGATGCCACACCATGTCCACCCCTGAAACCCTTTCGGGGAATGGCTGACCACTATGGCGCCCCGCCCATAGCAATCCTGCGCCGTCGGGCGTTACCAGAGCCGCCTCCGTCATCAGCTGGTGAAACTCGGGGTCGTTTAGGGCAATCAATATCGCGTTCGCATCGGCGGTAATCACCAGATGCGGAGTCCGGGTGGCAATCAGTTGCTCTATCGTGCGCAACGCCTGCTCCATGCGCACGCGGTGCACAGGCACACCCAGAATCGTCGCCTGCTCCAGCTGTTCCTGGTGCGGAACCGCCACCGCGCTTTCCATAACGCTATAAGGATACCCGCTCCAGCCAAACCGCTGGCACGCCGAAAATCTTCTATGGGATGGCGATTGACTGGCAGCGGTTGCGCGAACGGGTGCGTCGATGCGATTCTGTGCGTGTGAACGGACGCGTGCTGGGCGCGGTTGGGTTAATGATCGAGTCGCAGGGTCCCCCCGCTCGTCTGGGCGAAATCTGCCTGATTGAGCGGGGACGCCATGCGACGCCTCTGCCTGTGGAGGTGGTCGGCTTTCGGCAGGGGCGCACTCTGCTGATGCCTTTGGGACCGCTGGAAGGCGTGGAACCCAACAGTGAAGTGATTCCCACACGCCGTTCTGCGGAGGTGGGCGTGGGTGAAAGCCTGCTGGGGCGCGTGCTGGATGGTCTCGGCAATCCGATAGACGGCAAGGCTGACCCCCCGTGTGTCCAGCGGTATCCGCTGGTGGCGGAGGCGCCCTCAGCGCTGGAGCGCCCTCCGTTGCGCACGCCGCTCCCCACAGGCGTGCGGGCAATTGATGCGTTGCTCACCTGCGCCCAGGGACAGCGCATCGGAATCTTCGCTGGAAGCGGCGTCGGCAAAAGCACTCTGATGGGCATGCTTGCCCGGCATGCCAGCGCCGAAGTGAATGTGATTGCCCTGATTGGAGAGCGCGGGCGCGAGGTGCGGGAGTTTATTGAAGACAGCCTCGGCGAAGAGGGGCTGAAGCGCTCCGTGTTGGTGGTGGCGACCTCCGACCAGCCCGCGATTGTGCGTCAGAAGTGTGCCTTCACTGCCACCGCGATTGCCGAATATTTCCGTAATCAGGGCAAGCAGGTGCTGCTGATGATGGACTCTCTGACGCGCTTGGCGATGGCACAACGCGAAATCGGGCTTTCGGCGGGCGAGCCGCCCTCCGCACGCGGTTATACCCCCTCGGTGTTTGCCCTGATGCCCCGCCTGTTGGAACGCGCAGGCACCAGCGCGCGCGGCAGCATCACTGCCTTCTATACCGTGCTGGTGGACGCCGACGACATGAACGACCCGATTGCCGACACCGCGCGCGCCATTCTGGACGGACATATCGTGCTTTCTCGCGCCCTGACTCAGCGGGGGCACTATCCTCCCATTGATGGGCTTGCCAGTCTTTCGCGCGTGATGCCCAACATCGTGGCGCCAGAACATCAGCGCCGCGCGAACCTACTGCGACGCATGCTCGCCGCCTATCGCGACGCCGAAGACCTGATTATGATCGGCGCCTATCAGAAAGGCACAAACCCCATCGTGGACCTCGCTATGGAACGCATGCCTGCCATTCGCGCTTTTCTGCAGCAAACGCCTGCTGAGCATACGCCGTTTGAGGAGACCCTAAAGCAATTGACCGCCCTGACCGATGATATACCCGACACCCTATGAGACGCTTTCGGTTTCGCCTGGAGCGCGTGTTGCGCTATCGTGAGAGCCGTGAAGAGGCGGCTTACCGCGCGCTTCAAGACGCCATCCGCCAGCGTGTGGAACACGAGTCGGCCATTGATCAGGTGCGGGCGCAGATGCGGGCGCTGGCAGAAGCCTCACTCCACCCTGCCGAATGGGTGAAGCGCGAACGCACGCTGATGGCGCTCCAGACACGCCTTGAGCGTTTGCTGGACACGCTCCCTCTGCTGCAAGAGCAGGAAGCGCATGCCCGCGAGGTGTACCTGCATCTGCGTCGGGAGCGCGAGGCGCTCAGCCGCCTGCGCCAGCGCGCTTATGAGCAGTTCCAGATTGAGTTACAACGCGCTCTGCAAACCGAGATGGACGAGGTGGTTGCCCTTGCGTATCAGCGAATCGTTCCAGAGAACCCTTCAGCGGATTCAGGAAATCCAGACGCGCATTGAGCAAATTCAGGGGCGGCTGCCTCAGGCGAACGCGCCTCAGTTCGCCGAGCTGGTGCCCCCTGTGGGGTTTCCTGCCAGCAGCGGATTGCCTGCGGACTTTGAGCTGCAACCCACGGGCAACTTCACCCCCCCCTCTTTCCCGCTTGAAGTGCAGCGCTGGGCGCCGCTGGTGGGTCCGATTGCCCAGCGCTATGGCTTAGACACCGAATTCATCCTGCGCATTATTGAAGCCGAGTCGGGCGGCAACCCGAACGCGGTCTCCCCCAGAGGTGCGATTGGGCTAATGCAACTGATGCCCGACACGGCACGAGCGCTAGGGGTTCAAAACCCCTACGATCCCCTGCAGAATATTGAAGGAGGCGTGCGCTATCTGCGCCACCTGCTGGACCGCTTTGGCGACCGGCGCCTCGCGCTTGCCGCCTATAACGCTGGTCCAGGCAATGTGCAACGCTATGGGGGCGTGCCGCCGTTCCCTGAAACCATTCGCTATCTGCAGAAGATTCTGGGGTAAGCCTCCTGTTGAAAGTCGCTCGCATGGTTCCTGAATTAGGGTATAATATGCCCTCGACACGCAGGAGGCGGAAAAACGGATGCTAAAGATACGCTTGATGCGCATAGGGAAAAAGAAGAAACCGTTCTATCGTGTAGTGGTGGCGCCGAGTCAGGCGCCGCGCTCTGGGCGATTCGTGGAGGTTGTGGGGCATTATAACCCCCTCACCGACCCTGCCCAGGTTCACTTCAACGAGGAGCGTGTGCTATACTGGCTTCGCACCGGCGCGCAACCCACCGATACGGTGCAACTGCTCCTGGAACGGGCAGGCCTCTGGCAGCAGTTCCAAAATCAGCAGGAATCGAAAGCGGCGCAGTGAATAATTTAAGCGAGGATAGCCATGCTACGAGAGTTCTTAGAGGCATCGGTGCGAGCGCTGGTGGACGATCAGCAGGCGGTCGTGATTGAAGAAGAGCGCAACGGCTCACGGTTGCGCTACCGAATCATTGTGGCGGAAGGCGACCGCGGGCGCGTGATTGGCAAAAACGGGCGGATTGTGAACGCCCTGCGCACCGTCGCCGAGGCAGTCGGCGCCAAAAATCGCACCCGCGTGCAGGTCATCGTCGTGACCGACCGCGATTCGGAGACCCCCAGCGCCAGCGAGGAGACCGAAGAGTCCTGATCTCGCGATGGCGATGCCCTATGTGCCCAAAATCGCCCAGCGCTGGGTGACGGTCGGGGTTGTTCTCCGTCCGTTCGGGCTACACGGGGAAGTGCGAGTGCGCCTGGAGACCGATTTTCCGGAGCGGTTCGTGCCAGGCGCGCGCCTGTTCTGGTGGCTCCCTCCAAAGCCAGAACCGCCAGAAGAGGAACCCTTTACGCCCTCCAGACGCCCTAAGCGCCCCCCGCGCACCATGCAACCCCAGCCATGTGTTATCGAATCGGTTCGCTGGCAGGGCGACCGCCTGATTATCAAGCTGGAGGGTTTTGACACCATCACCCATGCCGAAAACCTGCGAGGCGCGTGGCTGCTAATCCCACCGGAGGAGCGGATGCCCTTAGGGGAAGACGAGTATTACATCGACGATTTGATCGGCATGGAGGTCTTCACCGAGGCAGGCGAGCGCGTGGGCAAGCTGAAGCGCGTCATCCCCGGCGGCGTCTACGACTACTACGAAATCGGCAAATACACTATCCCCGCGGTCGGCGAATATATTCTTGAGGTGGATGTGCCCCGCAAGCGGATGGTCGTGCGGCTGCCGGAGATATAGGCATAGCAGGAGTATGCCTGACACCGTTCCGCTCTCTGCTCGTACAGGAAAGTCAGGTATTGTATCATCGCGATGAGCGTGCCTTCGCCCGAATTGCGCGGGCACGAATCGAGCCAGGTTCCTGTTCCCTTTCTAAATGAGATTATACAAGGAGACTGCCGCCATCTGCTGCGGCAGTTACCTGATGAATGCGTCGATGCGGTTGTTACCAGTCCGCCTTACTACCGTCAGCGCGACTATGCTGGGATAGGTATGGGAAATGAGACCAGTCCTCAGGAATATATCGAGAACTTACTGGAGGTTTTTGAGCAGTGCGTACGATGCACGGAATCGACAGGAAGCCTGTTTTTCAATATTGGTGATCAATATGAGAACGGCTCTCTGCTCCTTGTTCCTTACTTGTTTGCGAGCGAAGCAATTCGTCGCACGGGAGTGAAGCTGATTAATGTGATTCCCTGGGTCAAGCCTAATCCGGAACCAAGGCAGTACCGCAGGCGACTTGTTAGCAGCACCGAACCCATATTCCATTTTGTGAAAAGCGACCATTATCAATATCACTACGAGCGTTTCATGGCGCATCGGGATATGATACGCTCGCGCGTAAGGGCAGGAAATGGTATCGGCAAACGCTATTTGGAGCTGATTGAGCAGTCCGATTTGTCACCAGAACAAAAACAGGAAGCACGACTGGCGCTTCAGCAAGTTATTGAGGAGGTGCAGCGTGGCGAGATCGCTTCCTTCCGAATGAAAATTCGTGGAATCCACTCTGAAGCGTACGGTGGCTATGAAGGGGGGGGCGAAAAAGCCATCTTCGTAATCGCGGCTTTACGATTATCCGAATGTATGCCCGAGCCATCAAGCGCGATGTTCTAGAATGTCCCGTGATTGCTGTCAAATCGCCGAATCACCCTGCTGTTTACCCCGAATTCCTTGTGCAGGAACTGCTCCATCTTAGCACTGAACCGGGCAACCTCGTGTTAGACTCTTTTATTGGTTCAGGAACGACCGCAGTGGTTGCGAAACGGATGGGGCGACACTATATCGGTTTCGAAATCAATCCGCAATACTGCGATCTGGCGCAGAAGCGAGTAGCGGAAACACCTGTTCAACCAAACTTGTTAGAATTTTTTTTGTATGACATGAGACGCAAAATGGAGCCTCATTTGAAAGTCTTCAAAGATCGCAGTGTTCTTGTTTTTGAGGACGGTAGCGAGGTGGAGTTTTGGGAAGGGCAGCCCACTTCCGATGCAAAGCAGCGCCTTGATAGGATGAGACAGCGGCTAAAAGAGGGTTGGCTAGACGAGCTTTTCAATCGTCTTCCCGCTTCTGTAGAGAAGGTGGAAAGTGACGATTTCACCAGAGCAATCATCGAGCAGATTGTAAGCTCCATAACCAGTGAAGTTGGACGCGCTGTAGCAGGTCTCACAGTCCTGCAGCGGGTGGTCCAGAGCCTCGCACCCGAGCATCTGGAAGTATCTATGCATGCCTTTTTACAGGTGCTTGAAGATAGGAAGCTGCTAAGTGGTTATCTTCTACCCTTATGCCAGATGCGAACAGCAAACAAAAAACACAGAAACGTGGCAGACATAGAGATTGTCAGCCAAGACGATCCGGCAGTTGTTCTTGAAGCCTGGAACGCAAAGTACGGTAAACCTTATTTGATGGACGAACTTTACGAACTGGGAGACAAACTGCAGGACCGAATGCTTGAGGTAGTGGGTTTTGTAACCGAATGCCAACCTGACTTGCGGGAGGACATACGCAAGCATCTTGAAGAACTCAGAGAGTTCACAGAAGTAGATATCAGAATCTTCTCGCTTTGGGAGTGGATAGAATTTTATCTGGAGCGCACAAATCAGCAACACGCTCGCGAAGAGATTGCAACCAACTGGGTAATTGTCTACATAGAATCGCTTTGCCAGCGCAGGCGTGATCGCACTCCC
>JBBIQJ010000106.1:0-9024 GCA_037442385.1 Armatimonadota bacterium
GGGGGCGGGTGCAACAGTACGCTCCGTATCGTGCCCTGGCGGGGTAAATCGGTTTCAATCCACACCCGCCCTTGGGGGCGGGTGCAACGGTAGAGCTACGCACAAATTTTACCCTCTCCGGACGGCATTTGCCGCCAGGTGGCGGTTTCGGGCGAGCGATTTGAACTCACCCGTTTGCGCGTACCTCCTGCATAATTATACCCCACTAGGGGTACGCGCAGGGTATTTAGTGTGGCTAAATAATTCGAGGGATGGGGCCGACGATGGGGTCGGTTTCGTCTCACAGGAACGGCTTCAGCCGTCAAAAAAAACACCCCACCCCGGAGCAAGCTGAACTGACGCCTTCCCTGTTTGCCTCTACAGCCCCAGCTGTTTCGCGAAGGCTTCCATCGCCTCGCGCGCCCGCTGGAGCTTGAGCGCACGCCGCGCCTCGCGGTCTCTGGGCGCATCGGGCGGTTCGGGCAACAGTCCCCAGTTGGCGTTCATCGGCGGGAAATCGGGATGCGGGTAGTGGCTGATGTAGTGGAGCAACGAGCCAATCACAGTTTCAGGCGGCGGAGCGACCGCAGGCTTACCCTGCGCCAGCCGCGCCGCATTAATGCCCGCGATAATCCCCGAAGCCGCCGACTCGATATAGCCCTCCACGCCCACCAACTGCCCTGCAAAGAAGAGCCGACCGTCCTCCGCGTACTGCAGGGTTTCGCGTAACAGACGCGGCGAGTCGAGATAGGTGTTGCGATGCACCACACCGTAGCGCACGAATTCCGCCTGCTCCAGTCCGGGCACCATACGGAACACGCGCTTCTGCTCGCCCCACTTCAGGCGCGTCTGGCACGCCACAAGGCTATAGAGCGTGCGCTCGTTGTTTTCGGGGCGCAGCTGGAGTACCGCGTAGGGGCGCTTGCCCGTGCGCGGGTCTACCAATCCCACGGGTTTCAGCGGTCCAAAGCGCAGGGTGTCTTTGCCACGCTTCGCCAGCTCCTCCAGCGGCACGCACCCCTCGAAAAACTTTGGCTCCTCAAAATCGTGCAGGGGAACCTGCTCGGCGTTCCCCAGCGCCTCCCAGAAGCGCTCGTACTCCTCTTTCGTGAACGGGCAGTTGATATAGGCGGGGTCGCCCTTCTCGCGCCGACTGCCGAAAAAGACACGCTCGTAGTTAATCGTGCTGGCGTCCACAATCGGCGACACCGCGTCGTAGAAGTAGAGATGTTTGCTCCCGGTGAGGCGGGCGATAGCCTGCGCCAGCGCGTCGGAAGTGAGCGGCCCCGTGGCGATAATCAGCGGGCGGTCGGGCGGGATTTCCGTGACCTCTTCACGAACCACCTCAATCAGCGGGTGCAGTTCAATCCGTGCGGTGATGGCTTGCGCGAACGGCTCACGGTCTACCGCCAGCGCCTCGCCTGCGGGCACGGCGAACTCGCGCGCCGTGGGGATAACCAGCGAACCCAGCCGCTCCATCTCCCACTTGAGCTGCCCCGACGGCGTGGTGGGCAACAGCGATTTGAATGAGTTGGAGCAGACCAGTTCCGCCAGCCAGCCAGTTTTGTGTGCAGGGGTGCTTTGGCGCGGGCGCATCTCATACAAGCGCACCGGCACCCCCATACGCGCTGCTGCCCACGCCGCCTCCACGCCTGCAAAACCGCCCCCAATCACCGTCACGCGCGACATACCGGCAGTATTGTACCTCGAAGCGCCCCTTATCGCCCCAGGTCGTTCAACACCCAGAGCAGGTCGGTCTCGTCCACGATGCCGTCGGCGTTCACATCGGCTGGGCACCCGCCCCTGCAGCCCCACTCCAGCAGTACCTGAAGCAGGTCCGCCTCGTCTACGGCGCTGTCGCCGTTCACATCGGTAAGGTAAATCACTTCGGGCAGCGCATCTTCTGGGGTGAGGCAGCGATCGGGTTCGGTGAAGGGCGATTCGTACAGAAAGCCGCCGCAGGAATAGGGGGAGCAGGTTCCTGAGATATTGCCCGGGATCGTGCTGCCGCTCGCCGTGCCGATAATCGGGGGTCCCGCGTAGCCCAGCCCGCTGACCTGACAGCTGAGGTCTACCGTAAGCGGCTGCCCGCTGAGCCGTATCACAGGGTTGTTCAGCACCTGTCGGCGCGCACCCAGCGTGAGCGTGGAACCCGACACCGTAACCTCGCGCACCTCATAATGGAGATGGGGACCTGTGGAACTACCCGTGCTGCCCAGCCTCGCGATGGGCTGACCTGCCGAGACCGAGCTGTTGTTCGGGACGAGGAAGTAGTTGAGGTGGGCATAAATCGTCGCCAGATAGGTGTTGCTGGAACCCGAAACAAGCACACTGCTTACCACGACAACATAGTTGCCATAGCCTGTGCAGCCACTCTGGGCACGGGTGTAAGCGCGTCCTGCGTGGGACGCCACCAGCACCTCCTCGCAGTCCTGAATCCAGCCGGAGGTGTAGGGGCAGGTGGTTCGGGGGCTGGCGGCGCGGTTGAAGTCCACGGCATAGAGCGGATTGCCTCCCGCGTGCGTGTCGTAGGTGGAGGGCGTCCAGAGCTGCCCGTTGCGCCAGGGGGCAATCAGGTTTGCCAGAAAGTGGGCTTCAGCGTTTTCGTAGACTGCGCGCAGGCTGAGCGTGTCCGACGCGGTGAGCGTGATGCTGGGATTGGTGGAGAGCGGCGTCCCGTTCTGCTCCCAGCGCACGAACACGCCGCCATCGGGCGCCGTTGCCGGCGCTGTGAGGGTCACGCTCGCGCCCTCCACATAGCTCAGGCTTGCAGGCAGGCTCGTTGTGCCTGACGCGGGGTTGCCCAGTAAATCGCGCGGGCTGACCTGCACGCTCACGCCCGAACTGTTCGAGGAAAGCGAAACCGTTGCCAGTGCTCTGGGCGGCTCCAGCACCGTGAGATAGACCCCGCTGTGGAGGCGCGAATCGGCAGACCAGCCCACCTGCCCGCCGTTCGCGTCGTCCCAGCGAATCTTCCACCACACCAGTCGGCTGGCAGTGTCAATACTCACCTGATACGCCCACCCCGTAGACCCCGAGGACTTCTGCGTGAGGACTGAGTAGCTCAAGCCCGGTCCTGTTCGCACATTCAGGGGGTTGCCGTCGGGCGCGACCTGCACACGGTAGGCGCCCATCGCGCGAATGTTTGGATACGCCCCACGCCCAGGCAGGGGCAGGAGCGCCGTGCGTCCCCCTGATTGTTCAGGCGACCAGCCCCGCAAGCCACCCTGCCACGCCACGAAGCGCCAGCGCACGCCTTCACACGAAAACGGAGGCGCTATCAGAAAGCCGTCCATGCCCGCGACCGCCACCTCGCCGATGGGACTGCTCGCACAGGGGCGCTCATAAACGGGAAGAGCGGCGCCTACCGCTGTGAGACCTATCCGCGAACCCGTTGGAAACTGCGCCCAGCCCCAGAATGCCAGGCATCCCAGCAATACCAAAGCCCATCCCTTCACTCCCATCGCGATAGAAGTATACATCATCGGGAATAAGGTACTTGAACAATCCCACCCCGTGCCTGACGGCTGAAGCCGCTCCGTCGCGAAGAACCGGGGATTCGCCAAACAGCACGCGGCGAAATGAATCGTGCCACGAGGTGGAATGCGAATCCTTGCCACAGAGCAGGTTCGCCCCTCCTGCTTAGCGGTGATCTGCGAATGCCCTCGCAGCGAATTTGGGGGAAATTCCCCCGAATTTGCCCGACGGGCTGTCCGGTTTTGGGGGCGCTTTTGAGTCTAATTGGGATGGAAGACCTCTGCAAGGGGGCCTTCCACAGGGCGAAATAACGAGATTGTAGGCGGCACTGGGCTTTGATCCTCCTTTCGACAGTGTCGCCCATTTTTTTTTTTCGAGTGTCTCCCCCTCTTGCATGCGGCGTTCGGATAGGGTATAATAGTAGACAATCTTCTACCTGAGTGAATCGGGTAGCATATATCAGGAGGCACGGATGACAAACCAGAACGAAAAGCAGAAGGCGCTGGAGGCGGTTCTCAGTCAGGTGGAGCGTCAGTTTGGCAAGGGGAGCGTCATGCGCCTGGGCGACGCGACCCGCCTGCAAGTGGATGTGATCCCCACAGGGAGTACCGCGCTGGACATGGCGCTGGGCGTGGGGGGCATCCCGCGCGGACGAATTATTGAGATTTACGGCACGGAGTCGTCGGGTAAGACCACGCTGGGCTTGCACATTATCGCAGAAGCCCAGAAGCGCGGCGGGAATGCGCTCTTCGTGGACGCCGAACATGCCCTGGACCCCGACTATGCCCGCGCGATTGGCGTCGATGTGGACAAACTCTACATCGCGCAGCCGTCCACAGGCGACGAGGCGCTGGAGATTATGGACATGCTGATTCGGAGCGGCGCGTTCGATGTCGCGGTGCTGGACTCGGTGGCGGCGCTGATCCCCCGTCAGGAGGTGGAGGGCGATATTGGCGATGTAACGGTCGGGGCACAGGCGCGGTTGATGTCTCAGGCGTTGCGCAAGTTGGGCGCCTCCGCCGCCAAGAGCAACACCGCCGTGATTTTCATCAACCAGATTCGCGAGAAGGTCGGCGTGATGTACGGCAACCCTGAGACCACCCCCGGCGGGCGGGCGCTCAAATTCTGGGCGTCGGTGCGACTGGAAGTGCGCCGTGTCGACAACATCAAGCAGGGCAACGAGATTATCGGCGTGCGCACGCGCGTCAAGGTGGTCAAAAACAAGGTCGCGCCGCCCTTCCGCCAGGCGGAATTCGATGTTATCTTCGGCAAGGGAATCTCCAAACTGGGCGACCTGCTGGATCAGGCGCTGATGCTGGGCATCCTCAAAAAGTCGGGCACATGGTTCAGCTTCGGCGAGATGCGCCTGGGACAGGGGCGCGAGAACGCCCGCGCCTACCTGGAGGAGCATCCCGAAGTGGTGGAAGCGCTGGAGGAGGCGGTGCGCGCCCACATCCAGCAGCAGCCCGTTACGGCGGTCGCGCTCGCCGAAACCGCCGACGCGGCAGAACCTGTGGAAGGATAACTTTATGGAGTGCGTAAGCGCAGCTTGCGCACTCCATAATGGGGTATTGAATGCCAGACTCCGAAGTGGTGTTGACCATCCAGATTGTGAACTGGAACGCGCGGGAGCCTCTGCGCCAGGCGTTGCGTTCCGTCTTCGCGGCGCCGCCTCCGTTCCCCTACGAGGTGATGGTGCTGGATAACGACTCGCGCGACGGCAGCGTGCAGATGGTGGAAAAAGAGTTCCCCCAGGTACGCCTGCTGGTCAGCGAGCAGAATCTCGGCTTCTCAAAAGGGCATAACCTGAGCGCACGGCACGCTCGGGGGCGATACCTTTTTATTCTCAACCCCGATACGGTGGTGTCGCCGGGCGCGCTGGAAAAACTCGTCGCCTTCGCCGAAGCGCATCCCGAAATCGGAATTGTCGGTCCCAGGATTCTGAACCCCGATGGAACCCTGCAATACTCATGCCGACGGTTTCCCAACCCTGTGGCGGCGCTCTTTCGCAATACGCCGCTGGGTAAGCTGTTCCCCAATAACCCCTACACTCGCGACTACCTGATGACCGATTGGGACCACAACAGTGTTCGCGAGGTGGACTGGGTTTCGGGCGCCGCTCTGTTTATTCGCAAGCAGGTCTACGAGCAGCTGGGCGGCTTCGATGAGCGGTTCTTTATGTATTGTGAAGACATGGATCTATGCTATCGCGTGTGGCAGGCGGGCTGGAAGGTCGTCTACTTCCCCGATGCAGCAATCTACCACGCCATAGGGCGTAGCACCGATCTGGTTGCAAATAAGATGATTCGTACCTTCCACCAAAGCATGTACCGCTATTATAAGAAACACTATGCAAGAGAGATGCCCTTCTGGCTGCGCCCACTGGTGCCTGCGGGTTTGATCCTGCGGGCATCGCTGTTCATTCTCAAAAACTACAAAGACGCCCTGCTTCGGGCGCTTCGCAAACTCGGAGGCGGTAGAGTATAATACACATAGCAACGGCGCTAAGGAGGTTGAAACGATGAATCCCAAAACGCTGACCGAGCGCAAAGCGCGATTCGAATCGCTGTCGGGTATTGAAATCAAGCGTTTCTACACCCCCCAGGATATCGCTCATCTGGACTACGCGCGCGATCTGGGCGACCCCGGACAGTACCCCTTCACGCGTGGTCTCTATGAATCGGGCTATCGCACCAAACTCTGGACGATTCGGCAGTTTTCGGGCTTTGCCACCCCCGAAGAGACCAACGCCCGCTATCGGTTCCTGATAGAGCAGGGGCAGACGGGGCTGTCGGTGGCGTTTGACCTGCCTACCCTGATGGGCGTGGACCCCGACGACCCCGAAGCGGAAGGTGAGGTGGGCAAGTGTGGTGTCAGCGTCGCCTCGCTGGAAGATATGGAAATCCTCTTTCAGGGGATTGACCTCGGCAGTATCACCACCTCGATGACGATTAATGCGCCCGCCATTATCATCTGGGCGATGTATCTCGCCGTCGCGGAGAAGCAGGGCGTGCCGCTGGAGACACTTTCGGGCACGATACAGAACGACATTCTCAAAGAGTTTATTGCGCAAAAAGAGTGGATTTTCCCGCCCGAACCCCACATGAAACTGATTGTGGACACCGTAGAGTTCGGCTGCAAATATGTGCCCAGGTGGCATCCCATCAGTGTGAGTGGTTATCACATTCGCGAGGCAGGTTCCACCGCGGTGCAGGAGCTGGCGTTCACGCTGGCGGATGGGTTTGAGTATGTGCGGTGGTGTCTGGATCGAGGACTGGATATTGATGAGTTCGCGCCGAAGTTTTCGTTCTTCTTTAACGCACACATAGACTTCTTTGAGGAGATAGGCAAGTTCCGCGCGGCGCGACGCATCTGGGCGCGGGAGATGCGCGAGACCTTCGGCGCGAAGAATCCGCGCTCGTGGTGGCTGCGCTTCCATACGCAGACCGCAGGCTGCTCGCTGACGATGCAACAGCCCTATGTGAACCTGATTCGCTCCACGATTGAGGCGCTGGCGGCGGTGCTGGGCGGCACGCAGTCGCTCCATGTGAACTCGTTTGACGAGGCGTGGGCGCTCCCCACGGAGGAGGCAGCGCTGCTGTCGTTGCGCACGCAACAGGTGATTGCCGAAGAGACGGGCGTCGCGAACACGGTGGACCCGCTCGGCGGCGCCTACTTCGTGGAGTGGATGACCGACAAAATGGAAGAGGGCGCCCGCGAATACTTCCGCCGCATCGAGCAGGAAGGCGGCGTGATTCCCGCCATCAAAAGCGGATTCTTCCAGCAGGAGATTGCCGACGCCGCCTACCGCTTCCAGCAGCGTGTGGAAGAGCGCGACTTCATCTGGGTCGGCGTCAACGAGTACCAGATGGACAAAGAGCCAATCCCGTTCCGAATCCTCAAGATTGAGGCGGAGGCGCACGAGAAACAGGTCAAGCGCCTCGCCGACCTCCGACGCCGACGCGATAACCGCGCCGTCCAGCAGGCGTTGCACGACCTGAAAGTCGCCGCCCAGCGCAACGAGAACCTCATGGAGCCGATTCTGAACGCTGTGAAAACCTACGCGACCCTCGGCGAGATGGTCAACACGCTCAAAGAGGTGTACGGAACCTACACCGAGGCGTCGGTGCTATGAGAGCGCGCCTGCACGGCGTCTATGTAATTACCGAGCCAGCGCTGGCAGACCCTGTGGAGTCTACAGCGCAAGTGCTGGCGGGCGGGGCGCAGATTGTGCAACTGCGTGCCAAACATGCCACCACGCGCCAGCTGGTGCAGTGGGGGCAAGCAATCCGCGCGCTCACCCGCCAGCATGAGGCGCTGTTTATTGTGAACGACCGCCTCGATCTCGCGCTCGCGGTGGAAGCGGACGGCGTGCATCTGGGGCAGGACGATTTGCCCGTGCCGCTGGCGCGCAAAATCGCAGGCGAGCCGTTCCTGATAGGCGTTTCGGCGGAGACCGTAGCAGAGGCGCAACAGGCGGAGCAGGAAGGGGCCGACTACCTCGGCGTGGGTCCGATGTTCGCGACCACCACCAAACCCGACGCAGGCGCGCCGATCGGTCCCGAACGGCTTCGCCAGATCAAGCAGGCGGTGCGCATTCCCGTTTTCGGGATTGGAGGCATCAATGCGGAAAACGCCGCGCAGGTGCTTGCCACAGGCGCGGACGGAATCTGCGTTATCTCGGCGGTGCTGAGTGCGCCTGATCCCACCGAAGCCACGCGCCAGCTGGTCAGGATGTTTGCTACGCGGTGAGGCTCAGAGATTGTTCCCGTTCAACCGCTGGAGTGGAGCGACTTACCGCATCCGCCGAGAGAGCCACCACACCGCTCCCCACAGCCCTGTTAGCCACAGCAACCCCAGAAACCCTATCAACGCCGCTCTCGGCACAGATCCGCTGGTTTGCTCAGGTTTGGCGCTCGGCGCAGTATCCAGCAAAAACGCCTCATGATGCTTCGTCCGCGCGTTATAGCCTGAACCCACGATGTAACGCCCGTCCGAGCTAACGGCATAGGCGACTTCCAGGCGCGAGCCATCGGTGAGCAGGTTAGCGTAGGTCTGGTTCAGGTCTTCCATCCCACCTGCTGGCGTCCATCGGAAGGCGCGCAGCTGACCGCTGGCGTCCTGGGATTCACCGACCACGATGGTCCCCTCTGTCGAGACCCCGCGAGCCATGCTATCGCGCCCACCAAGCGCGCCGAGTCTCTGAACCCCTGTGGCTGGCGTCCACCGAAAGGCACGCCGCAAACCGTTGGCGTAGGATAACCAGCCAACGACCGCCACCCCATCGGCTTGTACGCTGCAACCTGCAATTGCATACTTGGAAGCAGGTGTTGCGCCCAAATCCTGCATGCCTGTCGCCTGCGTCCAGCGAAAGAGGCGGTACTGCCTGCGTGCGCTCTGCACCTCGCCGACAACGACAGCGCCATCGGCGGAGATTCCGAATGCCCAGCTGTGGTTGCCGCCGCGCGCGTCAAGGTACTGCATACCTCTGTCGGGTGTCCAGCGAAAGGCGCGTCCATTTGAGACGCCAACGACCACTGCGCCGTTCGCCGAGACGCAACGAGCTCC
>JBBIQJ010000107.1:0-8978 GCA_037442385.1 Armatimonadota bacterium
ACCACTCGTAACTGGGCTGGGGCGTGTTGCGGGTGAGAATCTCCACCACATCGCCCGTGCGCAACTTGTATTCGTTTGGCACAAGGCGCCCGTTCACGCGCGCTCCATAATAGCGTAAGCCGATCTCTGTGTGGATACGGAACGCAAAATCAAGCGGCACCGAACCCTCCGGTAGGTCAATAATCTGCCCTTTCGGCGTGAACACGAACACCTGGTCGGAAGTGAGATCCCGAAACAGGCTGGAAAGGAACTCCAGATGGCTTTTGCGGTCGGTCAGGTCGCGCAGCTGGTCTTGCAGGTCGGGGAGCGCCATCGGCTTCTGGTCGGCACGGAGGTTCTCGCCCTCCTTGTAGCGCCAGTGCGCCGCAATTCCGTACTCTGCCACCTGGTGCATCTGCCAAGTACGGATTTGAATCTCTAAGGTACGCTGGTTGGGCCCAATCACTTTAGTATGGAGCGATTGATAGCCGTTGGGCTTGGGCGCTGCGATGTAGTCGTAGAACAGGGAAGGGATGGGAGTCCACATCTCATGCACCACGCCCAGCGCGAGATAGCACTCTTCCACGCTCTCGGTAATGATGCGCAGGGCAGTGAGGTCATAAATCTGGTTGAAGTCAATCTTCTGCTGGATCATCTTGTTATAGATGCTCCAGAGGTGTTTGGGGCGTCCCATTACTTCGGCGCGGATGCCGCGTTCCCACAGGCGTTCCTTGAGCATGCGCACCAGCTCTTGCACTTCCTGCTGGCGCTCGGCGCGGGTACGCGCCACTTTCTGGCTAATCTCGCGATATTCCTGAGAGAAGAGATACTTGAACGCCAGATCGTCCAGTTGCGATTTGATTTGCCAGATACCGAGTCGGTGCGCCAGCGGGGAATAAACCTGCAGGGTTTCGGTCGCGATTCGCACCTGCTTCTCTGGAGGCATGCTATCCAGAGTCTGCATGTTGTGCAGGCGGTCAGCGAGTTTGATAATCATCACGCGCAGATCGTCAGAGACCGCCAGCAGCAGTTTACGCAGGTTTTCAGCCGTTTTGGTGATTTCGAAGTGGCGTCGGCGCGCCTCGCTGAAAATCTCGGCTTTGCTCTCCGAATGACGGAGCTTGGTAACCCCTTCCACCAGCTGGCGCACGGTCGTCCCAAACCGCTCTTCCAGCTCTTCGGGGGTGGTGGCGGTGTCCTCCAGCACATCGTGGAGCAGTCCTGCGAGTATCGTATTCAGCCCCATCTTGAGGTCTGCGAGGATGTGGGCCACCGCCAGCGGGTGGGTGATGTAGGGTTGCCCATCCCGCCGATACTGCCCGTGGTGGCGCTCTTCGGCGAACAGATAAGCGCTCACGATGCGCGAGGTATCCGCGGAGGGCAGATAGTCGCGCACCTTCTCTATCAGAGCGTCCACCTGCTCGGGAAGCTCAAACTCCAGAAGACTCTGTTGTTGCTCGTTCATAAAGGGTTCTCTACGGAATTATACTGGCTAAATCATTCGGGGGTTCCATGTACCCTGCGCCACTGCAGGCACAAACGGCTCCAGCTCAGGGCAGGGAAGATCCACGGTCTGGCGGCGCTCGGCGCTGAGATAGCCAGCCATCAGCAACTCCGTAATGCGCACCCCGTACTCCAGTGTGCAGAAAGGCGTCTCGCCCTTGAGAAAGCACTCCGTGAAATAGCGATTTTCCGCGATGTAGCCGTAGCTGTGGGATTCGTCCGCTAAGTAGGGCATCAAACCCTGCTCGGCGTTCTGTTTCTCGACAATATCTTCGCCCGCCGCACCCCGCACATTCCGACTGAAAAAGATAGTGCCTTCGCCCGCAAGCGTGTTGATGGCTAACATATACTCAGGTCCCAGCACTTCAAAGGTGAGTCGCAGTCCGGGCCCCACAAAGCACCATGAAGTAGTGGCTTCCACAAGAGCGAGGTTGCCGCTGGGGGTTTCAAAAACGATTCGGGCAGAGGCGTAATCTTCGGCAGGGTGGTTAACATAATCTACTTCCATCTCGTGGGCGTAGGCGTCGCGGAGTTTCTGGGCGTATTCGGGGCGCGCCCACTTGAGACAGGCAATCTGTGCAGTTATGGAGCGCGGTTTGAGCGCCGTAAGGGGCAGGGAAGGGGGCGTTAGCACGAACCAGCCTGCGGCAACGCTGTGGCACATCATATCGTTCAGCACGCCGCCGCCCTGCAGGTCGCCACGCCAGAACCATGCGCGGTGAGGTCCGCTATGCTCTTCAGCACAGCGCGCCAGGTATGGCTCGCCCGCAATCGAAGCCCCGCGTCGCCAGAGAAGCTCCTTGCCGCGTACCACCGACGGCGCAAAGAGCTGGTTCTCCAGGTACCCGTGGGGAATGCCCGCCTCTTGAACTGCCTGGAGCACGCGGCGTGCTTCAGCAAGGTTCCGTGCCAGCGGCTTTTCCACCGCCAGTCCTTTGAGCGTCGCGCGTCCTGATTTCACTTCGTCGGCTATCGCCTCGATAAGCTCCACACGCACATAGTTCGGCGCAAGGAACCAGATAGCGTCCACCGACTCGTCGCGCGCCAGCGCTCGCACATCGGTGAATAGTTTCGGGGAACCCACACCCAGCGTCTGGCAGAACTGCGCCAGCGCACGGGCGGATTTCTCATTGCGACTCGCAATCGCGGTAATCTCAGCGTCCCGAACATTCATGAACGCTTGCGCATGGAAGCGTGCCACAAATCCACTGCCAACGATCCCAATTCGCAACCGGCTCGCCATACCTCCTAATTTCGAGCTGCGTCGCCCCATTCCTGCGAAACGCGGGGTTTTATCGTCCGTCGAGTAGAATATTAGCAGGAGACCCGAAATTTGCGTGGAATCTAACCAATCGGAGGTTGCCTATGTGGAGAATACAGACGCTTCTGGCTGTTTTGTTCGCCAGCATGCTGGTGGGCTTTTCTCAAATGAACTTCTTTGCGATTCATGGCTCCACTGCCGATCCGGAGGACGACGATACTCTCGCTCTGGCGGCGGTAGGACCAGGCCCCGCAGCGAGTCTGCGGATTAATCTGATGTTCATTAGTGGACTCAGTAATCAGCCCATTCGAAGTGCGCTTTTTGAGTTCACACCTGCCGCGCCGATTGCGGTGCCTAACGGGCAGCTGTTGTTCGCTACCGCCGACCCTGCCCAAGCATCGAACCAGCTGCAAGTTACGGCTCGCTCGGTCCCAAACGCACGGATTGGTCAGGCAAGCTTCCCTGCGCGATTTCAGATTCGCGACAACAACGGCAATATCCAGGAGCAGCAAGGAACAGTTCAGGTTACAGTCCTGGACACGGAACCCTACGCCTTCCAGCGTCCCAACCCTGCGGCTCCTCGCGACCGTATCCAGATACAGTTCATTATCAATAATGTGCCCGTCACCTATGTAGGAGAGCTCGCCACGCCTCGTGGCCAGGCGAACTTGTTTGTGGGCGGGCGTGTGATGTAGGAGGTGCGCCAATGAGAAAACCCATTCTGCGTTTTCTGCTCGGGAGTGCGGTGCTGTGCCAGATAGCCAGTGCCCAGTATGTTCAGAATGCTTTGCCCCCTGTAGATATCTCCTCTCGCCCCATTTTCGGCGACAACCAGCGGCTAAGCCATACCAGCCCTCACGCGGGTCCGACAGTGCCTCAGGTGCGCTGGGTTGCTCAGGGGGGTGCAATTCACGAAATAACGGATTTAGCAGGCACGGTCGTCGCGCCGCAGATGACCGCCTTTGGTAGCGTGCGCTTTCCCTACTACGGCTTTTTTGACTCGCTCACGGGCGATTTCGGGGGCGCCTTCGGACCGTTCTGGGGACAGCTGGCGCCACTGACGATTTTCAATACTGCGGTTTATGTCTTTGGCGACAACGATGTGCTTCTGCAAGTGGTCCCAGAATGGCCTGTCTACATCCTTTCAGGCGGGCAGTACGATGCGCGCGTTATCAGCCCCAGCCCGGTGTTGGGCGTTCCCGACCTGGACACCATGCTTCGCGGGCTGCCCGCCTACCGCAGCGGATTCGGCGTCTACACCGACGGCTTGATGAGCTATGCAGTGCTGGGAGACAACTTCGGCAACCTATTTGCGGTGGGTGTCTACTGGGTCATCAGCAACCGCTATACAGGACCGTTCATCGGCGTGGACTTCAGTTTCACCCCCTTTCCTCCTATTACTTCCGCGGTGTGGAGTACGGCGGTGTTCAACGGATACAACGATTCGGGCTTTGCCGCGTACCATAACGGGATTATACTGCAATACAACACCGCCGCCATCCCCCTACCCGAAATATCGAACGGCTTCACGGTGATGGACCTCAGTCAGGACGACCTCACAGACCCGAACGATCCCGGTAGCCCGCCTGACCCCATCCCGAGCGATTCGGTAGACCGCCCCATTGTATTCAACGCAGACAATACCCGCGCCTACATCTGTGCCTCGAACTATGGACGCATCTACGCGGTGGACGCAGTGACAGGCGACAAGCTCTGGGGTTTGAAGCTGGATGTGAACCGTCGTATCCCCATTATGGGGGGGCCTTCGCTGGGAACCGACGGGGCAGGGAACGAGCGCCTCTATGTGATTGGGCGCACCGCCAGCACCCGAAGCACACTGTACGCCATCGACACGCAAACAGGCACGATTGTGTGGCAGCGTGCGCTGCCAAATGTGAGTCGATGCTCGCCCACGGTGGATGCGAATGGTCGGCTCTACTTCGGCGACGAGAGAGGGTTCCTCTACTGTTATGACGCCGACGGGAATCAGATCTGGCGGCTCAGCTTCGGCGCCGCTATTAATGTATCGCCTGCGCTGATGCTGGACCCAGACGGCAACCCGATTCTGGTGGTTGCTGTTTCCAATCGCTACCTGGTCGCAATTCAGCAGCGTCAGCCTATTCCGCCCGTCGGCGGCTCGATAGGGATTGGCAGGGTTGGCGGTGGTGCGCAATAGATGCGGGCGTTCACGCTCATTGAACTGCTCGTGGTGATAGCGATTGTCGCATTATTAGCGACAATCCTGATGCCTGTGTTCATGCAGGCGCGTGAGCAGGGGCGTCAGAGCCTCTGCTCACAAAACTTACGTCAGCTGGCGCTCGCGAATCAGATGTATGCCCAGGATTGGGACGGCTACTTCGTGCCTGCTGCACCTGAATTTTTGCGCGACCAGCGACGCTGGTTCGGCACCCGCAACAGGGAGGGGCGCTTTGAGCCAAAAAACGGACCGCTTGTGCCCTATCTCAAAGACGGCGGTCTCCTGCGCCGATGCCCCTCCTTCGAGACCACAGTCGGGTTTGACATGGGTACAGGAGGCTATGTCTATAATGAGGTAGGCGTCGGTTCGCGACTCTGGTTCATGGGGTACACTCCAGGGCTACCCGCCTACGACTGTGGACTGGCGGAGTGGGAAATCCGCAAACCTGCAGAAACCGCCATGTTCGCCGATGGCGCTCTCGATATCGGCACAGGACTGGCAGAATACACCTTCCTGATCGCGCCCCCCGATGTGCTATGCCGTATCCCCAACAGCTATTACCCATTAGACCCCTCGGTGCATTTCCGACATAATCAGAACGCCAATGTGGTGTTTGTGGACGGACACCTGCGCAGGCTGAAGATGGCGAAATCCACAACAAGAAGCGGCGCCTATGCTGGCGCCAATCCACAAGCCCGCCACATCGGGTGGTTCGCCCCGATTACGGGAGATACCTACTATGATCCAGAGTAGGGAAGGGCAGGAAAGCCATTTGCATTCGGCGTCAAATGGGGTATAATAATGAGTAGTGAGCATCCCCGAACGAGCAAGCGTGTGCCCATGCCCACTTGCCAGAATACCAGAACATCGAACGGATGGGAGCAACGATGAGGAAACGAACACGCACGGCAACTTTAGAAGAACAGCCTGAGACGAGCCCAACTGTCACTTCGGGCGACACCGCAGAAGACCCCAACGGCTCCGAAAATGGCGGTCTCGCGGTAGAAATGCGCCCTGCACGGGTCAAAGAGGTCGTCGATTTCAAATCGCTGATGGAAATGTCCCTGAGCGACCTCAAACGGCGCGCAAAGCGTTCAGGCGTGGAGGAGACCGACGACAAAGCGGAGCTGGTCTATCGACTCATGCGCGCTCTCAATACCGAGCCTGGCACAGAATATACCTGGGGCGTGCTGGAAATCCTCCCTGACGGCTGGGGCTTCCTGCGCCGCCACCCGAACTTCCAGAACACCAATGAAGATGTGTATGTTTCCCAATCGCAAATCAAGCGTTTCGGTTTGCGTACGGGAGACCTCGTGTTCGGCGTGGCGCGCCCCCCGAAAGAAGGCGAAAAATATTACGGGTTGCTTCGAGTGGAAGCCATCAACGGCGTTCCAGCCGACGAAGCGCGCCGGCGCAAGGATTTTGAACAGCTCACGCCGCTCTATCCCAACGAGCGCCTCATCATGGAGACGACCCCAGAAAACATTTCGGGGCGGATCGTGGACCTGATTGCGCCAATTGGGAAAGGACAGCGTGCGCTGATCGTGGCGCCCCCTAAAGCAGGCAAAACCACGCTTCTCAAAAGTGTTGCGAACAGTATTACAACAAATCACCCTGAAGTTATCTTGCTGGTGTTGCTGGTCGACGAGCGTCCTGAAGAGGTTACCGATATGCGCCGCTCGGTCAAGGGACAGGTTGTTAGCTCCACTTTTGATGAGCCGCCAGAAAACCACATGCGCGTCGCCGACCTCGTTCTGGAACGTGCCAAGCGACTGGTGGAGCAGGGCAAAGATGTGGTGATTCTGCTGGACAGCCTGACCCGATTCGGGCGCGCCTCCAACCTGACCACCAGCCCCAGCGGACGCACCCTCTCAGGAGGGTTAGACCCTGCCGCGCTCTATCGCCCCAAGCGCTTCTTCGGCGCGGCGCGCAACATCGAAGAGGGCGGGAGCCTCACCGTCATCGCGACCTGCCTTATCGACACTGGCTCCCGCATGGACGAGGTCATCTTCGAAGAGTTCAAGGGCACAGGCAATATGGAGCTGGTGCTGTCCCGCGAGCTGGCAGAACGGCGCATTTTCCCTGCGATCGATGTGAAGCGTTCGGGAACGCGCCACGAAGAGTTGCTCTATCCGCGCGATGAACTGATGGCAATCTGGCAGCTGCGCCGATTGCTGGCGAACCAGGAAGACCTCGTGGAGGCGGCGGAGCAGCTGATACGGTTGCTGCAGCGCACACGCTCCAATCGCGAGTTCCTGCAGGAAGTGGTCGCACGCACCCGAACCACATAAGGAGGTTTCTATGCGCGACGACGAACGACGCAAGCGTCCCGACGAGGACCCGGAAGAGGGTCCGAATGAACCAGAGTTCGAAGACCTCTTCGGATTCGAAGAAGAAGAGGAGCCGCGCGATATCGAGGCGGAGCTGAAGCGCCTCTTCGGCAGCGAAAGCGAATCGCCCGACGAGCTGGAAGAGGCGCGGCGGTTCGAACGCGGACGCGAACTGGAAGTGCGCGTTACAGGCGTCTACGAACGCATCGAGATGGGGCAACCCCAGGCGCTGCTGGTGCATCTGCGCGATAACTACGGGCGCACGGTGCCTATAGTGATTGGTCCCTTCGAAGCGCACGCTATCGTGATGGCGCTCAACGATGAGGTTCCTCAGCGCCCGCTGACGCACGACCTGATGCGCAACATCCTGATGCGCCTGGGGGTATCGGTAGATCGCGTGGTGATCGACGACCTCTGGCAAGGTACTTTTTACGCCAAGATCTACCTTCTGCACGGCGATGAGGAGATAGAGATTGACTCGCGCCCCAGCGATGCGATTGCGCTCGCGTTACGCTTTCGGGCACCGATTTATATGGTGGAATCCGTTCTGGAGGCGGAAGGTCAGTCAGACGACTTTAGTTAACATAATCCCACTTATCGGACTCCATGCGCGGCGCTCTCTACTGGCTCACTTTCTACCTCGCCTATGCGTTCTGTAAAGTTTTCTTCGGACTGGCGCTGCGCTTTCCGTTCTTCGCGTGGATTCGAATCGAGAACCGCCGTCGCTTGCCGCGCCGCGGCGGGCTGATTGTGATTGCCAACCACCGCTCGCTTGCCGACCCTGTGGTTCTCTGGTACGCTTCGCCTCGCCACCTCTGCTTTATGGGACGCGCCGATATTCTGGACATCCCCATTATCAGCGCAATTGCCCGACTGGCGCGTATGATTCCCGTGCGCCAGCGCTCTGCCGACCGGCGTGCGCTGATGGAAGCTATTCAGGCGGTTCAGCGTGGCGAGGTGCTCTGTATCTTTCCTGAAGGCGAACTGAGCGAAACGGGCGAATTGATGCCGTTTTTGCCTGGTGTGCTGCTGATTCTGCGCCAGACAAAAGCGCCTGTGCTACCCGTAGGGCTTATGAACACCGAGAAACTTGTGCCATACGGAAAACTTTCCCCAAGAATCGCGTTTACTGTCATTACAGTGCGCTTTGGTAAGGCTATCCCCGCCGAGCAGATTCTGGCATTGCCCGACGCCGATTCGCAGCTGGAGTTTCTGCGCGAGCAGGTGCGCAGGTTGGTGGAGGTATAATCTTACCATATGAAGAACGGCTCGTCCAAACGTCTGGCGTTTGGCTGGAAATTGCCTGTTCTCGCCCCACCGATGCCCCGAGCCCACTGGAGCGAGCTCGCAGGTTCTATGTTCGCGCACGCCAAACACGCACAGGACTAGCACAAACAGCCTCATCCGGACGATAGGCTTATTGCATGCTAACAAGTCGGGCAGGGATGTCAGGCTCTTATCTCACGCTGGTTCGGGGGAATTCGCGTTCCAGTGTAAGCTATGCGCTCAAAAAGGCTTTTCTGGTGTTGCGGGCTGAAGAAGCCAGCTCAGAAAGTGGTCTCGCTCACTAAAGCACTACCCTTGCCTGCTCTTGTGCAAGCGACGGTGCAGTGTCATCCAACTCCGGTGTCAGTTTGCGCACGCCTTCACGCACAGAACGCGCGCGGCGCACCACTGCCAGCAACCCGCCCAGAAGCGTCAGCGGCGG
>JBBIQJ010000108.1:0-8972 GCA_037442385.1 Armatimonadota bacterium
CGCGCGACGCTCAACAGCCCCTTTCCGATCGCGGTGGAGGTGCGCTCGAACACGGGCAACCTGCGCGGCGTGCTGACCATCCGAAGCGCAGGGTTCGGCGCGGTGCGCGAATATCGGTATCCGCTGGAGCTGCCCGCAGGCGGGCGCAAAGTGGTGGTGGCAGCCCCCGTCGTGAGCGACTACGGCGGCAGGTTCGAGATTATTTTTGAGGCAGGGCGCCGCCGCGCGAGCATCCGTCAGGAGGTGCAAATACTCGACGAGAACGATACGCTCGTGGTGAATGTGGGCGACCTGATTGGGGGACTGCAGAACCTGACCCGTATCCCGAACCGCCGCAAGGTGCCATGGGGTGAGCCTGACGGGAGTGGCAAGTATCAGCCTGCCTACTGCACGCCCGATTTTTTCCCAGAGAACTCGCTGGCGTTGGGGGGTGTCAGCGTGGTGCTTCTGCATGCAGGCGCGGAGAGGCTGAACGCCGAGCAGTGGAACGCCCTGCGTCAGTGGGTCGCGCTCGGCGGCGTGCTGATTGTGCCTGGCGGCGCGGGGGCGCTCTATCTGCAGGCGCCCGCGTTCCGCTCTATCCTGCCTGTGCACCCCGAGCAGTTGATTCAGGTTTCAGGATTGCCCGTGCTGGGCGCTTTCGCCCAGAGCCGACCGCTCAATCAGCCCGTCTCGCTCACCCGCGCGCGCGTCCTCAAGGGCAGTCGGACGCTTCTGCAACAGGGCGATTTGCCTCTCATCGTGGCGCGTCCGTACGGGCTGGGAGCCGTGATTTTCCTTGCGTTTCAGCCTGCCGAGGAGCCTTTGCGCTCCTACGCCGGGATTGAAGGCTTCTGGAAAGCCCTGCTTCGCCATGTGCCCGACCTGCCGCCCAGCCAGACCGTCAACCGCATCTTTACCGTTCAGTCGGGATTGGCTCTCGACCGCCTCGGCTGGAACCCCCAGCCGAGTCCCGACCTCGATGTAAAACTGGAGCTGCCCTCTCTGGGGCTGGTGTTTACCCTGCTGGCGGTCTACTTCTTTCTGGTGGTGCCCGTGAACTACTGGGTGCTGAGGCGCTTGCGCGCGCTGGATTGGGCATGGGTAACGACTCCTTTAATCGCGCTGGTGTTCGTGGGCATTCTGGCACGGTTCACGGCACACCTCTACCGCAAACCGCTCTCGGCAAACATCCAGTCGGTGCTGATTATGCCCGCGGGCGCGTCGGAAGCATACGCCATCAGCAGTGCGCTGCTCTTCTTTCCGCGCGCGGGGCTGTACGATATCCAGTTTGACCGCGCGGAGCTGGTGGAAAGCGGCACGCTGAACTCCTTTACGGGACGGAGGGGCGACCTGCTGGATGTGCTGGGCACGCTGGAGGGCGATCCGAAAGTGGTGGAAGGCTACCGCGTGCGCAACCTGAGCTTCCAGTGGTTCCGCTATACGCGCTATGTGGAGCTGGGCGGGCATCTGGAAGCCCAATTAAGCCTCAAACCCCTGGGGCGCCGCTGGCGCCTGGAGGGGACTATCCGCAACCACTTCCCGTTCCCACTGCGCCAGATAGCGATTCATCTGGGCGACCGCGTTCTTTACTTGCACGACCTGCAACCGGGCGAGCGCCGTACCTTGCGCGAGACCATCTCGCAACGAATGCCCTCGCGCGTTGTGCGCCCGCGCGAGGTGGATCCGTGGAAGGCGCGCCGCGCCGGGAGCGATGTCGCCTCGTTCAACAATATTGTTGGTCTTGCACAGGAAGAGTGGGTTCAAACACTCCCTGATGTGCCTGTCGCCTACCTGACAGCGGAAACCTCGGAACCGGTGCTGGCGCCCAGTCTGCGCGATACCGCCCAGAGTAAAGCACGCAACACCCTCTGGGTTAGCATCCCTGTGGAGATCGCCCGATGAGAGACGAGAACCCATTGATCTGGTATCACCTGATCAGTAGCACGCGCCACCGTTTCACGCGCCTGCGCGTGGTCTACTACGCTATTGGCGTGGTGCTGCTGCTGGTGTACCTGACCACCCTTCTTGGGATTGTCAATCTGCGGTTAGGCATCACGGAGACCCTTTTTCTGATACTGCTTGTGGTTTGCCTGATTACACCGCTTTTCAGTTATAATCTCTTCTCTTCGGAGTACGAGAAGGCGACATGGGAGTTTCTGGCGCTCACGCGGCTCACTGCAAAGGAGATTCTGCTGGGCAAGTGGGGCGTGGGAGTGGTTCGGCTAGCGGCGTTGCTGACGGTCCTGTTCCCGCTGGGGCTGATCTCTTCGGCACAGATGCCAGCAAGCCACGCTTTTATGATGCATTTGTTTCTGGGAATGCTCTGTATCGGGTGTTGGGGCGTGCTGATTCTTTCCGTGGGGCTGTGGGTTTCGTTACGCTGGCGGAACACGGTGTTGAGCGCGTCGATTCTTTACGCGCTTCAGGTGCTTGTGCTGCTTTTGTTCCCATCTCTGGTGAGCATCTTGACCTACGAGCCAGGGATGGAAAACCTCTTTTGGGTTATGCTTCAGGGTGGTTTCCCTGATTTCGCCAGCCGCGCCCTCTTCTGGCTTACCTCGCTGGTGAACGGGCAGTGCTTCATCTGGCTAAATCCGTTTTACACGCTCGGGGAACTGGGAGCGATGTTCGGCAGATCCGACGAAATAGCAGAGGGATTGATTGCGGTCGGCTGGGGATGGGTCCAGAGCGGGTTTTACCTGCTGCTCGCGGCAGGATTTTTGTGGCTGACTTATAATGGAGTCAAGAAGCACTGGCGCAAATGAGGAGGGAACTTGCATGCTGGATGTGCAAAGCCTGCGTAAAGAGTTTGGCGACCTGGTGGCGGTGAAAGATATCTCGTTCCAGCTGGCGCCGGGCGATGTGTTCGGTTTTATCGGACCCAACGGGGCGGGGAAGACCACCACCATCAAGATGCTGGCGACCCTGCTGGAGCCAACTTCGGGAACCGCCACACTGAACGGCATCGATATCGTGAAGTATCCTGAAGAGGTGCGTCCCCTGCTAGGATATATGCCCGACTTTTTCGGGCTGTATGAGGGCATCACAGTGCGGGAGTATCTGGAGTTCTTTGCGGCGGCGTATCGCATTCCCAAATCCCAGCGCGAGCAGATTATCGATAATGTGCTGATGTTGACCGACCTCACCGTCAAAAAGGACGCCTATGTGGAGACCCTCTCGCGCGGGATGCAGCAACGCCTGTGTTTAGCGAAAAGCCTCGTGCATGACCCTCTGCTGCTGTTGCTGGACGAACCTGCGTCTGGACTGGATCCACGCGCCCGGATCGAAATCAAGGAGCTGATTCGCGAGCTGGGCGCGATGGGCAAAATCGTGCTGGTCTCTTCTCACATCCTGCCTGAGCTGGCGGACTTCTGCAACAAGATTGGCATTATTGAGAAAGGCGAGCTGTTGGTGTGGGGTGCGGTAGACGAGATTGTGAAGCAGTTGCAGGCGAATCGGCTGATTGCGATTCGCCCACTGGACGAGCCAGAGAAGATTATCCAGCGCTTAGAACGCGAAAGCCTCGTCCATGGAGTGGAGGTGCGCAACGGGAGCGTGGTGGTGCATTTCGCAGGTGGGCTGGAAGAGCAGGCGGAGCTGTTGAGCGCGCTCGTGCGCGACGGCTACCGCCTCGCCTCGTTCCACGAAGAAGCGCTGGACCTAGAGGATGTGTTCATGCAGATTACCAAGGGCGAGGTGAGTTAGTGCCGAGATAACGCAATCTGACACCAGCCTCCGGAAGGGAATTCAGGGATGGCTTTTACAGGCAAGAACGCCACACTGCATGGTATAGGACTCGGAGAGCGAATAGAGCAGGTCTACCAGAACTTGCTGAATCGAATCTCGAGCGCTGTCGGGGTTCCGTGTGCCGGGCTTATTCTGGTACTGACCGAAGAGCACCCTGTAGAATTTTCTGATGGGGAATATGAGTTCAGGAAATCATCGGGAATTTTGACAATCCGTGTTAATCGTCAGCTACCCCCCGATGAGCGTGTTCTTCAGGGAACTGGCAGAGTTTCTACAGCGATGCGAGCGGGGCTACTGCATTATCAGAGAAGTATGGGAAGTTCATGCGCCGATGAAGTATAATACTGTAATGGAGGCACTTTATGCTCGAATCAGCTGATAATGGCTTGGAAATCGTTGTCATTCCTGCGGGAGGACAGGCGCGGAAGGTACTGCGTCGCGCCTTTCGTTACCTTTCTGGGAGCCTTGCCAAAGCGCGGGTTCATTTCGTTACAGAGCTATCGGAAGCAACAGTGCCAAAACTGGTGCTTATTGATGAGTAAGCGCTGCGTCGCCGTAATCGTGGGCTGGCAGAAACACTTCGCGAGCTACAGCAAAGCCGTTGGCGAGAAGTTCCTGTGATTGTTCTTGATGACCCGGAAGCCGATATACTGAGTGGCTATGCAGCAGGTTATGCGGCGCGCATCTTGTTGAGCGCCGAACCCAGAGAGATTGCCCTGCTCATTCAGAAGGTACTGGACGACTCCAGACAGCCGAACAAAGAGACTCTCGTGACAAAATAGCGCCTCGTTGACGAGACCGACTTCACAAAGCCACAGGGGAACCCTGTCTGAGCGAGGCTCTCCTGCATGCTTCCTACGAAGCCTGTTGCACCTCGTCTTTGGTGAGGATAATCGGCTCTTTGCGCTGGGTAACGGTCTCTTCGGTGATAATCACGCGCTTGATGTTGGGGTTGGAGGGCACTTCGTACATCACATTGAGCATAATCTCTTCCATGATGGAGCGCAGGGCGCGAGCGCCTGTGCCGCGCCGTATCGCCTCGCGCGCGATTGCCTGAAGCGCCTCCTCTTTGACCACCAGCTCCACGCCGTCCAGTTCAAAGAACTTTTGATACTGGCGCACGAGCGCGTTTTTCGGCTCCACGAGGATTCGGGTGAGCGTGGCTTCGTCCAGCGCATCGAGCGTAGCAATCACGGGCAGGCGCCCGATGAATTCGGGAATTAGCCCGAACTTGAGCAGGTCTTCGGGCATTACATGCTGGAGGATCTCGCCGATATTGCGCTTTTTGCGGCTTTCGGGGCTGGAGCGGAACCCCATCGTCTGGTCGGTGAGGCGGCGCTCGATGATGCGATCCAGCCCTTCAAACGCACCGCCACAGATGAAGAGGATGTTGGTGGTATCGATCTGGATGAACTCCTGATGGGGGTGCTTGCGTCCGCCTTGCGGCGGCACATTGGCAATCGTGCCTTCCAGAATTTTCAGCAGCGCCTGTTGCACCCCCTCGCCTGACACATCGCGCGTGATGGAGGGGTTATCCGATTTACGTGCGATTTTGTCGATTTCGTCGATATAGATAATCCCGCGCTCGGCGGCTTTGATGTCCATATCTGCCGCCTGGATGAGGCGTAGCAAGATATTCTCCACATCCTCGCCCACATAGCCCGCTTCGGTGAGGGCGGTGGCGTCGGCAATTGCGAAGGGCACATTCAGAATCCGCGCCAGAGTCTGCGCCAGCAGCGTTTTGCCGCTCCCTGTGGGACCAATCAGCAGGATGTTGCTTTTCTGCAGCTCCACATCGGTGGCGTTGCCCGCTTTGAGGCGCTTGAAATGGTTATACACTGCCACCGACAGCACCCGTTTGGCGCGTTCCTGCCCGACCACATACTGGTTCAGCACGCGATAGATATCTTTGGGTTTGGGAATGGTGTCCACGCTCCCGGCGTGAACGCCCGCACCGGAAGACTGCATCTCGTTTTTAAGAATGTCGCTGGCAAGACGCACGCAGTCCGAGCAGACCCCACCATACATCCCCAGGATCAGTTTTCGCACCTGCTCGCGGGTTTTCCCGCAGAGGACACACCGATCCATCATTCGGTTCTCCGACGAAATTCTCGCCACAATTGCCTCCTGTTGCGTTTGAGATTATTCCTCCCCCATTCGCCGAGAGAGGACATGATCGATTATTCCATACTCCTTGGCTTCCTCTGCAGACATAAAGTAGTCGCGGGCGGTGTCCTGTTCGATGCGCTCGATGGGTTGCCCCGTGTGTCGGTGCAGAATATTGTTGAGGATGTCCTTATAGCGGAGAACTTCGCGCGCCTGAATCTCGATATCGAGCGCTGTGCCCTGAAACCCTGCGTGAACCTGGTGGATCATGATGCGGGCATGTGGCAGGGCATAGCGCTTGCCAGGTGCGCCGCCTGCCAGCAGCACGGCGCCCATGCTGGCTGCCTGCCCAATACAGATGGTCGCCACATCGGGCTTAATCATCTGCATCGTGTCATAGATTGCCAGCCCTGCGCTCACCACGCCACCGGGCGAGTTGATATACATATCGATGTCTTTGTCGGGGTCTTCTTTCTCGAGGTAAAGCAGTTCGGCGACAATCAGGTTCGCCACATAGTCGTCGATGGGGGTGCCGATGAACACGATTCGGTCTTTGAGCAGTCGGGAGTAGATATCGTAGGCGCGCTCCCCGCGCGCGGTCTGCTCCACCACCATCGGAATCAGCTGGCTGCGAATGAGTCGGTCGTTCATGGCGTCGCTCCTTCTGCTTCCTTATTTTGGAGATTCGCGGTCAGTTTTTGGAGAGCCTTTTCGATACGCAGTTCCTGGGTGAGCTGATAGCGCAGCTCCTGATCATCGCGCATGCGAGCGCGCTCCTGAGGGGTTTTCGCATTCTCCGCAATGAACTGCTCAAGGTACTGCTCGATCTCCTCGCGCGTGGGTTCCAGCTGCTCTTTGTTGGCGATTTCGAGCAGGATGAAGGTGTTCTGGAGCCGTGCGAGGGCGCGCTGGCGGAGCGCCTCCTGAAGTTGCTCGCGAGACATGTTGGATTGCTGGAGAAACTGTTCCACCGAGATTCGGTTTGCCTGAAGCCGTTCGGCAAACTGGACGGCTTCCGCCCGGGTCTCCTCTTCTACAAGCGCCTCGGGGATATGCACCGTACAGCGTTCGCGTAACGCCTGAAGCAGTTGCTCTGTGGCGTCGTTAATCGCCTGTTGCATTTTCTGGCTCAGGATGTTCCCGCGCACTGTCTCCCGCAACGATTCAGGCGATTCGTGCTGGAAAAACTGCGCCAGAGCGCTATCGTCTTTGTAGCGCGGGCGATGAATCTGTTGCAAGGTCAGTTCTACGGGAACCGTTTTGCCTGCGAGTTCGGGATCGTCCCAGTTTTCGGGGAAGGTGAGCTCCAGCTGTTTGGTTTCGTTTTCGCGCATGCCCGCGAGGGCGTTATCTAGTTCGGCGAAGGAGCGCCCCAGGATCACCATAAACCGCTGAGGGCGCGCATCGTCTGGCTCCAGCGGGCGCATCTGAATCACGAGCCTGTCCTCCACCTCCGCCTGCGCGTCGCTCACGCGCTCCAGGGTGAGGGTTTCCTCGCGCAGGGCTTCTACCACCTGTTGCACTTCTTCATCGGAGACTTCCACTGTGGGGAGGGGGATATGGATTGATTCGTAATCGCCCAGTTCCACCACAGGGCGCAGGGGGATTGTGGCTTTGAATCGGAACGGCTCCCCTTCCTGCAACTGTTCGATTTCGATGCCTGGGGGGCGATAGGGAACAACACTCTGTTCCTGCAAGGCGCGTTCGAGGCTCTCCTCGACCAGAATTTCGCTGGCGACGCGGCGCACTATGTCGGGCGCCAACATCTGTTTGAGGATGTTCAGGGGCGCCTGACCGGGACGGAAGCCGGGCACGCGCACATTCTTACCCAGATAGCGCACCGCGCGGTCAAACGCACGCTGGACAGTCTCGGTATCGACTTCGATGGCGATCTGTATCGTTACGGGGTTAAGCTGCTGGACGGACAAGACTTGCATGGGTTTCCCTCTTGGATGGTTTAAAGATGGAGCGGGAGACGGGATTTGAACCCGCGACCCCCTCGTTGGCAACGAGGTGCTCTACCACTGAGCTACTCCCGCACATAGCGTGGGTATTATACCCGATTTGGTGGGCGAGGGGAGACTCGAACTCCCACGGGCAAATGCCCACCAGATCCTAAGTCTGGCGTGTCTACCATTCCACCACTCGCCCGATGGTGCCGGGGGCCGGAGTCGAACCGGCGACACCTGGATTTTCAGTCCAGTGCTCTACCACCTGAGCTACCCCGGCGGGCAGGGTAGAAATGGCGGGGCTGACGGGACTTGAACCCGCGACCTCTAGCGTGACAGGCTAGCGCTCTGACCTGGCTGAGCTACAGCCCCGCTTGTTTACGGCTCGCACTGGTGGGCGAAGCAGGACTCGAACCTGCGACCTCTTCCTTGTAAGGGAAGCGCTCTCCCACCTGAGCTATTCGCCCGGTTGCTTCCGAGCGCTTATATTATACCACATCGGCGCGCGGGTTGTCAAGGGGCGTCTCTGGCTTTGAGGCGAGAATCGCTTCCAGGGCAGCGTAGTGACAGGGGTCAATCTTGTTGCCCTGCGCGTCGGTGCAGTAGAAACTGATCAGGGTGCGCCCCGCCCACTGCCCCAATCGTGCGCTGTGGATGTTCCAGCCCAGTCGAGAAAGCGCATACGATGCCCGATAGAGCGCGCCCGAATCGAGGGGCGTCTGCAGGTCAATCACCGTGTAGTGGTCGGAGGCATTCTCATGGAACTGGAGCTGATGCACCTGAAGGGGGGCATCGGGGTCTTTCTGGTGGGCGCGGAGCAGTTCTGCCACCGATTGTTCGCCCTGGAGCACCTGGCGCAGGTCGCGCTCCAGAACGGCGCACTGGTTTGCTGTTAGTGGGCGGTGGCGCACCGTAAGCCACAGAGTATCCAGCGCGACGCGAGGTGGATCCTCACGAGTCAGCACGCGCGCGGAACTCACCTCCACCTCGTGCGCATACAGTACGCCTGCAATCTTGCTGAGCAATCCCGGCTGGGGGTCGTCAAAGGTACAGAGCGTGAGCTCCGTGTAGGGTGAGTCGGGCGCGTTGTGGAATTCCAGCACGGGTCCCTCGCCCTGACGCACGCGCTGAATGTAGTGAATATGCAGGCTAATCTGGTCGGGGGGCGTGTTGAGCAGGTAGCCCGGC
>JBBIQJ010000109.1:0-8700 GCA_037442385.1 Armatimonadota bacterium
ACGAAGTGCTGACAGGCAACAACTTCGCGCCCGTTTATCAAGAGGTGGAGCCGACAGGGCGTGTACTGTATCAGAACGCGCGGCTGGGAGAGCAACTCCAGTATGGCATGTATTACTACTGGGTGGGCGACCTCGCCATCATTCCGCCCAAGCCGCTCAAGCCGGGCGACCGCTGGACAGGCACAATTGTGTTGGGTAACCCGCTGCGTTCTGGCGATATTTCGAAAGTGGCGGAAGGACAGATTCCCGCGGCAGCGCGACTGGAGCGATTCGAGTGGGAACGCGGCTACAAATGCGCCAAGATTGTCTATGAGTTCACAGGCAATCTGCCAGGCGAGCTGGATCTGGGTGGCGTCAAACTCGAAAAAGCCAAAGTCAAGTTCCGACGGGAGACCTACTTCGCCTACGATATTGGGCAGATTGTGCGTCAGCGCACCACGATTGAATTTGAAGTGGCGCAACACGAACAGTCTGGTGCGGGCGGCGGTTTCATGGGCGGCGGCGCCCCCCCGATAGGCGGACGCGGCGGCTTCGCCGGCGGTGAGGAAGATGAAGGCGGCATGATTGGCGGGCGCGGGGCACGCGGTCCGCGCGGCGGCGGGCTGGGACTGCCCGGGGGCGCGCCTGGAATGCCCGGCGGAGCTGGCGGCGCCCAGGGCGGAGCGCCACGCACCACCATCAACCGCATCACCGTCAACATGGACATGGTGCTGGACAAAATTCTCTAACCGATGACTTCGCCTGCAGGATTGAAAACACCGCCTGACCGAACCGATGAGGAGCCGAAGGCGACTTTCATGGAGCACCTGGAGGAGCTGCGCAAGCGCATCTTCCGGGCGCTCCTTTACCTCATGCTGGGCTGGGTTATCGGCTTTATTGTGGAACCGTATGTGTACGATTTTCTGGCGCAGCCGCTCCTGAAAACCCAGCCCAAGGGCACGCAGTTTGTGTTTACCCACGCCACCGAGCCGTTCTTCCTCAAGTTCAAACTCTCGTTGATTATCGGGTTGATTCTCATGATTCCGCTGGTGATGGGCGAGGTGTGGGGCTTTATCGCGCCGGGTTTGACCCGTGCCGAGCGACGCGCCGTGTTGTTTGTGGCGCCCTTCAGCGTGTTTCTGTTCTTTTTAGGCGTGGCGCTGGGCTACTTCATTCTGCCTGCGGCTTTTACCTTCTTCCTGAGCTACCTGCAGGACTACCCCAATGCCGTACTTTATCAGAACCCCGCCCAGTATGTGCTGTTCGTGGTGAAGATGATGTTCGCCTTCGGGCTGGGGTTCCAGATGCCGATTGTGCTGATGTTCCTGGCGCAGGTGGGAATCGCCACGCCCGAAACTATGTGGCGCGCATGGCGCTACGCTGTGGTTGGGATTGTCGCACTCGCGGCACTCATTACCCCCTCCGGCGATGCCTTCTCGATGTTGGCAATCGGCATCCCGATGGTGTTCCTCTACTTCCTGAGCATCTTTCTGGTGGCGCGGATTGCCAGGAAGCGACGCCAGCGGTTCCAGCAAAACCCGTAGGTTAGTCCAGAATCTCGTAGCGCGTGTTGCGCCGTTTGGGGATAAAGCCCGCGCCCGTGATGACACGCTCGATCTCTCGCGCACTCAGGATAAACTTAGACCCCTGCGCCGAGACCACATTCTCCTCGATCATCGTGGACCCCATGTCGTCTATGCCATAGCGCAGAGCAATCTGAGCGATTTTGGGACCCTGTGTGAGGATACTTGCCTGCAGATGGTCGAAGTTGTCCAGCATCAGGCGCGAGACGGCGACGGTACGCAGGTAGTCCGCGGCGGTGGCTTTGGGAAGGTGCGCCAGCTCCGTGCCTTCGGGCTGGAAGTTCCAGCAGATGAACGCTGTGAAGCCGCCTGTTTCGTCCTGTAGCTCGCGCAGGCGAATCAGATGCTCCACACGGTCTTCCAGCGTCTCCACATGCCCGTACATCATGCTGGCGCTGCTTTTCATGCCCAGCTCATGCACGGTGCGCATGAAATCCAGCCACTCCTGCGTGGTGTCTTTGAAGCGGGCAGTCTGCTGGCGCACGCGGTCCACTAAAATTTCGCCTCCAGCGCCTGGTACCGAGTTCAGCCCTGCCTCGCGCAGGCGAATCAAGCAGTCGCGCACGCTCAAGCGCGAGATATGGGCGATATACAGAATCTCCGCGGGCGACAAGCCGTGAATAATCACCTGCGGGTAGTGCTGCTTAATCAGGCGGAACAGGTTTTCAAAGTAGTCTATCTTTAGCTTGGGGTTCAAGCCTCCCTGAATAAGCGCCTCCGTGCCGCCCTGTTGCACCAGTTCATCGATTTTCTGCAGAATCTCCTCGTCCGAAAGCAGATAGCCTTCGGGGTTGCCTGGCGGGCGATAGAAGGCGCAAAACTTACAGCGCACCCAGCACACATTCGTGTAGTTGATGATACGCCCAATCACATAGGTTACATAGGGCTGGGGATTTTTGCGCATGCGCACGAGGTGGGCTAATGCGCCCAGTTCAGGGAGATTGGGGTGATGAAACAGCGCCAAGCCCTCTTCAAACGAAAGACGTTCGCCTGCCAGCACTTTCTCTGCTATCACTTCGAAGCGGGCACGCTCGGTTTGGATAGGCGTTTTCAACATCGTTGGGATAGTCCTCCGTAGCGCGAATTGTACCCTATAGGGCGGTTCTGCGTGAAAGTAGCAGGAATATGCGGGATAGGCGCGAATCTACAGGGGAACGCATGGCGAAAGAGCAACTGGTGTATCGGTGGACGGTTCATCTGGCACAGCAGATGCCGGAGCGCCTGCCCGTGGTGGTGCTGGTTTTATTCGGGACGCCGCTGCTGGGTGGGCTGCTGATGGGGCACTGGCTGTTTGGGCTGGCGGCGTTCTGGATGCTCTTCTCGGCGACGGCGGACTACCTGCTGCCAGTTCGTTATGAAGCCGATGCGCAGGGAGTTCGCCAGCGTGGTCTGGCGCCGCGCGTGATGCGCTGGGAACAGGTCAAGCGCATTGTGTGGGGCGAGCATGGCGTGCTGCTCAGCCCGCTCGCGCGCCCCAGCCGCCTAGACGCCTATCGGGGTATCTTTTTATGGTACGGCGACCATCGTGAGCAGGTGGAACAGCTGGTGCGCACCTATTGCGGCGCGCCGGAGAGCCAGAGTAAATCCGCCCGAAAGAAGCGCAAGCATGACGAGGTGAGCCGTTATGCGTGAGTTCTGGAAGGAACCCTTGAGCGAGGAGCAGAAGGCGCAGCTGATTGACGCGCTGGCACAGCAGGTGGTTAAGCGTGGGCTGGCAGCGCCTGCCGTCCTTATGCTCACCCTGCACCGACCTCTGGCATTTATCGGCTCGCAGGCAACGGTCGCCCTAGCTCCTCTTCTGGCGCCCTTTTTCGGCTTCGATAAGATTGACCAGTACTCTCAACTGATGAGCGAGCGTGAAAACTGGGATCGGCTCATCGAGCGTATCGAAGAGCTGGAGGAAGAACAGCGCCACGCTCGACGCCGCCCAACAACCCAAGGAGAATAGCCGCCTATGGAGAACCTGTGGCTTAGTGGACTGGCACAATATCAGCACGCGGCGGACAACTGGTTCGCCGCAATCTTGATTGCGGTAATTGTCATCACCGTGCTGGTGAGCATCGGTATCGCCCGTTCGGGGGCGTCGCTGTATATTCGGCGCATTCCTGGACTGGACGCCATCGATGAGGCAATCGGGCGCTCCACCGAGATGGGACGCCCTGTCACGATGATCCCTGGCATGACCGCTTTCGGCGTCGTGGCAGTGCAGGCGCTCACCATTTTCAAATACATCACCAAGCAGATTGCCCGCTTCGCAACGCCGATGCGCCTTTTGACAGGCGACGCCACAGTATACGCGGTGGCGCAGGAAGCGATTCAGGACGCCTACAACGAGGCAGGACGACCCGACCTGTACGACCCCGACGCGATTCGGTTCCTTTCCGACCGTCAGTTCGCTTTTGCCTCTGGCGTGGCAGGGCTGATTCAGCGCGAGCGCGTCGCGGCAAACTTCATGTTTGGTGAATTCTACGCCGAATCGCTCATCTTTGCCGAAACAGGCAATATCGTGGGCGCAATTCAGGTCGCAGGTACCGTTAGTTTCACCCAGGTGCCCTTCTTTGTTGCGGCATGCGACTACACGATTATCGGGGATGAGTTTTACGCGACCAGCGCCTACCTCAGCCGCGAGCCAGTGCTGCTGGGAAGCCTCGTAGGGCAGGATATTGCCAAACTGCTGTTCGTGTTAATTGCCATCACAGGCGCTGTTCTCACCTCTATTTTCGGCGCTGATGCGCCCATCGTCAAACTGCTGGGGCAACCGGGCGGCTGGGGCGCCTTTTTCGGAGGAGGTCAATAATGTGGCAAATACAGAACCCGAACTCGCCAACAGGACAGCTGATCCTCTGGATGATTGTGCTGGGCGCTTTCATCCTGATGATGGGGTTAGTGCCCTTATTGCATGCCCTGCCTCCCCGCGGTCGGCGTGCGATTATTGTTACTATTACTTTTTTGGCAGGTCTCTTCTTTGCTACAGAGTTTTTCCTGCCTGTTAATGAGGAACAAAAAAACTTCTTAACCGATGCGATTCAGCCTGCTCAGCAAGCCGTGCAGGTGATTACGGCGCTGGCGCTGGCGCTGGGAACCTACGGGTTAGTGCGCTTGCATCTGCGGAATGTGGTTCAACAGCGCACTCAGTGGGGCTACAGTCTGGTGCTGTTGATTTCCTTTGTGGTGATGGCAACTTTCAGTATCGCCAATACGCTCTCGGAGCAGGAGCTGGTGGAAAAGACGCCCCTGCTGGAGCAGGGATTCAAGCTGCTGTTTGACTATACGCTGGTGCAGTTAGACGCGGCGATGTTCTCCCTCATTGCATTTTACATCTTTTCCGCCGCCTATCGTGCCTTTCGAATCCGTTCTGTAGAAGCAGGCATTTTGATGTTCACTGCGGTAGTGGTGATGATCGGTGTGGTGCCGCTGGGAGCCAACATCAGCCCGCTCTTGCCCGGCGTGGCGAACTGGATTCTCACTTCGCTGAACGCTCCTGTTCAGCGCGCGATTGAGTTCGGCGTCGGGATTGGCGGGCTGGCGATGGCAATCCGCCTGTGGCTGAGTCTGGAGCGCGGCGTTACATAAGGAGGAACCAACGATGCAGACACGAGGACCGAGCCTCTGGGAGCGCATGCTGAGCATCGACAGGCGCATTCTCTACCTGCTCCTGTTCGCAAATATTGTGCTGTTTTTGCTCTTGCCCATTCGCATGCGGGCTGCCGTTTCGCCGCCGGTGCAGAAATTCTATGATGAAATAGAAAAACTCCAGCCGGGCGACCTGGTAATGATCTCTTCCAACTGGAGCGCCAGCACGATCGCCGAGAACCAGCCGCAGTTGGAGGCGGTCATTCGCCACCTAATGCGCAAGAAAGTCAAGTTCACTCTGATCTCTGTGGAAGCCCAGTCGCGCGACATTTCGTACCGCCTAGCGTCGCGTCTCACTCAGGAAGGAGGCTACGAATACGGACGCGATTGGGCGCATTTCGGGTTTGTTACCAACTTGATCGTGTCCATCAAGGGCATGGTCAACGACCTGCCCGATACCATCAAAAAAGATGTGCGCGGGAAGCCGGTGAGCGAATTGCCCTTGCTGAAGGAAGTCACCTCGCTGCGCCAGTATAAGATGATTATCGATGTAACCCCATCAGGCACGGTGCCGTTCTGGATTTCCTATGCCCCTAAAGAGACTAAAATCCTTTACTGCCCTACCTCCGTGATGGCGGCAGAAGCCTACACCTTCCTCGATTCCGGGCAAATTAAGGGCATGATTACCGGCGCGAAAGGCGCTCAGGAGTACGAACAGTTGCTCGGCATCGTGGGGCTGGGCACGCGCTTCGTGAACGCCATCTCGTTCTCGCATGTGCTGATTATTCTGTTCATCTTTCTGGGCAATCTGGCGCTGTTTATGAACCGTCTCCAGCAAAGACAGGAGGGCTGACGCAATGGATCTGCAACAATTCCTACCCCTGAGTTTAGAGCGAGCCAATGTGTGGATTGGGGTTGTGTGTACCCTCGCCATCTATTCGCTTCTGTATCGCGAAAACCCCGTCTACCGTTTCTTCGAACATATGTATATTGGGCTGGCAGCGGGCTACTCTCTGGGCCCCCTGGGCGTGGATATCCTCTATCGCTACTGGATTACGCCTATCTGGGTACAGGGACAGTGGGCGTGGGCGTTTCTGGTGCCCTTCGGTATGTATCTGTATTTCATCTACAGTGAGCGCTACGGTTGGGTCAGCCGTCTGGTGATTGGCGCGTTGGTGGGCACTTCCGCGGGGCTTTTCTTCCAGGAGTTCGCCTCACGCTATGTGGTGCAGCTCAGTAGTACGCTGTCCCGACCGCTCTGGATGTCCAGCACGAACCCCGATGTGAGCCTGTTTGGCGTTCTCACAAACTGGGTTTTCATTCTCATTCTGGCTTCCGTGCTGGTCTACTTCACCTTCTCGTATCCCCAGAAAGGCATGGTGAAAAATATCGCGACAGCGGGGCGCTGGTTCCTGATGATAGGGCTGGGCGCGATATTTGGCAACACAGTGATGGCGCGTATGGCACTGCTGATAGGGCGCATCTACTACCTGCTGAGTGATTGGCTAATGATCCGAATCTGAGAGGTGTTAAGGATGGCGCACGAGCTGTTTCGCAAGCGGTTGGCGAAAGTGCAGGAGGGCATGCTGGCGGAAGGGGTGGACGCCTTTCTTGCCAGCACGCCTGTGAACATGTTTTACCTAAGCGGGTTTTCGGAGCCGCCGCTGGAGCGCCTGATGTTCCTGCTGGCGCCGCGCGAGGGCGACCCCGTGTGGTTCGTGCCCGCGCTGAGCGCGGAGAGCGCCGAAGCGAACCCCGCGGGCTGGACGGTGCGTTATGTGTGGCACGACTCGGAAGGACCCGTCAGCGCACTCCAGCGCCTGATTCAGGACTATCCCCAGCTGGAGACGGGCGTGATAGCGGTGGACGACGAGATGCCCGCGATGTTTTTGCTGATTCTGCAGGAGTTTCTGCCCACTGCACTGTTCCGGCGTGGAGGCGAGCTGATGGCACACGCCCGCGCCCAGAAAGACGCGACCGAGATTGCCCTGATGCGCGAGGCGGCGCGCCTGACCGACGAGTCGCTGGCGTCAGGGCTGGAGCTGTGCGCCGAGGGCTACACCGAATGGTCGGTGGCGCTCGCCATCCAGCGCGCCCTGTACGACGCAGGCTCCAAGCTCGCCTTCGGCATCCCGATTGTCGCCTCGGGCGAGAACAGTTCCAAACCCCACTACACCACGGGGCACCGCATGCTCCAGCAGGGCGATGTGATTGTGATTGACTTCGGCGGGGTGTACGAAGGCTATTGCAACGACATCACGCGCGTGGTGAGCGTGGGGGCCGCGCCAGAGGAGGCGAAAAAACTCTACACGATAGTCTACGATGCCCACATGCGCGCCCGCGAGGCTGCCCAACCCGGCGTGCCCGCGCAGGAGGTCGATCGCGCCGCCCGCGCCGTTATCACCGAAGCAGGCTACGGCGACTACTTCGTCCACCGCACGGGGCATGGAATCGGGCTATCCGTCCACGAGCCGCCCTACCTCGTGGAGGGCAACACCAGTCCGCTGGAAGTGGGGCACTGCTTCACGATTGAGCCGGGCATCTACCTGCCAGGGCGGTTCGGCGTGCGAATCGAGAATGTGTACACCCTTACGGAAGAAGGCGCAGTTTCGCTGAACGCTGAGCCACCCACCCAGATTCGGGAGATTGGGTGAGCGTCAGACCGCTGTCGGCTGTTTGAGCCAGCGCAGCCCGACTTCGTTTATGAGGAACGGGTTTACTCGCTCTGTTGCAAAGAAGGGAGGATTCGCGGAACGACACGCGGGGACCGCGTCCGTACGGGCATGCGTAGGGGCGCGGTCCCCACGCCCCACACGGCGACATTAATCGTACCACGAGGTGGAGTGCGCGTCTTTGCAACAGAGCAGGTTTACCCGTTGGGCTTTGGGGTTGCCTGACGGCTTGAAGCCATTCCTAGGAGACGAAACCGCCCTGCGTTGGCTGAGCTAGCCCTCGCATTCCTGCGCGTGATTTTGCCAGAATACCCAGACTACAGCAGCCAGCACGGACGGGCTTTGTACAAGAGGAAGGACTTCATCCGTCGGAAAAAAACCTGAGCGCGCTTTCTTGCTGTTCATTTTCCTGTATCGCTTCTTGAGGGCGAGTGCAACTTGTGGAACGCGGAAGCAAGTTTCAAATCCCATTTCAACCCACACCCGCTGACTTGTGGAGTGCGGAAGCCCGCTTCCGCACTCCAAAGCCCGTTTCAATCCACACCCGCCCTTGGGGGCGGGTGCAACCAGATCCGCGTCGTCCGCCTCGAACAGACCGTCGGTGTTTCAATCCACACCCGCCCTTGGGGGCGGGTGCAACCAGATCCGCGTCGTCCGCCTCGAACAGACCGTCGGTGTTTCAATCCACACCCGCCCTTGGGGGCGGGTGCAACGTACGGTATCGACCTTGTGATTGCCGATACCGCCTTTGTTTCAATCCACACCCGCCCTTGGGGGCGGGTGCAACACCAAGATAGATGAGACAAATTCTGCCGCGGCCGTTTCAATCCACACCCGCCCTTGGGGGCGGGTGCAACGCGCCCCTACCGATGCCCGTACGGACGCGGGAACCG